>NZ_JBQFYU010000001.1:0-477970 GCF_056541705.1 Ruegeria sp. AG1 | reverse complement strand
CTGCTGCCGTTGTCGCTGAGCAGCCGGGGCTTGTGGGCAACGGTGACACTGTCACAACCTGATGCAGCCAAAGCGTCTTCCAGTGTTCCTGTGACATCGTCAGCTTTCATCTTGGTGCATAAGCGCCGAATACCCAACGACATCCGCGGCTAGAATTGCCGCCAACCTTCGTTGCAACTGTTGCCCCTTGTTCGACATGCGTTCGACGATAGATGATGCGGCCCTCTACTCCAACTGCCTGAATACGAGGTTCGCTCAGGGCTTTTTACTGAAGCTCCTTGCCCTTGGCATAAACCTCCTATTTGCCCCAAGTTAAGCATTTCGGCACGGCTTGTGCTTGATTCAGGTGATGCTAGGATTTTTGGTAGAGAATACTGAGCAGTATTGGAGGCTGGTGGGGATGGCTGATCCGTTTCAAGATGTAGATGCTGCGGGAGCGGAGTTCATTTCCGCATTTGCCGACTCGATGGACGCGCGTCAGGCCGACCCCACAATGGAAAAGATCGTTTCAGACTATCTGGCCAAACTTTTGTTTGCGAAAGATAGCCTAACGATTGAAGTCGGATGCGGTGCAGGAGCTGTCACGCGCCGCATTGCGGAGAAGGCCAAACCCGCGCGTGTTATTGGTTTCGAGCCGTCTGTAGGCTTTGTGACCGAAGCAAGGGCGCGGGTTGGGGGCCACGACAATGTGGAGTTTGAGGTCGCAGGAGGAGCGTCGCTTCCCCTGGATGATGGCTCAGTTGATAACGTGATAATGCACACAGTGCTTACCCATGTGGAAGATCCGGCACCTCTTTTAGCCGAAGCAGGGCGCGTCCTTCGGTCGGGGGGGTGTCTCGTAGTGTGTGACGCTGACTTTTCGAAAGCGTCACTGGGAAACATGCCGAACGATCCCCTGGGCGCCTGCGCCAAGATATTTGTGAACGAGTTCGTGACCGACCCATTTGTTGTCGCCAAGCTGCGCGGCCTGGCCTCCAATGCGGGGTTCACAGTTGAAGACTTCAGTCTTCAAAGCAGAAGCATTCTGGACAACGACCAAATGCTCCCTTGGGTCGAAGAGACTGGAAAGGTGCTAATGAAACGCGGTGAAATTGGAGAGGATCTGCACAATGGATTGGTCGCCGAGTATCGCCGTCGAGCAAGAGAGCGCACACTTTTTGGCTATCAGGTATTTGCAACACTGATTTCGAGGCGGCCCTAACTCTTGGCATTCGAGTTGCGACGGTAGACAACAGCCAGCCACCAACCCTGCTCCATAAGATGGTTTAGCGAGCGCAGCCGAGGTCAAGGGGCGCGTTGTAGAACGATCAATCCTTTTTGCGCACCACGACGATAAATTGGGTCATCGAAAAGAAGAAGCGCCCAACTTTTGCAAGGCTGAACTGTTCGTCAAACCACGATAGTGCAAAAGCGGGATCAACATGATCATTTGCAACAGCGTATTGCTTCATGAGGTGCATCATCATGATTGCGAGGCCATCAGGCTTTAACTGGTGATCTGTCATTGTGAACGACAATACATCTTCCACATGGTCGCCACGCGCTTTGATCAGTGCGGGCAGTCTTTCCGGGAGGGAACCACTCACAAAGTGCTGGTTCCAGGAAGTCAGCATCTTTTGCATTCTGTCGGGCTCATCGCTGAACCAGATCAAGCTGCCAAAGTGTAGATCGCTGATGACGAGGCGCCCGCCGGGTTTGACGCACCGCAGCGTGTCAGCCAACGCACCGTCTACGTCTTCGATGTACTCAAAGACCTGTACCGAGACGGCCTTGTCAGCACTCTCATCCTCAATGGGCAAGCTATTTGCGGCACCAGCACGAAACTCCACGTTTGCGTAGTCGCTGCACCGTTCTCTAGCAGCTGCCGTCATGTCAGCGCTTGGGTCGATCCCGATGACATAGCCATCCGAGCCAACTGCCCGGGCCAACTCAACTGTTAACATCCCGTTGCCACAACCGATGTCCAAAATAGTTTCACCAGGAGCCGGGCACAGCGCATCAAATGAAGCCTGTCTTCGCCGCGTCAGTTCTGCGCCTTGATAGGCGATTTCAAGTAATTTCGTTGTTTCAGCGTCAAATTTAAGCAACTCGCTCCCCTTACAAAGACCACAAGTCTCCAAAACTTATCAGAAATTGGGTTATCTAAGAAAAGCAGGATGGATCGTTGAGTTTTGAGCATGGATCCACCAACAATAAATGAATGCGCCGACTGGTATCGACGTATTGGTTAACCTCGGGAGATAAGGCCGCTTCTGCCGCGATATCGGGCCAGCTTTTTGTCGTCGTTCGAAAGTTCGAGCAACATCAATTCAAGGGATGTCGAGGCCGTTCTCTCGTCCGAAATCGGTATAGAAAGTGTCGCTGCGGTATCGATCCAAAGTGGCTTCGTCTGCTTGTCTTGGGTCGTTGCCAGGGCTCTGGACACCGGTTCCTTCTATGAAACGGTTCACGAGATTAAAGACACCACAGACCTGGATAGCATCGAACAGCGCGCTCTCTGACCAGCCTGCCGCGTAGACCGCATTTGCGTCGGCTTCTGTCATTCGCGATGGCGAGACGGTGAGCTTTTCAATGTATGCCAGTAACGGTTGGAGATGGTCTTCGATTGGTGCCGTATCGCGGTCTTCCATCAGTGCCTCGATTGTCTCGACCTCAATGCCGTAGGCTTTGGCGAAAACGATGTGTGCGCCATGGCAATACGCACAAGCATTCAAGCCCGAGACATAGGCTGCAATCAATTCACGTTGGGCAACCGATAGGTCGCTCTCTCCTCTCATCACCAAGCTTTCGTACGCACAAAGCGGAGAAAGCTTGTCCGGAAAGGCTTGATAAACACTTCCCAGTGTCGCGTTCTCGGGCAGAGATGGAAACAGGCGTTTCATTCAATTCTCTTTCAATCTTGCTTTGGATCACTTCGTCTCAAAATGAGGAAGCAACGATGTGTACGCAACCTTAACGCAAATCCGGGTTCCGCACAGAATTTCCGTTGGAACACTACGAACGGCAGGTTTGCCTAACGAGACCCCAGCAAGTTCGTCGTTTGGTTAAAGGCAATTTCATTTGAGCCGTTCTCGTAAGTCTTCAAAGGATGGATTGAGCTCAAAACCGGGGCTTCACATCCAAGCGTGGTGACTTCTGCCTTGCGGACAAAACTGACCTTGGAGTCTACACCTTCGCTGACGCAGGATCCACCGCACTGGCGGCAACAGTTTTCCCCTCCAACAGGGAAAATCGCCAAAGCGGCCGTTCCACAGAGGGCTTGGGAGCTCCTTGATCGCTCTTTGACCAGATGGCGCTCCGGCATGGAAACTAAGGGACTTGGCCCAGCCCATAATCAGAGCTGGCAAATAGGCGTCAGGATCATAAAATTGGGCTTCTTCGCGCAAGGAAAGCGAACACAGGCAACATTGTTACGATCCAGACCACGCTATAAATTGCGGATGGGATGGCATATTCGCTTAACCCATTGGTGTTAGGCAACAGCAAGGTGGCAATTGCGATCCCCAAAGCTCCGTTTTGAACGCCGGTCTCAATTGAAATCGTCTTCGCCTCGATGTCTGTGCATCCGAGCATCCCTGAACTCATGATGCCAATAAACGTGAGTGACGCACCTACAACCAAAAGTGCGGGTCCAAGCCTAAGGAAGTTATCCGCGACCACCACCCAGTTTGAAATGATCGCGCCTCCAATGACCAGCGCAAAAAGTAGCATAGAGACCTTGCTAAAGACTGGTTCGACAGCGGCTACAATACGCGGCGCCAATGACCGCGCGGTCACCCCGACTAGGATTGGAGAAGCTGTTAAAAAAAACATTGCTAAAGCCGTCGAAGAGATGTCGATGGCGGGCGCAGTTGCCCCCATGAACATCTGCATCGAAAACCCCAGGATAAGCGGTACGGTAACGACACAAGTCAGACTGAAGACTGCTGTAAGAGTAACGGACAAAGCAACATCCCAATTCGAAAGCTTGGTTACGATGTTACTGATCGCCCCGCCCGGACAGGCCGCTAAAATCATAATGCCAACGGCTGTCTCGGTGGAAATCCCAAAGATAAAGATCACCATCAAAGCGATGCAAGGCAGCAAAATGATCTGGTTGAGAGCCCCGACGCAAAAGGCACGTGGACGTCGTCCGATGCGTTGAAAGTCAGCCGCTGTGAGTCCGAGGCCAAGGCAGAACATGATGACAACAACTGCGAGCGGCAGCAGCACAGATATAAAAATTTCGCCCATCTACCATGACCTCTATGACTGCATGCTTCTTCACGCTTTCGGACGATACCGTTCAGAAAACCTGATGACGAGTTTTATCAGTTTGGCGCATTTATCCTCAAGCGCCCGAAGATCGAGGCTGTCTTTATTTATTATACCTATCACTGGGTGGGACGATCTGGTGTGAAAGAGCATTCCAGTGCTAATCTCACTGTATGGCAAGTGTAACTTACGCATTCGCCCGCGCGATGGCCAACGCCGCCGGGATGACGCTGAACGACGATGGCGCCCTGATTTCGAATGGCGCTGTCGTGCTGCGTTTACCAGAAGCTCAAGACGGCCAATTGGCGGATGATGCGTATTTCGATTTGATAGATTGGATTCGTGCGCAACAAGCGGATGAGGTTGCGTTGGTTGAGGCCTATGCGAACGCGATTGCGACCGATGATCTCGGCGTCCTTGGCCTGGCTGTAAAGACAGCTCCCACCTTGCGGGAATCTTTGCAACGGATTGAACGTTATTTTCGTCTCGTCACGGACACCGCAGTTTACAGACTTGACGAAACCGGCGATCCGGTCCTTTGGATATTTGAAGGGCAAACGCCACATCGCGCCGCCTTGGAATTGCGCAACGAATGCGCGCTTGCCGCCTTTGCACGGAATATGTATCGGTTTGTGGGTGCTGGATTGTCGCTCGAATATGTCGCGTTCAAACATGCGTGCCGACAAGAGCATGAACGTTACGCCCAGCATTTTGCTTGTCCCGTGCAATTTGGTACTGACCACAACGCCATTGCTATGCGCCCTGCTATGCTGGAAAGCGAAAATCGTCTTGGCGATCCGGGCTTGTCAGATTTCATGACGAAGCACCTGGATGAGGAGTTCAACTCTCGCGATGACGACACCTCACTGAGCCAAGCAATTGTCCACCGGCTTACGCCAGCCCTAAGTAACGGCGCACCGCAGGCGGCGCATGTCGCCCAAGAGATGGGAATGAGCGAGCGCACTCTTTACCGCAGGTTGGCCGAAGAAGGGCTGACCTATCGCGACGTTCTTGGTCAGGCACAAGTTGCACTCGCTCGTGACCTGCTCCGTGACGGTAAGGCTTCCATAGCCGAGATCGCCTTTATGACCGGGTTTTCGGAACAGAGCACGTTCAGCCGCGCCTTCAAGCGCTGGGTTGGCCAGGCTCCGGCACGATTCAGGCAGCAAGCGACCTCCGACTAGGCACACACCTCAAGACCACATGGCAGGTTCGGCCAAAACCTTGGCAGGGCGGGCCGATACCTCAATCGATGTGGTGCATAACTTCTTCTTTGTCAGATCCACCTGGGGCGCTGCCGAGTAAAGCAAACCCAATTGCCCCTCTCAGACAAAGGAAATTTGCAATGAGCAATCATGACCACAAACATGGAGCAAGCTGCGCTTGCGACGTCACGCCCGAACGCGTTGATATGGCGCGCCGGCGACTCTTGCAACAAGCCGCCGGTGCGGCCGCGGCAGGTACAACAATAGTGGCTGGCGGGCAGGCCCTTGCCGCGACCGACGAAGCACGCGCCTACTATGCTGACCCGGAAAATCCAGGCCTTCCCCAAATCGACATGACCATCGAGCCGGGGCGTACTGCGCTTGTGGTGACCGACCCCCAGATTGATTTTTTGTCAGAGGACGGTGTGACGTGGGGTGTCGTTGGCGAAAGCGTGACCGAACAGGGCACGGTCGACAATATCGAACGGCTTTTCATTGCCGCCAAGGCTGCGGGGATGCCGGTCTTCATCTCGCCCCACTATTACTACCCACATGACCACAAATGGGAGTTCGAGGGCACTCTGGAAGCCACGATGCACAGCATCGGCATGTTTGACCGCCTGGGACCGCTCAATTTGGACAACTTCGAGGGCTCAGGTGCCGACTGGATGCCGCAATACAAGAAGTACATCGAGGATGGCGAAACCATCATTTGCTCGCCACACAAGGTTTACAGCCCTGCTCAGAATGACCTGAACCTGCAATTGCGTAAACGCAAGATCGACAAGGTGATCCTCGCGGGGATGTCGGCGAACCTGTGTACGCAGGCGCATCTCTACGAGTTGCTGGAGCTGGGCTACGAAGTCGCTGTCGTTCGCGATGCCACAGCCGGGGCCAAGGTGCCTGAAGGTGACGGGTATCTCGCCGCCGTCATCAACTTCCGCATGGTCGCCAACGGCGTCTGGTGGACCGACGACGCGGTTGAGCGCATTGGCCAATCGGCCTGACCCAAATCGATCTTCAAATTTGATCCTAGCATCCTGAAAGGACATATCATGACACGCATCTTTAAATTTCCCGCGCTTACAACAGCGTTGACTCTCGCCCTGGCGGCGGCGGCATTGGCTGACGATGAATACAACGTTTCGAACAGTCTTACCTTGACTGGGCAGCCCCTAGGCATGCATGGCGTCGATCCTGTATCGATGTTTGAAGCCGAAATACCCGAAATGGGCAACGCCACTTTTACATCAGCCCATGATGGAGTGGACTACTATTTTGCGTCGCAGGCAGCGAAAGCCACATTCGAGGCGGATCCGACGGCACATCTGCCTCAATTCGGCGGGTTCTGCGCCTTTGGCGTCTATGTAGGCAAGAAGCTTGATGGCGATGTTCGGTATGCCGATATCGTGGACGACAAGCTCTATCTCTTTGTGAACGAGGAAATCTTCAAGAAGTACCTTGAGGACAAAGAGACCGTGATCCAAGGCGCCCATGCCAAGTGGGCAGACATCCACAACACTCCTGTCGGCAGCCTTTGATCGAGGAATTTGGTGGCTTTTGCCGGTCGGAGCCACCGCTGCCTCTCCCCTCCCCAAAAGGCCGGCATTTCTCCAAGACACCCTGTCCGCAATGACAATTCGCGTGTGTCGAAAACTCTTCCCAAAGGAAACCAGACATGACTGATTTTGAGACATATACAATCGCCTCAGCCCCTGATGTCGCGAAACCAATTCTGGAAGCATCGCTGAAAGGATATGGTTTTGTGCCCAACCTTTATGCGGCCATGGCCGAAGCGCCCGCAATTTTGGAAGGCTATACGACACTTTCCAGCATCTTTGGAAAGACCAGCCTGTCAGAGACTGAGCGCCAGATCATCCTTATGACTAATAACCGGTTGAATGGGTGCAAGTACTGCATGGCCGCCCATACCACTCTTTCACTGATGGCCGGTGTCCCTGAAGACGTGATCGCAGCGTTACGTGATGGCAGCCCTATCGCCGACCCCAAATTGGAAGCACTGCGCAAATTCGCCATCGTGATCAACGAAAGCCGAGGCTGGCCCAGCGACGCACAGGTCGAGGCGTTTCTGACGGCTGGTTACACACGCCAATCTATGCTGGAAGTCATCCTCGGCACAGCGTTGAAAACCCTGTCGAACTATACGAACCATGTGGCGGACACCGCGTTGGATGATGCCTTTGTGCCAAATGCATGGATCGCCTCGGTCGCGGCAGTGGCTGAATAGCGCGACGCCCGCCCATTTGTTAATCTTGCTTTTGGACCTGTGTTTGATTCCCGACAAGAAGGGGATGTGATTTTAGACGTCCGACAGCAAAGTCAACAAAGGTGCGCACCTTCGCAGACACGGATCGTCCCTCTTGATGCACAAGATGGATGGGGACTTCGGGTGGTTCATACGACTTTAGAACAGTCTTGAGCCGCCCATCTGCAATGTAGGGTGCGACTTGATCGGACAGAAGCCGCCCGACACCATGACCTTGCAAGGCCAACTCGATCACAGCGTCATTTGTGTTCATGCTGATGCGTGTGCTCATGCGTTTGGTGACAGTCTTTCTGCCCCGTTGAAAATGCCATTGGGCCGATGCATTCAGTCCACTGTAGCGTCTGTTCAGCGGGGAAAAATCAATGTCACCTCAGTTTTAATAACGCCTAACAAAGCCTTAGATAGTACAGGAGTAGACATCAACGTTTACGGATAAGCGGAGGGCGTCGCACCTCACAAACACACCTTAATCTGTATTTCGAGCAGTGCGAAAAGCAATCATGGTTAAGTCATCCAAACGTTCTTCATTCGTACTATAATCTTGAAAAGCGCTGTGAATAGCCGACAATAGATCTTCCGAACACGACCACTCTTCCTGTTCAAATACAGATACAATTCTTTGAAAACCAAAAGCTAAGCGTTTTTCTCCACCTAATTGGTCAATCAACCCATCAGTTGAAACAAAAAAATCTGTGATTTGATCTATTTGAACTTCGTGCTCCAAGAATTTTGGACCAATAGGAGTGTCCACATACCCAATGCTCAGCTTATCACCTCGGATTCGGTCAATGCCGATCTTGGATTTGACCAAAAGAGACATACGCGCACCTGCAAACGTCGCCACCCCTTTTGCTGAATCGATCTGGCAAATCGCGGCGTCCATGCCGTCGTTGGAAGTCCAGTTTGCAGTATCCTGATTTAGAAGTGCACGCGTCAAATCGCTCAGCTTGGACAGTGCCAGCGACGGGCTAAGCGTTTCATTTTCGAAGTAAAGCCGCTCGAGTGTAGCGATTGCCAGCATCGTCATGAAGCCTCCGGGAACGCCATGTCCAGTGCAATCAATTAAGGCGAGCGTCGTAATTGGGCCGTCCGTTTTGATCCAGTAGATATCCCCACCAACCAAATCGCGTGGTTCCCATATGACAGCGAAATCAGCAAAGGCTTCCTCGCACTGGCTTGTCGTAGGCAACAAACCCTGCTGAATTCGCGTGGCATAGTTTACGCTTGCGACGATCTGATGGTGCGCCTCTCGGATTTCATTGACACGTTCAACCTCGCGATCCAGCATTGAGTTATAGCTTTGAACAACCTTGCCAATCTCATCTTCCGACTCGTATGGGACAATTTTAGGGTCATCGTATTGCTCGAACCTTTCGATGGCTTTCAACATTTGGCCTAGAGGTCTGTTGATGAGCCATAAAAATGCAGCAGCGCCTGCTAAGATGAGCGCAAATCCCCCGAGGATTCCAAGAAGGACCACAACACTTACTTCTGTCTTTAACTCATTGTTCAAGATCTCCTGATCAATTCGGACCAACATCGTGGCTGGCCCTGCGGCCGTAGGAACAGAAACGACGATGTCTAGACCAGATTTATTTATCTTGTCGCATCCAATAGCAGGCCAGGAAACCAGTGTTTCCAAGCTTCGCTCTAACCTCTGTTCAGCGCAAATAACGTAAGGAAAACCCGAGTAGACGGCGAGCAGACTCGTTGCTTGCGCAAAATTCCCTACTTCAACCAATTCAGCCAACGGGCGCGCTATACGATTGGCAATCGTTGCAACCTCTGCGGCAACCTGATCCGATTGAGCTTTCTTTTTGAATTCATAGTAAAAAAGAAGCACAATGGCATTTAACACGCCTCCGAGCAGCAGGGTCGCCAGAATATGCTTCAGAAATATTCGGCGCTTCAAGAATGCCCAGACTTTACCCACTAAATGCCTCTATAGTGTCCGGTATCTAGTTCCCGATGTTCTTCATCGCGGCCTGAAGAGCGCCACGATTGTTGACGATCATCTGTACAACTTTGTAGTCCCCGGAAACTTCACGCACTAGAAAGTCTGCGGTCACGGTGTCGCCATCTTCGGTTATCATTTCAGAGCAGACGAAATAGTCATTTCCCGCAAGAAGAACCATGGGATGAACATTTGCAGGGTAAACGGTTTCAAACGCGTTGGTGGTCGTGTCCAGATACGTGTAAGAACCGTCGACCATGACCCCATCGACATGCGAAATCATGGCGGATTGGAGCTTTGCCTTGACCTCAGTTGGAATATCGGCCGCTGTAGCCGGGTCGGACGATATTACTACGGCGACCACACACAATAGCCTAATCATATTAACCTCCCCACTAACAACACTGCACAATTGATACACTAAAAATGCATAAATGTGTATCTTATGATATTAAGACCTGAATTGAACTTGGTGCCACCCAAGCATGACCAAGGGGAACAGATGCTTGCAAGCGAAGTCTACGAACTACGCGCCAACCTGCGCCGACAAGGCGTTGTCTTTGCATACAGTGGGTATGTAACCGAAGGTATCCTCAGTGGTGTTGGCGATGCGTTAAAGCAGAAATTAGTGTCTGAAGATGCCGACACCAAAACTCTCCGAAGCGTTTTCGCTGTTTTCGTAGAGCAAATGCAGAACATGATCAGATATTCAGTCGAACGGCTACCAGCCGACGGTGAGACCGAGGTACTGGATATAAGTTACGGCATCGTGACCATAGGAAACGAGGCCGACGGCTATGTCGTTCATGCGGGCAATCTGATCCTTTTGAGTGACGTAGACAACATGCGAAAACGACTTTCCGAACTACGCGCCATGAATCGTGAGGAACTTAGGGCTGCGTACAAAGGCCAACTCCGGTCAGAAACTGACGCCGTCAGCAATAGTGCAGGTATCGGGTTAATTGAAATTGCGCGCCGAGCGTCAAAGCCAATCGAGTTTGATTTTATGCGGATTGACGATCAGCACGCATTCTTCGCACTCAAAGCGACGGTTTAAGAGGGTACGAATGCAGAAAATTGATATCCCGGCAACAAACCGCACCCCGGCCGTGGCGTTCGATTTTGACGTTGGCCACCTCAAACTGATTGGGGAATCCTACCCTGAGGATGTTACGACATTTTACAACCCGTTGTTTGATGCTTTAAAAAGTTGGTTGTCGGATGGTTCAATATCCAAATGTCGTTTTGACTTTGAACTCATCTATTTCAATTCGTCCAGCGCCAAGGCCATCATGTTGATCATGGAGCTTTTGGATTCCGCGGCTGAGGCGGGGAAAAGTGTTGACGTCTACTGGTTTCACGACCCCGAAGACGAAACCATGGAAGAACTTGGGGAGGAGTTTGGGGAAGACCTGAAACATGCCAAGTTCACACTGGAAAAGTTGTTGGATCGATGACTATCGACGATCTCTTTGTTCGCGAGAACGAGGCTTTGGAAGTCGCGGAAGCAGCTTTAAACAGTGGACAATTTCCGAATGGTGAAGCACGCAAATCAATTGAAAACCTTGTCGGAGAATACAGAAAGCTGCTCAGAACCACACGGCGCATGATGCGATTAAGTGATCGTAACGAGCGGGAACTGAATGCATTAGCCGAAAAACAGCGCATCGCCGCCGAAGAAGTTACCCAAAAAAACCAAGAGCTTGAGGCATTGTCAGGAAAGCTTGCCAAATACTTATCGCCTCAAGTCTACAACTCGATCTTTTCCGGTCGCCAAGAAGTTAAACTCGCGAGTAAGCGAAAAAAGCTGACAGTGTTTTTCTCGGACGTCGCCGGCTTCACAGAGCTTACGGATCAGATGGAGTCGGAAGATTTAACAGAACTCCTGAACAGCTACCTGACCGAAATGGCGGAAGTCGCTCTGAACCACGGTGCGACGATAGATAAGTTTATCGGCGACGCAATCCTTGTCTTCTTTGGAGATCCCGAGACTAAAGGGGTGCGGGAAGATGCTATGGCATGCGTGAGAATGGCAATTGCAATGCGAGACAAGTTGACAGAGTTGCGGGCAAAATGGAGCCGTCAAGGAATAAGGCAACATTTACAATGCCGTATAGGTATCAATACAGGCTTTTGTACGGTTGGGAATTTTGGAAGTGACGACCGAATGGATTACACCATTATCGGCGGCGCTGTGAACGTAGCATCAAGGTTGGAGCATCAGGCCGAGGAAGGAGAGATTTACATCTCGTACGAAACCTGGGCGCACGTGAACCACGAAATAGAGACCGAAGAAGTCGGTGCTATCCAAGTCAAAGGCGTGGCTCAACCTGTCATGACATACCGCGTCTTGGGTCAAAAGAAATCGAGACCGCGCGCAGAAAAAGTTGTATATGAAAACCCGAATTTTCAAATGGTGTTGGACCCGAGCTCGATGACACCAGAAGAACGCGCTGCAAGCTTAGAGATACTTAAGACGGCGCTTGCATCACTCCGCAAAAACGAACACTGAGGTCTCGCAGCCAGTGTTTGAACGTGTCTCGGCAAATTCCCACGAATACTCAAGAGTTGTTCCATGCTGTGGACAAGGTCGGTTTTGTTCATAGATCTGAATTAGATGTAACCTGCCTCAAGGGTAGCTTCGCCCGCGGACTGTGAACTCACCCAACCCAATACATTGCTCTTGCAGTGGACGGCTGCAATTCGATCTGCGACCGCAGAATAAAGACCTACCCTTGGATGTCAGAAGAGAGCTGTTCGCCAAACTTTGCAAAGCCCGCTTTCTGCGCATTGCTGTCATTGGAGCTTCGCGCAGCATCAGTCAATTTGGGCTCGATGCAGACGTTCGCTGCGCAGTGCATCAGTGACCGCTATGCGGACTTTCCCGCCGTTCGCCTTGCGCCCCTATACGGCCGCTATCTGCGCATTGCGGTCGTTGGTCGAGCACCGCACTTCGCAAGCGCAGCACGATCTCAGACCCTCGTGAACGGCCCAGAGCGGACTTTTAAGTAGCGCGCCGAGAATGGCGGCTTCGAAAGCCACAGCGAACAAGCAAGCTGCCCAACCCGGACGATGTGCGCCGCTACTCGGTGTGTCACACCGCACGGATCTCGAGTTACTCGCGACCGACGTCGCGCCTACCTTGGTGGCGAGTGTGTGAAAGGCACTGCGGGTATTGAACGAAACGGGCGTTGCGTTGTTCGAACGTTGGCTTTGGCAACTGGCAAGAAGGTCAGACGGGCCTTAACGTGGCGCAACACGTCAGACACCGAGACTACGGACCAGAAATGAAATCCGAGATTCCAAAACACAGCGCAATCTGGGGACAGATCATTGTCGGTGAGTTGAAGAAAACAGGCCTTTCCGAGCGGGATATCCGAAAGGAGTTCGGGATAACCAGATCTCAACTCGAAGACCCGGATGCTCGCTGGTCCTTCGACAAGACTGCCTGGTTGTTTGAAAAGGCGAGCGCTTTGACCAGGGACGACCTTGTCGGATACCGCCTGGCACAGTCGCCGGACCTGGTCAGGAAGGCCGGGTTGCTCGCCTATGTCGGCGTTTCGGCACCTACCGTTGGCGGTTACCTTCGAAACATCACCCGTTTTCAGCGCGTGATCGGTGACGCGAGCAAGACGGCCATGGAAGAAGGCCCGGAAACCACCCGGCTGACCTGGCACTACGATGTGCCAGCAAGCATTCCGACCGGGCAATATGCCGAGTTTGGAGCCGTTGGCACGGTCTTCGCCCTGCGGGACTACTCCAATCGGCAAATCCGTCCGACGCATGTTCGGTTCGCGCATCAGCGGCTGACCGGCACCGAGGCCCTCGACAGGTTCTTTGGCTGCAATGTCCTGTTTGGTGCCGCGGAGAACAGCATTGCCTTCAAGGCGGCTGATATGGATGTGCCGCTGTTGACGGCCGACGACAACTTGCAGCGGACGCTTTCGGTCATTTGCGAGAACACGCTGGCTCGGATGCCGCAGACACCCAACAGTGTGGCCCGGGTTGTTGAGAGGCAGATCACGGCGCGTCTTGCAGCCGGCACGGCCCAGCAGGACGCAATTGCGGCGGAACTTGGGATGAGCGCCCGAACGCTGGCCCGCCGACTGACCGACGAGGGCACGAGCTTCGCAGCGGTCGTCGCCAATCTGCGAAAGGCTCTGGCCCGGGACTATCTGCTCAACAGCACGCTTCCGCTCACCGAGATCGCCTATCTTCTCGGATATAGCGACGCCAGTACCTTCAGCACGGCATTCCGAAGATGGTACGGACAGCCCCCCAGCGACTTCAGGGAGCAGCCAGCAACAGAAGCGCCCCTGGCATAGGGCGAACGATCTGAGTAGAGGCCGGACTGCTCGGATCATAGGCCCGCACTTTCACGTTTCTCCGTCTTCCTGAACCACCCTGACGCAACAAACCCGGCAGGCATGAGGCCTAACGGGTTTGAAGCAGATGCCGGATCTCTCCAGCGTCGGTTGGAAGGGGTAAACCGTTCCGGTTGTCTCGTTGCGGGATCAGCGCTTGTGCTTGTTGCCACCCTTCTTGCGATCGTCCTTGCGATCTTGACGATCCCGGTCTTCGGCGATCTTGCCACCGAGCGCACCGGCGGCTGCGCCGAGGGCCAGGCCGTCCTTGGCGTCGCCGCCGGTGATTTCGGTCAGCACGGCGCCGGCCACAGCGCCCTTGAGGGCTTTCTCACCGATGTCACCGGCATTGGCGGCCATCGGGGCAGCGAGGGCGAGTGAGGCGGCAAGGGCGGCGAATACGGTGTTCTTGAGGGTGTTTGTCATCGGTTCCAACCTTTCTGACGGTGGCGACCTCCGTGGCCGCCTTCTGTGGAAAGATCTAAGCGAACCGCCATGCCCCCGCTTGAGAGCATCCGACAGCTTCATTGGAATGGCTGACATTGCAGAGCAACAAGCCAAATTCGACGGTTGTTCTGCCGTCAAGACTTTCGCCTGACGCAATGCCAATCATCCAAGGGGTCGCCTCCTTGGCCGCGATGGCTGCATGGGCCGTTCCGGCGCAGGCACGACACTCCCAACCAGACGGCATTCTATCCGCCGCTACTCAGGTCAAAGATTGATCCGCAGCCTCAAGCCGAAAACGGTCGTGTCCTGATCGTTGAAGCCCGGGTTGATCATGTGCTGGACGTCCGCCGTCAGGGCGACATTGTCCGACAGGTCCAACCGATAGAAGGCCTCCATTGTGGTCTGGGTGTCGAGCGTTTCATCTACCGGGTCCGCAACGGTCGCGCCAAACCCAAAGAGGTCGTCATAGAGGCCCGGCCGCCATAGAAGTCCAGCGTTGGCTGCGCGTCGGGCGATCGGCGCCTCACCCTCCGACCAGCCGAGGCGTCCGTAGATCATGAATTCCTCGTTGATCGTGTGGTTGGCAGACAGGATCGCCCCGTAGCTCTCCGGCACGCCTGCCTCGGTGCGTTCATCGACGTGAAATACCCCGAGGTGAACGTTGGTTAGAAAGCGCTTCGAGCGTTCGGGCGTCCATCCGATCTCGGCGTATTTGTAGAACTCGGGGCCACCGGGAAACCACTCGACATCGGTCAGCGAGCCGTTTGCATCCGACAGGACACCGAGGGCATAGATCTGGTCGGTCAGGAAACCGCCCCCCGCAATGCCGAAGCCGGGATCGGGGATCGGCAGGACCGGGCTGAACAGGATCGAGAAATTGGAGAAAGTCGTGCGTGGGTTCACGTAGCCGAGGATGTCCGAGTAGTCTCCCGGATCGATCCGGCCGGCCACGAAACCGGCCTTCCCGCCAGCGAGCGTCTGGGACCAGTAGGCGACGGAGAGGGTCGTGTCGGTGTCACTGAATGTCGTTGCGGTGACGCCCGCATAGCCGATTTCCCCGGCAAGCCCGCTTGGCGCGATGTCCGTGCCGAGCAGATGGCGGTTCTCCAATGTGAAGACCAATTGCCCGGGATTTTCGCCGCCGCGATTGAGCAGCGTCCACTGGCCCAGAATGCGCGCCTGGCCCAAGGCGGCCTCGTCGATATCGGTCAGGCTCTCGGTCGCGGACTGGTAATAGGCCTGGTAGTCGAAGGAGAGGTTCAGGCCGGTGCGTTCGGCAAAGCGTTGCCGCGATGCCTCCAAGGGGTCCAATGCCGCATCCAGCCCCGGCCAGCGAGAGTCCTGCAACCGCCGCACTCGGTCTTGTTCCAGTTGGGCCTGCGTGGATGCCGGGCCACCGAGCGAGACCGCTGCGGCGGCCTCCAGGGCGGACGTTGGCCGGCTTTCCTGCGCCAAGGCTCCGGTTGATAACCAGAAGCCAGCGACGATGACCGTACCGAGAAGCCTTGCCTGTCCCATATGAGGTCTCTCTTGTTGCTCTTGATTCTTCTTCGGCCCGCTCATGCAAGTATCGCCAGTACGACATCCCGGCCCGTCCAGAGGACGAAGGCCGAAAGCGTAGCCGTGATCATGGCAGGCACACCGTCTTTCCAAGTGTCCCAGATCAGATGACAACCGATTGCGCCAAGCGACGTGCCCAGAAGGGCAGCGGCCCCGAGCGGCCCGAGCAAGCTGCCTTGAAACCAGATCGCCACCGCCCCGAAAAGCTCGACACCACCGACAAGCGCCATGATCTGACGGTTCAGCCCGTATTTGACGAACATCGCCAGTTGCGTTTCGAAGATGAGCTTCTGCCAGCCAAGGATCTTGATCGAACTGGCGAAGAGAAAGAAGGCGGACAGCAGGCCAATGGCAACTATTTGCATAATACGACTCCGCCGACACACACAGGGCTGAAGTTCATTTGATGTTCCCTTCTGGATCGTCCCGAGTGTGCAGTCCGGTTACTTGAGATCGTCCTGCGCCTTGATCTCCGGCACACGGGCGAGGGCTTCGGCCATGTCGGCGCTGCTCATCAACTCGATCATCTGGTAATCCTCCAGCAACCCGTCACCGAGACGGCTGACATAGAAGGCCTGGATGAAGGTGGGGTCGTCCGGCAGGGCGACGGTGATGTAGTTCTTCCCGTTCCCAAGCCCCCAATAGTAGCTCAAAAGCTCGCCGCCGAGCGCCTCGATCCCACCCTTCACCGAGGCCGCGCGGTCCCCGGGATTGGCGATCTGCATCTCCCAGGCGGCGCTGTTGGATGCGCCGATAAACAGGAAGGTGCGCATGTCTTTTGTGTCCTGCGCCGCTGCAACTGTCGCAGAGACGCAAAGGGCTGTCGAAAGAAGGATCCTGTTCATCTTGCCACCCGGAATTGCTTCGATGTTGTGGTCAGTACAGCATGGCTGCCCTGACCGTTCTTGTGGGTTCAATGCCCCGGAGCTCCGGGAATGGAGTGTTCCAGCTCGGCAGGGCGGAGCGGGAACTCGGAATGCTCATCCTCTGGCGTTTCGATGTCGGCGTGCCAGGTGAATTCCTTGTCCCCGAGGTCCAGATCGATCTCGCCCCCTTCGATGACCGGGTAACGGATCGGCTGCCCGGGCCGCAGGTCGATATTAGCGACACCGTCGTCGATAATGACCTGCCCGCTCACCAGAACGTAGGGGATTCCCTTGGTGAAGGAGCCGTTCATGCCCTTCTTCATCGATGATGTTTCGGTGATCGTGTCGGGGTCGAAGATCGTGATATCCGCGATCATGCCTTCCTGCATCCGGCCGCGTTCCTGCATCGCCTTCAGGCCCACCTTGGAAAAGTACTTCGCGGGAATGTAGGAGGCGTTGTTCACCATCTCCATCAGCGCGATGCCCTGTTCACGGGCCTCGCGGAACACGATGCCATAGGTGCCGGCATTGCGCGGGTGCCCCCCGTACTCCGTGAAATCGGCCTCGATCGGCAGCGGTTCGCCATCGACGGTGAAGCCGACGATGTCGTTGGCGATCGCAATATCCTTCATGTGGATCCAGCGCTCCAGGTCTGCTTCGGGGCGGACTGTGATGAAAATCGGCTTGCTCGGATCCTCCTTCTGCTGCCGGAAGAACTCCTCGTCGGACTCGTAGAGTTCGCCGGTGCTGGTATCGAAGATATCGCGGGTCGGAACGATATTGTTCGCCTCGATCTTGTCCGGCAGCAGTTGCGGTGTCGCGATGTTCGGATTGCCGGTGATGGCCGGGTAGTATTCCGCGAAGATGGTCATTCCGCGCATTTGCAGGCGGCGCGCAAGCTCGTAGATTTCTTCCCACCCCTGGTTCTGGATGTGGGAAAGGATCAGGGCCCCGTCGAGCGCAACGGCGTTTGCGATCACCTCGTTTGCGCCCAGGGAATAGTAGAGCGGCAGGCTCTCGGTCGGACCGAAACGGGTATGGGCGCCAAAGAAGCGGTCATACTTCTTCGCCATTTTCTGAAGCGCGAAAATCTCCTTCGGATAGGTGTTGTATCCCATGTATCCCACCGTCGTGTTGACGGTGATCGCCCCGGCGCGAAGACCCTTTTCATACATGGTCATGACTTCGACGAGCTGATCCGCAGTCGGAATATCCAGCGCCCAGCTGGCATGTCCGTCTTCTTCCTCGGCTGCACCGCGTGACTTGAGGATGTAGGTCGGATCGGATGCCAGCTCGACTGAAACCCCATCCATCACGACACGCCGGATCTCCTCGTGCCCCATCCCGGAACCGAAGTTGAGAAAGGAATTGCCCTCGTACTTGTCGTAGAACAGGTCGGCATCCGCCACGCCGCTCTCGGTATCGAGGATCGTCGTCGTGCCATCATGGGCCATCATCTTCTGATCGAAGCCGCCAAAGGAATGCGAATGGGTGTTGATGAATCCCGGCGCGACTACATGCCCGGAAACGTCGATCTCGCGCTTGCCCGTCAAGGCATCTTCGGTGATCGCGGTGATCCTGTCGCCGGTCACGCAGACATTGCGCACGGCATCAAGATTGGTTTCCGGGTCCATGACGCGGCCGTTGAGAAGCGCGACGTCGCACTCCTGAGCAACCGCCATCGAACTGCAGAGGGCCATGAGAGTGGCAAGAGTGAGGTGTTT
This sequence comes from Ruegeria sp. AG1, assembly GCF_056541705.1. Taxonomy (NCBI): domain Bacteria; kingdom Pseudomonadati; phylum Pseudomonadota; class Alphaproteobacteria; order Rhodobacterales; family Roseobacteraceae; genus Ruegeria; species Ruegeria sp. AG1. The sequence goes on along the minus strand of NZ_JBQFYU010000001.1, from coordinate 459,309 downwards.
CACGGTCAGTCCTTCCGGGATGATTGCGTCGGGCAAAAAAACGCGGGGCGGACGAGGGAGACCGCCCCGCGCTCTCCTCAGTCCAGCGTGTTCTTGTAGATCACGCCGTCCTTCATGATGACCTTCAGGTTGGGATCAGGATCGGCCAGAAGAAGGATGTCTTCGAGCGGGTTGCCATCGACCAGCAGGAGATCCGCGTAAGCGCCTTCCTCGACCACGCCGAGCGGGCCGTCTTGATACGGATTGTTCAAGCCCGTAAGCCGGTTCATGCGGGCGCCGTTCGATGTGGCCATGCGCAGAATGTCGAAGGGTTTGAACTTGGCCTCGTGCAGGTATTTGAACTCGTCGTTCATCTTCTTGTCCTGCTCAAGCGTCTGGTCCCAGTTGTTGATGAGATCGGTGCCCAGAGTGTAGAGGTCGATCATGCCCGGTGTCGTCTGGATCACCTCGATCATGTTGGCGGCGGCGTCACGGACACTCTTCCATTTGGCGAACGAGGCTGGCGTGTAGAAGGCTTCCGCCTGTTCGGTCGTCACCGAGTAGACCGGGGCTACCGCCGTCGCGAACATGATCTGCTTTTCGACCATGATCTCGGCGGCCTCCTTGGTCAGGAACGGGATGTGCTCAACGGTCTTTGCACCGTTGTCGATACAGTTGCGGATCGCCTGCTCGGTGAACACGTGGCAGGTGACGTAGGTGCCCCATTGCTCGGCGGTCTTGACCGCCATCTGGATCTCGTCCGCCTGGTACTGAAGCGAATGCAGCGGGTCGAACTCGGACGTGACCCCACCGCTGACCATGACCTTGATCTGGGTTGCCCCGCGCCGCAGGTTCTCGCGCACCGCCATGCGGATCTGCTCCGGGCCATCCGCGATGAAGCTCATGTCCGTGTCGACCCAATGCGATGGGCCTTGCCCCGACAGGGTTGGATGCCGGTCGTTCAGCTTGCGGAAATCGGCATGGCCCGATGTCTGCGTGATGAAGGCCTCCGAGGAATAGATCCTCGGGCCGGGGAACATACCGGTATCGATGATCCGCGCGATGGACTTTGCCGGTCCGCCGAGGTCACGAACCGTCGTGAACCCGTTCATCAGGATGCGCTCGGACCGGATCGTTGCAACGCCACCAAGATGGAAGGGCGTGATGTTCTGGCGCAACCCGTCACTGAGCGGGTTGAACACCAGCAAATGCACGTGCTGGTCATGCATCCCCGGCATGAGCGTGCGCCCGCCGCCGTCAATCATGGTTGCGTTGGGCGCTTCGATCCCGTCCGTCGAAATTTCCTTGATCAGGTTGCCTTCGACCAGAACGCTGGCGTTTTCGATCCGCGCCTCGTTCACGCCGTCAAAAACATGGACATTGGTGAACAGGGTCTGCGGCAGCGCTTCGTCCTGCGCAGAGGACATGCCGGCAGCGAGCGACACCACGCCCGCCAGTAATGTGGACTTGAAAAGATGCTTCATAAGTTTGCCCTTCCGCAATGTTGACGGCGGAGCCAGCGCCCCGCCGAAAGTTCAGTTCAACGTGTTCTTGTAGAACTTGCCGTCCTTCATGATGACGCGAATGCTCGGCACGTCCTGCCCGCGTGGCTCGGCATCGAACCATGTATCGACAGCGCCGATGGCAGTGATGTCTTCGAGCGGGTTTCCGTCAACGATGAGGATATCGGCATAGGCACCTTCCTCGATCACGCCGAGCTTGCCTTCGGGATAGGGGTTTCCGCGTCCCGTCAGTGCGGCCAGTTCGCCGCCATTCGAGGTCATCATCTGCAAGGCCCAGAGGTTGCCGAACTCACGCGCCATGAAAGCCTTGGTGAAGTCCATCGACTGCCGGTACGGCACACCGGTCAGCAGCACGTAGTCGGAATCGAACACCATCTTCGGCTTGTACTTCCGCACCAGATCAAACAACTGCTCGCTGTTTTTCCGCAACCAGAGGAACTTCGCCGTCGGCGGGAAGGTCGGGTCCTGGTGCATCGGATGCTCAAGCGCCTCGGGCGCCAACGCGGTCAGGTTGGGCGAGAAGAACGCTTCCTTCTCTACCAGCTTCTGCATCGTCGGTTCCGTTATGGTCAGGCCGTGATCCACCACTTTGACCCCGAGATCGAGCGCGCGCGACAGGTCGCTATCCATGAAGACATGCATGGCGACATAGGAATCCATGTCCCCGGCCACCTCGACGGCAGCGGCGATTTCTTCGTCTGTAAAGGCGGACTGGTAGATCGGGTCCTTGATGGAGGTCACACCACCACTGACCATGATCTTGAGGTAGTTGGCCCCAAGCGCAAAGTTCCGCCGCGCGCCGTGGAGCACTTCGGCAGGGCCGTCGACAAGCCGCGTGATCTCCAGCCGTTCAAGATTGCTTTCGTTCTTGCGTTGCCCGGCGATCCCCCAGTCGCCATGACCACCGGTCTGGCTGAGGCAGGCGCCGGACGAGTATATCCGCGGGCCCGGAAGCGAACCCTCGTCGATTACCGCACGAAGTCCACCATGTGCACCGCACATGTCGCGCACGGTTGTGAAGCCCATCGCCAGCATTTCCTGCGCAAAGGCCGCAGAACGTGCGCCGATCTCCTCCCATGTCGTGTCCTGAAGGCCCGGGATCGTGCCATCCTTGTACATATTCACATGCACATGGCTGTCGATCAGTCCCGGCATCAAGGTGCGTCCGCCGCCGTCGATCACATTGACCTCGACCTCTTTGGTCTCGATACCGCGTTCGGTCTGGATGGTGAAAGAATAGCCGTCGATACCGCCAACAGGATCGGGCAGGCGCTTGCTTCCGCCCGTTCGAACTTCGACTTCCCACGTGCCGGATTCGGGAATGTCCTCTGCAATCTTGTGAATCTTGTTCTTGACGACGAGCACGTCGACATCTTTCAAGCCGTCATTCACCCCGTCGAAGACCATCACGTTCTTGAACAGCGTGACCTCCGAGGGAATGTTGGGGATATCCTGCGCAATGGCAGGCGTCGTGAGCGCAATTGCCATTGACATGGCCGGCAGCAACGCCTTCAGGTTGAGTGTTGTCATTCGGTGTCCTCCCAGGGGTCGGTCTTCCTGCGGACCGATCCTCCCACTATGCACATGTGCCCCGAGATTCTTTTGACCCGCTGATCCCGTGGTGCATTTTTCTGACCCGATCCGGTCAATTTCAGCCAATTTCTGCTTGGCCGTCAGGCGCCCGCGCCCGTAGCGTGTCGGAGAGCGAAAGGGTGATGTGGATGCCGCAAGGAGAACAAAAGGACGGTTTGTCCCTCGTACGTGCTACGGTCCTCGGCCCCGTCGTTGCGATGATGCGGCGGCTCGATGCGGATCCGGCCTTTGCGCTCGGGCTGCATGGATTGAGCGAGGAACAGGTCCTGAACCCGGCCGAGTTCATCCCGCATGACACGGTCTATGCGGCGCTGGCCTCCATCGCCGACATCACCCGGCCGGATATCTGCGCCTTGGCGGGACAACAGACAGACCTGTTGAAGTTCCTGCCGCGTGGGGCGCTCCTCGGCCAGTCGGTGACCCTTGGCGATTTCTTCACCCGGTTCACCCAGATCGTCTCGAAGGAAAGCAACGCGGTGTCCTTCCGGCTCCTGATCGAGGAGGAACACGCCTACTTCACCACCAGTCGCAATTTCGAACCCGAGGTGTCGCCGGGCCATTCGGACGCCTTTCTCGTCGGGATCTGGATCTCCCTGCTGCACCGTGTTCTCGATTTCCGATGGGATCCAACCCAGGTTGTTCTGCGCCTCTGCGATCCGACCCTGCTGCCGGAGCAGTTTCATGGCGTGCGGGGCATCAAGTGCAACAACAGGGGATTCTCCATCCGCTTTCCGGCGGCCTGGCTGTCGCTTCCAATCAACCCCGAACTCCTCGTGAACCACGACAATGATATCGAAGAACCGGTTCAGGTCGATGTGCCCCTGGACTACCTCGAAGGCTTCGAAATTCTCGTGCGATCAAGGCTGTCCGATCCGGCGCTGACGGTGAGCGAGGCCGCCCGGATGTGCAGCATCACCACCAAGGTGCTGAACAAGCGCTTGTCCTCCTACGGAACAACGGCGTCCAAGGTGATCAACCGGCTGCGGATGGAAAAGGCCTCCGAACTGCTCACCACATCTGATCATTCGATCAAGGAGATCGCCCAATTGGTCGGCTTGTCCGAAACATCGGCACTCACCCGAGCCTTCACGCGGAACTTCGGCATATCCCCGAAAGATTGGCGCAATAAGGAGGCACAAGAGGCCCAAATTGCCGGAGCGCCTGCAGATTAGCCTGACCCCGCTGCGACTTCTCGACTACCGCAATCTCTTGGAACCTCGGTCGCCAATGGTAATGCCGAAGAGATGCATGAACCGGCGAGCCCTTCGCGGGGGGCAATCGATGGGAAAGGAGACCTCCATGCTATCCGCAGCGAACTCCCGCTTGCCGCCCATCTTGACCGCCTTGGTTTCTGCGAACTCTGACTTCTCGTGCCCGCAGCGAAGGTCCGTAAGGTCGGCATTCTGCCCGTTCGTGACAAAAGCTGCATCGGTCGGGAAGGGCTCAAAGCCGTCATCCGACGGCATTAGCGATTAGACCGGTTTGTGGTTGCGAGCGGTCATTGGGGCCGCTCTCAGGATTGGTCCGACATCGGCCCTCCCAGTACTATTCAACGAGTTTTCAAGCTCAACTCCGAGATCCTACCGTCGCCTGACCCTCTCTCGATTACGCTCCCGACGTTCGATGTTGATCCGGTGGTCGCGGCCCAATGCCCGGTAGAAGCCCGGTCCCTTGGACCAGTTCAGAAAGTGGGCAAAGCTGTCGACCTGATCGTCGTTGCGTCCGCGTGGAAAGGACTGAAGCTCCCGTTTGAATACCGGCAGCCAGGGTGCATCTGCAGGCAGATAAACCTTGCCCTCTTCGACAGGACCGCAAGCGGACTGGAACCGGGTTTCCTTGTCCTTGTCGGGTTTAATGCGTTCGTAGCGCCGACGGTCATCACGAAACAATTCGTCCAAAAGAGGTTTGCCGGAGGCCGCATCTTCGATCAGGACACGATCGGGATCCCAACGGCCGACAAGTTGCAGTGCCTTGGCTTTCAGGTCTGGGTAGTCTACCTGCCCGCGCCAGACGTCGATAAGATGCCACGCATTTTCGCGGAACCCCCAGGTTGTACAGACAGAGAAATCAGACCGGGGGTCTGCCGACATGCCCGTATCCCAGCTCTGAACCACCAGTTGGAACCAGCGGCGATCTTCGATGGTCTCGTAGGTGCCAAACCACTCCCAGCGCAAGGGCGACCCGTCGGGAGCAATGGGGTTCTGCTGATACTGGCAATTGAACACGGCCGCGCCCATTTCGCGACGCTTGGTATCCAGCGTTTGCTGATCCAAACGGGACGGGCACAGGAGATCACCAGGTTTGCGGCGCATGACCCTTCCATGCCCAAGAGGAACCACCTCATGGCCTTCTGCGATGGCAGGCAGATTCAGATGCCGGTAGGTCCCGCGTTCGAGCAGATAACCCGGCGGATCCATCTCGTGCAACCGTTGCGCAACCATAACCACACGCCCTTCGGCCGGATTGTCGAAGCGCGACAACAAGGTCCCCTCAATGAACTCCTGCGCCTTGACCAGCTCGGCTTCGGAGCCGGCATCTCCGGCTTTCAGCAGGTCATCGATGATGATGTAATCGGCGCCATGACCGGTGACAGAACTTCCAATGGAGACAGCCTTACGGCTGCCTCCCTTTGTGGTGCGGATTTCTTCTGAGGTGTTGCCCTTTTTAGCCAAGATCGTTTCAGGGAACATTTCCCGGTACCAGCGCGCAGACATGATCCGACGACAATCTTCGGAATGTTTGCGCGCCAGATCCAACCCATAGCTGGCAACGATGATCTTGGCGCTGGGGTTATGACCGAGAAGATAAGCGACATATGCAACGGCCACGGTGACCGATTTCAGGCAACGTGGCGGGATGTTGATGATCAGTCGCTTGTTTTCGCCTCGACGGACATTGTCCAACTCATGGCACATGGCCCGCACATGCCAGGCCGGATCAAAGCTGCGGTCAGTTCCCTGGTGCAGCGTGCCAAACACACGCCAAACGAAGGGAAAGAAATTGTCCCGGCAAACCTCGCGAGCGGCTTGCACGACGATTTTTGGATCAGGAGTCGTCATCTTCCGCCTCCTCGTTTTCCAGATCACCGTCACCGTCCAGTTGGCTGGAAAAGAAATCCCGGAGGATGTCGTAGTCGACAGCGTCGGGCTCAACCGTACGGACGCTTTCTTGCGCGTCCAATTCACTTGCGTTGAACAGATCTGTGTCCAGCTTAAGCAGCGCCATCAACAATTTCGTGTCGCCCTTCAACGCGCCTGCTGTGAACCGCTTGGCAATTGCCTCAGCCTTGGAAATCCGGATTTCGTGGCTGCCTTCGCGAACCGTAATCTTGGTTTCCAATTCACGTTTCAAGCTGGCATTCACCCCCTTGGCACCTTTCGGCCGCCCTTTCGGATTGCCGGATCGGCCTTTTTTGAATTGGGTCGCTTTGGGCGGTTTGCCGTAGCCGACCTCATACTCTTTCGTATCGTCAGACATGACCCACCTCCTGTTCTGAAGTGGTATCGTTGGCCGCAAAACGCGCATCGAACGTCTGGCCTGTTACCGCGTGCACGGCGCTATCACCGGTCATCTCCTGCCAACGGCGGATGGCCACATCGACATAAGCCGGGTCGAGCTCAATAAGCCGCGCTTGGCGCCCGGTTTTCTCAGCTGCCAGCAGAGTCGCGCCGGACCCGCCAAAGGCGTCCAGCACGACATCGCCGCGGTGGCTCACATCCATGATGGCATCTGCAACCAGAGCTGTCGGCTTCACCGTGGGATGATCCGCGAGATCCGCCTCGCGCCCTGACCCAAAGCTGTTCACACCGGCGTAATCCCAGACGTTGGTCCGGTTGCGCCCGTGTTTGCCCAGCTCGACGTTGTTGATGTGCGGCGCACCAGGCTTCTTGAAAATGCAAATCAGCTCATGCTTTGAGCGATAAAGGCTGCCCATGCCTCCGTTCGTCTTGTTCCAGACGCAGAGATTGATGAGGTCCAATCCAGCTGCTTTGCCCGCCGTAATCAGTTCTTCGATATGACGCCAGTCCATGCAGATCATCGCGATGCCTCCGTTCGGCAGGCAGTCAAACAACTGCGTGATCGCGCCTGAAAGAAAGCCGCGGAACTCGCTATCCGTCATTTCTCCCGACGCCATGGCAAACTCGCGGTGTTCGGCGCTATTGCCGGACCGCACATGCCCATTGACAGGCACGTTGTAAGGCGGATCGGTGAAGACTATCTGCGGGGTCTCGCCTTCCAGCAAGGTGTCGTAGCTCTGGGCTTGAAGGGCGTCCCCGCAGAAAATGCGATGATCTCCGAGAACCCAGAGGTCGCCCGGCTCCGTGACTACGGGTGCCGCAGGGTCCGGCGTCTCAACAGTTTCCGCTACAGATACCGTCACCTCACCGACGCTGTCGATAATGATGTCGATCTCCGGTGTTTCGAACCCTGTGATGTCCAGATCAAAGTTCAACTCGCCATCAAGGCTGAGGTCCATCAGCTCGGCAAATTCGATCTGCAACGCCGCTTCATTCCAGTCCGACAATTCCGCCAGCTTATTGTCCGCAATGCGCAGAGCGCGCACTTCCGCTTCTGACAAATGATCCGCGACAACAGTCGGTACGGAATTCAACCCCAGGGCCTTAGCGGCCTCATAGCGGCCATGACCCGCGATGATTGTGCCCGAACCATCCAACAGGATCGGAGTGACAAAGCCAAACTGGGCCACCGATGCTTTCAGTTTGTCGACATTCTTGGCCGCGTGCACGCGGTTGTTGTTGGCGTAGGGCTTGATCTGGCTGATCTGGGATTGGATAACTTTTTCGGCCATCCAGATAGGCGTATTGGACGCCCGAACGTCGCTGTGTGTGTTTTTGGCAGGCATAACCGCCTCCTTTTGCGTGACGCCGCGCGGACGTCGAGATGGAGGGATCGCGCTGGAAAATCGGAGAGAGCACAAATCGCAACTCCCCGGACCAATCGATCCGAGACGTTGCTCCTTTGAATGCTCTCTGCGGAAACCTGTGTTTCCAATGAGTGCTGCCTGCGGGAGCAGTTTCCCGCCCTGATAGTCCGGGCGATTAGGTCGAATGTAGGTGCCATCAATACGAGACGCGACCCCCCAAACTAAAAGTAACCAATTAAGATTGTTGACGAATAATCGGGGGTACGCCAGCAACGCCCTTCAAAACACACGCCTCAAGTAATCGCTTCAGAAAGAGCTGGACTGTTGCCGTCAACCACGCATCACTGAACCCACGCCCGAGCCATTCGGGCGCTCCTCGGTACCGGGGTTCGGCATCTAGCCAGCCCCAAATCAGAGGAGACAATACATGTCCAAGCGGAAGCAAACCAAAATTGACAAAGTGCAACACTTGTTGCGCCGCCCGAGCGGCGCCAGCCTTGAGGCGCTCTGCAAAGCAACGGGATGGCAGCCTCATTCGGTCCGAGCAGCTCTAAGCGGTCTGCGGAAAAAAGGCGTCACAATTGAACGGCGGACATCCGACAAACCAAATGGACCATCCACATATCATCTGGCGGCGGGAACTGGAGAAGCGTCATGACCAAGACGAGCGATGTCGCCGATCTCGCCGCCATGGGTCGATCGGATCTGGTCACGCTTTGGCAGCAACTGTTTGATCAACCAGCCCCCGCCATGCTCAGCCAACCCTTTCTGCGCCGCTTTATCGCCTTTGAGATGCAGTCCCGCCGTCATGGCAGGCTACCCCGCCAGGTCAAAGCCACGCTGGAAAAGGGCTCTGGGAAGAAACCCCGGCCTACATGCCCTGCCCTAAAACCCGGCGGGCGCCTGCTACGCGAGTGGAATAGTGTGACCCATGTAGTCGACGTTACAGAAGACGGCTTCACTTGGAACGGTCGGTCCTATCGCTCACTCTCGGCCATCGCCCGAGAGATTGCCGGCGCGCATTGGTCAGGGCCGCGTTTCTTTGGGCTCACCGGCAAGGCGGCCAAATGAGCCCGCGCCGTAAAATCCGATGCGCCATCTACACGCGCAAGTCCTCAGAAGATGGTCTGGATCAGGACTTCAATTCGCTGGATGCGCAATATGAGGCCTGCGCGGCCTATGTCGCAAGCCAGCGACATGAAGGCTGGACCCTGTTGTCCGGGCGCTACGATGACGGTGGCCTGTCGGGCGGCACCCTAGAGCGACCCGCCCTTCAGCGCCTTCTTGAAGAGATCGATGCCGGGCGTATTGACATGGTGGTGGTCTACAAGATTGACCGGCTGACCCGGTCGCTTGCCGACTTCTCTAAGCTGGTCGACCGGCTGGAACAGGCAAACTGTTCTTTTGTGTCCGTCACGCAGGCCTTCAATACCTCATCTTCCATGGGCCGGTTAACGCTGAATGTGCTGTTGTCCTTTGCTCAGTTTGAACGGGAAGTCACCGCCGAACGTATTCGCGACAAGATTGCAGCGTCGAAGAAGAAGGGGCTTTGGATGGGTGGCAACCTGCCTCTGGGCTATGATCGCCACCCCGATCCGAAGGCAAGAACGCTGGTGGTGAATGAAGAGGAGGCCAGAACGGTCCGGCATCTCTTTGGGCTTTATGACGAGCTTGGTTGCCTGCGCAAAGTAGAAGAACGGGCAACGGCAGAAGACCTGCGGTCAAAACGGGTTGTTCGGACAGATGGCAGTGTGAAGGGGGATTGTCCGCTGTCACGGGGTCAAATCTATTACCTGCTGCGCAATCCGGTCTATCTCGGAAAAATCCGCCACAAGGATAAGATCTGGGACGGACAACATCCGGCGATCATCGATCAGGACATCTGGGACCGGGTGCAGGAAAAAATGCGACAGGCCTCCAACCGCTCGCGGGCACGCGGCGACTCCGATGCGCGCCAACACTCCACTGACCCCGGGGCCTGGCTCACCGGTCTGCTGTATGACGAAACTGGTGATCGGTTGACGCCGACCCACACCACGCGCAAAGGCCGACGGTTGCGCTACTATATCTCCAATCGACTGATCTCAGGCGGCAAGGATATCTCTGGCTGGCGACTGCCCGGCCCGGCGCTGGAACACGCCGTCATGGATGTCATCGTCAGACATTTGCAAGACGCCGCCGCGGCGCACCAAGTACTGGCGCAACCGGAGGCCGGGTCAGCCGAGCCAGTTCAGACTTCAGTTGCAAATTTAGTAACCCGGCTTCAACGCCAATGCGGTCAGGTCGGCGCTGCTCTTCTAGCCAAAGCCAAACTTGCACGAGGACAGATCGACCTCGAATTTAACCCCAAAACTCTGGCAAGCGCACTTGGCGTCGCGGCCGATCATCTGCACCCGGATCTCACCCACGTCACTGCATCTTTCGATCTGCGCCGCCGCGGCGTCGAGGCCAAGGTCATCGCCGGAGACATGGCACCCCAACCTGATCCCCACCTCCGGTCCATGCTGATCCGCGCCCATGGCTGGGCCCGTGATCTGAAGGCCGGAGTTCAACTGATGGAGATTGCCCGCCGCGAAAGCGTCCCTGACGCCTTCATCCGCACCCGTGCTCAGCTCGCCTTTCTCTCACCAAAGATTCAAACGGCGATTCTCGACGGGAGCCAGCCGCCCGAACTCACACTCAAGCGTCTGGTCAGCGTGACCCACCCACTTGAATGGTCCGAACAGGAACGCCTGTTCGGCTTCTGACATCTCCAGCTCCTGCGTCCCTGATACAGACTTCGCCCTCCCTGATCCGGCGGAACAATTCCCTGTTCGCACGAGGAAATTCCCTGTTCCACCTTTTAGGGAATTTGCAACATAAACCTCTGAGAAACATACAGTTCTGATAGAAGAAATGACGGAAGTCAGTCCCGGTTTGCGAAAATTCCCTGTAAATTACAGGTTATCAGGGAAATCCAGCCCAAAGCGACCCCGCTAAAATGCGACACTGAGACTCGCGCCTGAATTGTCCTCTGAATGTACGGTTTGCTTCGTCTCTGATTGAAAGCGCATGCGCCAACGCGCGGGAATTGCGTAACAATTCCGGATCAGAAAATACAACTGAAGTGAGACAGGTATGAGTGGCGGGGAGACAGGGATTCGAACCCTGGGGACGCTCTCACGCCCAACGGTTTTCAAGACCGCCGCATTCGACCACTCTGCCACCTCCCCGTCGAGAGCAGGGTCTAAGGCCAACTGAAATCAGAGGCAAGTCGAAATCGGGAAATCTTGCCGAAGCCCAAGCAGCGGACTTTCCATAGAACCATACCCACGTTATGATCCGCATGAAAGACCGCAGCAGACTGGCGCGAAGAACCGGCTGGCTGACGGTGGGGCTCGGGGAACGAGGCCCCTTCAGGCAAGGGATGACAAAATGAAGCGAGCGACTGAGATCCGCCCAGGGCCAAAACGGCTGGCGTGCTTGGCTGTAGCCTTGGTGGTGTTGTCGGGTTGCGAGGAAACGCTGGCAACCGCAGAAAAACCCGACGAAAATACCAGCAAGAACGAACTTTTCCCTCAATCCTCCGGCGACACACAGCGCGATGTCGAAGCACCGGACGTGTTCCAATTGACCGAGGCCGGATTGTGGGACGGCCGCCCCTCGCTGGGCGGGATCTGGGTGGCCCACCCGGATGTGACTCAGCCCGAGCGGGTGATCATCAAGAATGCCTCAAACAACAAATCCGTAACCGGCGCTTTGTTCCGACGTGAACGCAACCTGCCCGGCCCCGCCTTGCAAGTGTCATCTGCAGCGGCGGAGCAGCTAGGTATCCTAGCTGGCGCGCCAACCAAGATCAACGTGGTGGCCTTGCGGCGAGAAACCGTTGAGGCGCCGCCCGAGCCCGAGGTCGCTGAGGCCGAGACCGCGCCCGAAGCAAGCACCGAGACCGCCGCCGCCAGTGACGTGGCCGAGGTCAATACATCCGAGGCCACCTCTGAGACGGGAAAACCGGCCAAGCGCAAATGGTGGCAGAAAAAAGCCCCTGCCGCAGCGGCGACTGCAGGCGTTGTGGGCGCAGCCGCTGTTGCCTCAGACGCAGCCGAAGATGGGGCCGAGGCCGCCATAACTAGTGACGTGGCCGAAGTTGATGCGCCCGAAGCTACCTCCGAGACGGAAAAACCGGCCAAGCGCAAATGGTGGCAGAAGAAAGAACCCACCGCCGCGGCGACCGCAGGCGCTGTAGGTGCAGCCGCTGTTGCCTCGGACGCAGCCGTGGATGGCGCCGAGGCCGCCGTCGAGGCCACCGCAGAGATATCGGCGGCCAGCACGTCTCCGGCTTTGACCGATGCACCGGTGGTTGCGCCTGCGGCAAAACCGACCAAGCGCAAGTGGTGGCAGAAAAAAGATCCCAACGCGATCACCGAAACTACGCTTGACCCGATCGAAGGGGCCGCAGCCGCTATCGACGCCGCAGAGCCGACGCCTGTCGCCGCGACGGCCGCCACGACATCTTCTCTTTCGAAACCCTTTGTTCAGGTTGGTACGTTTGGTGTTCAGTCCAATGCAAACAGCGCCGCCGCCAAGATCCGCAGAAACGGCATGTCGGCCGAGGTGCGAGAATTGAAGACAGAAAACAACACCGTCTGGCGCGTGCTGGTCGGACCCGCCGCCACCCGCGCCGAGCGCAAGGCCATCCAGAACGACGTGAAAGATCTGGGCTTTGGCGACGCGTTCACCGTGGCCAACTGAGAACAGGAGGCACCTTATGCTATCCGCATTGCGAACATCCGTTTTCACCCTCGGGATGGCTGTTCTGGCCCTGCCCGTCCACGCGTTCGACACCTCGGCGCGCGCGGCATATGTAATGGATCAGACCACAGGTACCGTGCTTCTTTCCAAAGACGCTGATCAGCCGCTTCCGCCCGCATCCATGTCCAAGCTCATGACGCTTTATGTCGCGTTCGAAGCCCTACGCGATGGGCGTCTGACTTTGCAGGAGACATTGCCTGTCTCGGAACATGCCATGAGCTATGGCGGATCGACCATGTTCTTGAACACGCAGGACCGTGTGACCGTCGAGGATCTGATACGGGGCATTATCGTACTGTCTGGCAATGACGCTTGCGTGGTGATCGCTGAGGCGCTCAGCCCCGATGGGACCGAGGCCGGATTTGCCCGCTATATGACCCAGCGCGCGCAGCAGATGGGGATGAAAAACTCAAACTTTGCCAACTCCAACGGCTGGCCTGCTGCCGGGCATATGATGTCCGTGCATGATCTCGCCGTCCTCGCAGATCGGCTGATCACGGATTTTCCCGAATATTACCCTCTGTTCGCTGAAGAAGAATTCGAGTTTGACGGGCGCGCGCCTTCGAACAAGCGCAACCGCAACCCGCTGCTACGGCTGAACATTGGGGCCGACGGCCTGAAAACCGGCCACACGCAAGAGGCCGGCTACGGCCTTGTCGGATCGGCCAAACAAGGCGACCGCCGGGTGATCTTTGTTCTCACCGGCTTAGACAGTACCGCTCAGCGGGCAGAGGAGGCTGAGTCCGTGGTTAACTGGTCGTTTCGAAATTTTGTCGAGAGGACAGTTGCCACCGAAGAAGCGCCGATAGCCGAAGCCAAGCTGTGGATGGGTGAGAAAAAGACCGTGGGTCTGGTGCCCGACGGCGACCTGAATGTTTTGTTCCCGGTTCTGGGCACCCAGAATATCGAAGCCGAGGTTGTCTATGACGGCCCCATCAACGCACCTGTTGCCAAAGGTCAGCAACTGGCCGAGCTCGTGATCAAGCCCGAAGGCTTGCCCGAAATCCGCCGCCCTCTGTTCGCGGCCGAGGATGTCCCTCTAGGCGGCTTCATGGTGCGCATGATGACGGTCGGTGGCATTGTTCTGAAAGACGTTATTAATAACCCGCTGGAGTCGATGTGACGCAACGCGGGTTATTCCTGAGCTTTGAAGGCATAGACGGATCAGGCAAATCAACTCAGGCCAGGATGCTGGCCGAGTCCCTCCGCAATGCGGGCCATCAGGTCGTGCTGACGCGTGAACCCGGCGGGTCACCGGGGGCCGAAGAAATCCGCCGCCTTGTACTCGAAGGCGACCCTGACCGATGGTCGGCGGAAACCGAGTTGTTGCTGTTCACCGCAGCCCGCCGCGATCATCTGGAACGGACAATCGAACCGGCCCTCGCCGCGGGCCAGGTGGTGATCTGCGACCGCTTTGCCGATAGCACAAGGATGTATCAGGGCCTGTCCCGTGGAGACCTGCGGGCGGTGGTCGATCAGCTCCATGACCTTATTATCGGTCGCGAGCCGGACATGACCCTGCTGATCGACATGGATCCGGAGACAGGCCTGTCTCGTGCCAAAGGGCGACAGGGCACCGAGGAGCGGTTCGAAGATTTCGGCCCTGCCCTACAAAAACAGATGCGCGCAGGGTTTCTGGCGCTGGCCGATGAGTTTTCCGACCGGTTTCGCGTCATCGATGGCAATCGCGACATGGACAGTGTCGCCCAGGATGTGAGAGATATCGTCGAGGCAGCCTTGCGATAGACGATGAGCGACGACACCCCAACCCCAGATCAAGCGCCCGGAGCGCCGCATCCGCGTGAGACCGCGCAGCTGTTCGGGCAGGACACGGCCGAGCAAGCGTTTCTGAGCGCCTACAACTCAGACCGGCTGCACCATGGTTGGCTTCTGACCGGCCCGCGCGGGGTCGGTAAGGCCACGCTGGCATGGCGGATCGCGCGATTTCTGCTCGCCACCCCTCCGGCGGATGACGGAGGGCTGTTTGGCGCGCCTCCGCCCCCGCAAACGCTGGAGATCGACCCTGACCATCCGGTTTCGCATCATATATCTGCTGGCGCAGAACCGGGGCTGGCGGCGATCACCCGGTCGTTGAACGATCAGGGGCGATTGCGGAATGAGATCGTGGTGGATGACATCCGCAAGCTGGGCAAGTTTTTCGGCCTGTCCTCGGCAGATGGCGGGCGACGTGTGGTCATTGTGGACGCGGCTGATGAGATGAATGTCAGTGCTGCGAATGCCCTTCTGAAAATGCTGGAGGAGCCACCGGCGCGCACCACGTTGCTGCTGATCTCGCACCAACCCTCGCGCCTGTTGCCGACCATCCGGTCCCGTTGCCGCACCTTGCGTCTCTCACCGCTGGGCCCTGAGGATATGCAGGCCGCTTTGGCGCAGACCGGGGCGGAGGTTCCCAGCCAAACCGATCACCTTGCCGCTCTGGCCGCTGGGTCGGTGGGCGACGCGGTTCGTCTCATCAATCTGGGCGGGCTTGAAATCTATGCCGAGTTGATCGCCATTCTGGGCACCTTGCCCCGAATGGACCGTCAGCGCGCCCTTAAGCTGGCCGAAGCCGCCGCCCAGCGCGGCGCGGCCGAACGTTTCGAGCTGTTGCTGACCCTGATCGACGTGGCACTATCTCGTCTGGCAATGACCGGCGCAACAGGCGCAGCCCCCTTACCGGAAGCCGCCCCCAACGAGGCGGAAACTCTGACCCGGCTTTCGGCCTCACCTCATCAGGCCCGCAACTGGGCCGAGGTGGCAGCAACGATCACCGCCCGAGCACGTCATGGTCAGGCGGTGAACCTTGACCCTGCCGCGTTGGTCCTAGATACGATGTTCAAGATACAAGAAACCTCCGGTCAGAGCAGATGAGCAACACCCCCCAGATCACCGATAGCCATTGCCATCTGGACTTCCCCGATTTCGAAGGGCAGCTGGACCAGATCATCGCCAACGCGGCCGAGGCCGGTGTGACCCGTATGGTCACCATCTGCACCCGCCTGCGCAACGAACCCGGCGTGCGCGCCATTGTCGAGGCCCACGCACCGATCTTCTATGCCGCCGGCACCCACCCGATGAGCGCGGCGGAAGAACCGATGGCGACGGTCGATGAACTGGTCGCACTGGCGCAGCACCCCAAGTTCGTGGGCATCGGCGAGACCGGGTTGGACTATCACTACACCGCCGACAGCGCCGAGGTACAAAAGCAATCGCTGCGCATTCATATCGAGGCGGCCCAGCGCACCGGCCTACCTCTGATCATTCACGCCCGCGCAGCCGATGACGACATGGCGCGCATTCTGACTGAGGAATACCGCAACGCGCCCTATTCCTGCGTGATGCACTGTTTCTCATCCTCGGCCGAGCTGGCAAAAGCTGCCCTTGACCTGGGGTTCTACCTGTCTATGTCCGGAATTGCGACTTTCCCCAAAAGTCAGGAGCTACGCGATATCTTCGCTATCGCCCCGGTAGACCGCATTCTGGTCGAAACCGACGCCCCTTATCTTGCCCCGCCCCCATACCGCGGCAAACGCAATGAACCAGCCTATTCCGCTCACACTGCCCGCAAGGGGGCTGAGGTGTTCGGCATGGACTACGCAGATTTCGCCGCACAGACACAGGTAAACTTTGACCGCCTGTTCTCAAAAGCGGCACAGTATAAGGCTGCCGCATGACACAGCTGCGCTGCACCATTCTGGGCTGCGGGTCCTCGGGCGGCGTACCGCGCCTTGGGGGGCATTGGGGCGATTGCGATCCCGATAATCCAAGAAATATCCGCCGTCGCTGCTCGATGCTGGTCGAAAGAGACGGGCCAGAAGGCACGACCTCGGTCCTGATCGACACCTCGCCAGATATGCGCAGCCAGCTTCTGGATACCGGAACCGGGCGGCTCGACGGGGTGGTTTATACTCATTCTCACGCCGATCATGTGCACGGCCTTGATGATCTGAGAATGATCGTCTTCAACATGAAAACCCGCGTGCCGGTCTGGGCGGATGGCGACACTCAGAACGCCCTGCTCGGAAGGTTCGGATATGCATTCATCCAGCCCGAAGGCTCCCCTTACCCGCCGATTCTGGAGCTGAAATCCATTGACGGCCCGTTCGAGATCGACGGGCCTGGAGGTCAGATCCCCTTGCGCCCGTTCCGCGTGAACCATGGGTCAATCGACTCGCTGGGGTTTCGGATGGGCAAGCTAGCCTATCTGCCCGATGTCGCCGAAATCTATGACGATGCCTGGGTTGAGATGGAAGGGCTGGATTGTCTGGTCATCGACGCCCTGCGCCGCGCGCCGCACCCTACCCATGCGCATCTGGAAAAAACGCTAGGGTGGATTGAGAAACTTCAGCCCAAACGCGCCGTTCTGACCAATATGCACATCGACCTGGACTATGCGACGGTCGAGGCCGAAACCGCCGATCACATCGCCCCCGCCTATGACGGGATGGTGATCGAGCAAGCGCTGTAAGGCCCTGCCGTTTGTGGCACACATATCGCCAGAACCGGGGGCGATATGCTTCAAAGCCTGATTGACGTTATCCTGCCGGTCTTTCTGGTGATTGGCGCAGGCTATGCTGCGACCCGTTCGGGCTATTTCAAAGAGGTGCATGTCGACGGGTTGATGCGCTTCACGCAGGGCTTTGCTATTCCCTGCCTTCTGTTTCTGGCTATCGCCCATCTGGATCTGAGCGCCAGTTTCGACCCTCGGCTTCTGGCCAGTTTCTATTCCGCAGCCGGACTGTGTTTTACTGCGGGACTGTTCGGGGCACGGCTGATCTTTGGTCGTGATTGGGAAGACTGCGTCGCCATCGGCTTTTGCTGCCTGTTTTCGAACTCGGTCCTTCTGGGCCTGCCTATTACCGAACGCGCCTATGGCCCAGAAAGCCTGACGGGCAATTACGCCATCATCGCCTTCCACTCACCGTTCTGCTACGGCGTCGGGATCACTGTGATGGAGATCGTGCGCAATCGCGGCCATGGTGGCACAAAAATGGTGCGATCGGTTCTGTCTGCGATGTTCAAGAACGCGTTGATCCTTGGTATCGCGCTTGGCTTTGTCGTCAATCTGTCCGGGCTGGTCATTCCACAAGTGGTGGATGAGGCGCTGGAACTGGTGACTCGTGCTGCCCTACCCGGAGCCTTGTTCGCGCTGGGCGGCGTGCTTGTGAAATACAAACCCGAAGGCGATCTGCGCACGATCGCATATGTTTGCGGGATTTCTCTGATGTTGCACCCAAGCCTCGTGTGGCTGTTCGGAACATCCACAGGGCTGCCGCAAGACCTGTTCCGCTCCGGAGTGCTGAACGCAGCGATGGCCCCAGGTTTCAACGCCTATATTTTCGCCAACATGTACGGGCGCGCCAAACGGGTCGCGGCCTCGTCGGTGCTGATCGGAACCGCCGCTTCAATCCTGACCGTCTGGCTTTGGCTGACAGTTTTGGGCTAACACGCGCCTTGAAATAGAGAACCCGCGACACACTTACCGCTTAGGAACAGGAGTCCGGAATGCCGCACGCCATCATCGTTGCCCATGGTCAGCCCTCAGATCCGGAACCAGCTGAGGCATCGCTGGCCACGTTCGCCGCTGAGGTGAACGCGCTTGCGGCCGATGTGTCGGTCCATTCTGCCACGCTGGCCAATCCCGACGCACTTGAAGAGATGATGGACAGCCTGCCCCACGACACGGTAATTTACCCTTTGTTCATGGCCAAGGGATGGTTTGTGACCAGCGCCTTGCCCAAACGTATCGGGGATCGCAACTTGCGAATTTTGAGCCCGTTGGGAACGGACCCCATGCTTCCCGATCTTGTCAGCGACGCGTTGAAATCGGCCCTGAAGGAAAACGACTGGAGCGCAACTGCTTCCGATCTGATCATCGCCGCGCACGGCTCAGGCCGCAGTAGAAATCCCTCGGCCGTCGCAAAAGATTTTGCCGAGCACCTGTCGCATAGAATGGCGTTCCGCTCGATCCGCGTCGGATTTGTCGAGGAACCTCCGTCAATTTCCGATGCTGCCAATGGAGCGTCAGAGCAGTCGCTTTGCCTGCCCTTCTTCGCCTGTCGCGGAGGACACGTTCTGGAAGATGTCCCAGAAGAGCTGGAAAAGGCTCATTTCCGCGGCACTGTCCTGCCAGTGATCGGCGAATTGCCCCCGATACAGCGCCAAATCGCGGACACTCTGCAAGCGGCGTTTTCCACGGCCTGATCTCAGGACTGCGCCTTGAGGAGCGTGGAATAGAGCCGGTGGCACGATCTCCCCTCTCGCTTGGCTTGATACAGCGCGAGGTCCGAGGCCTGCAAAACATCCTCGGACCTCGGATTGTCAAAATGCGTAGACAAGGCCGTGCCGACACTTGCGGAGATACGGCAATCCTTGTCCTGAAAACTCATCGGTTGGTTCAGCCTTTCGATCAACCGTTCTGCGATCGCCGAAAGCCTGTCCGTGTTGGACAGGCCTTGAAAGATGATAACGAACTCATCCCCACCGATTCGTGCCACCGTGTCATCGTCTCGGGTTTCTTCGATCATGATCCGGGCGGCCTGCTGCAAAACGAAATCCCCAGCAGCATGTCCTAAACGGTCATTCACGGATTTGAAGTAATCCAGATCAATATGCATCACTGCAAATGGCGCGTTAGACGCGATCATCTGTCCTAGAAGGCTGTCCATCGCGCGCCGGTTTTTCACTCCGGTCAGAGTATCGGTATAAGCCTGCTCCTCTGCTGCGAGCATTGCGCCCTGTAGCCTGAGGTTCAGCGACCGAGACGCATCCATCGCGGCCGATTTCGCCTCAACCAGATAGAGAAGTTCGATCGCCAGATCAGTGCCGGAAAAATCAGCGCTGGTCAGGGCATAGTCGCGCACCGCGTCGAGGATCGAGATACCAAATGACAGGTTGATAACCGCCCCTTCCCCGCCCGGCAGCGGTGCGACAAGACCCTTAAGGGCCGTGCGCGGCTCATCATGAAATCTTAGGTGTAGATTCGCCCCGGCCGCCGCCATAAGCGCCGGCATCGTTGTTACCGTGCGGGGACGAACCATTTCGAAAATATCTAAAAAACATTGCCCCTCCATAACGCAGTTCGGGCGCAGCTTCTGCAATGTCGGACCGACGCGGAGGATGCGACCATCCTGGTCAACCAGCAGAAACATTGGACATAGGGTTTTCAGCAGTTCTGCAAGATCATCCATCCGCGTCATGCGCCCCGTGCCCCCAGATCGAATTGCCGTCCCTCGGCAAACGAGCTTTCGACAAGCAGGATCGAGATCACCTCAGCCTCGCCCTTCTGCCCGTCATGCGACAACATCACCAAAGCACCGTAATCATCTGCCATCGCACGCAAAACACCGACCATTGCGCTGGCATATCCGGGCAGCCCGGGCCCACAGATAAGCTGGAATTCGGTCTGCGAAAGCTCTTGCAATTCGAGGGCCGGAAGAGACAGATCGGAAACAGCCAACCGCACCCGATCCGCCAGATCATCAAGGGAATGGAGGAATTCGACATAAGTCACGCCGCCAAATCGCAACAGGCGGCGCAGCCCTTCGGTATTGGGATGTGAGACCAGATAGGTTCCTACGTCTTCAAGAATCTCGGGTCGCGGCCGGGCGAGCTCCGTACTGAGCGCATCCAGCAGAGAGGCCGTGATCGCGTCATCGTAGGTCAACATGGCCTCAAACTCGGAAAACCCCAATCCGGCCGAATCTGTCACGCGCTGCCAGCACGGCCGCCCGTAGGTTGCGCATACAAACGACTGTATTGCCCGATTGATCAGACCATGCATCAGATGCCTCAGATTGGTTGCATCCGTACTGTGGCCTGACACTCCTTAACAAATAGCCAAGAACCGCCGCTGATCAGCGGAAAGACCCATTAGTATCAAAACGATATCAAAAGTCCGTCGGTGCCCCACCTTCGGCTTTGCGGCGGGTGACGAACTCAGCCAGCTCCTCGCGAATACCCTCATCCAGAGGGGGTGCTTCGAAACTTCCGATGATCTCTTTGAAGATGTGATGCGCGCGCTCAGCGGTCCAAATACCTCCTGCGATCTCCCAGCCTTCGTAGTTCTTCCAGTCGCTCAGAAACGGTTGATAGAAGGCGGTCGTGTAGCGGTCCTGAGTGTGCTGAATGCCAAAGAAATGCCCGTCATTCCCGACCGCACGGATAGCGTCCAGGGCGATTTCATCCGGGCCGGTCGCGGTGAGATCATGATTCATATATCTCTGAATTTGCTGAAGGATTTCACAATCCATAATGAACTTTTCAGGACTTGCAATCAGCCCGCCCTCAAGCCATCCCGCAGCGTGATAGACCATGTTGGTCCCCGATTGCACCGACGCCCAGAGCGAGTTTGACGTCTCCCACACCGACTGCCCATCCGGCACATTCGCCGCACAGACGCCTGACGATCGCATCGGCAGACCATAGAAGCGCGCCATCTGGCCCGTCATCTGAGTGGCCCGCATATACTCTGGCGTCCCGAAAGCCGGGGCCCCGGATTTCATATCCACGTTCGAGGTAAAGGTTCCAATCACGCAGGGAATCCCCGGCCGCACATATTGGAACAGAGCGACAGCACAGAGCGCTTCGGCCAGAGATTGCGCCACCGCGCCAGCGATGGTGACAGGGGCCATCGCTCCGGCCAGGGTAAACGGCGTGACAACGATCGCCTGACCGCGCCGTGCCAGACGCAGGCAACCATCAATCATCGGGTGGTCGTGCTTCAGCGGTGAGGTCGAGTTGATGTTAGTGTACATCCGCGGCGTGGCCTCGAACTCTTCATGACTCAGCCCGCCCGCGATGCGGACCATCTCCATCACATCCTCGACCCGCTCTTTACCCAGCGAGTAGGCGTGCATCGCCTTATCCGTCAGGGTCAGCTTGTCATAAAGCACATCCAGATGGCGGATGCTGGCGTGAATATCGACCGGCTCAACCGGGTAGCCGCCGGCAAAATGGATGCAGTTGAAATACTGTGTCAGCTTCAGCAGGTTACGGCACATCTCGCGGTTGCCGGGAACTTTGGTTCCGATCTCCATATCCCAGTAATTCGGAGGGGAGGAGACGTTGCCGAACAGGATGTTCCGTCCACCAATCTCAATCGTCCGGTCGGGATTGCGCGGCGTGATCGTGAAACGGCTCGGGGCTTTTGCCACCATCTCCATCACGAAATCACGGTCCATCCGTACGTTGTCACCGTCTATCTTACAGCCTGCCTCACGCAAGATTCCGATCGCTTCTTCGTTATAGAACTCGACCCCGATCTCTTCGAGAATTCGCATGGCACCGTCGTGGATTGCCTCGATCCCGTCCGGACCCAGAGGCTCGGTCGGCGCATCGATATTGACCGGAGGGTTCCACGGCATCTGATCAATAGCCGCACTTCCCCTGCGCTCGGCAGCGCCAGCGCGCCCTCCGCTACGACGTCTGCGCGATTTGGTTCCGGCCATGTTCGCCTCCGTGCCAGTTGCCTGCTCTCAAGCAAGCCCGGGAAAGCGGGAACAGGCCGTTCCATCTGCGACAGATTTTGTCGTTTACGAGCCTTGAACCGCCGGAAACGGGTTCTGCAGATCTAGTTATCCGCCAACCAAGCCGGGATATGACCAATATCGGGCAAGACAACATCCGCCATCGGCGCAAGAACGTCGGCTTTGGCGAGACCGGTGAGGACTCCGATCGTGGTCATCCCTGCCGCGCGCCCGGCCTGCAAGTCGTGCAGGCTGTCGCCAACCATAGCGATGCGATCCGGCTGCACGCCGATATGCGCAGCGAAGGCCAGCAATTGGCCTGGGCCAGGCTTGAACCCGTGACCACTGTCATAACCGGCAATGAAGTCGAAATGGTCTTTGACGCCAACCGACTCCAAATGCTGAAGCGCCGGGTGCTCGCTGTCATTTGTGGCGACCCCCAGCTTGAGGCCGGCTTGTTTCAACGCATCCAGGAACGGCCCCAAAGGCACCGCCTGAGCTTGGGGCGCGGCTGCGGCCTCGGCATTCATCAACTCGATCAAGGCGTCACGCGGCATGCCATCGACATGCGGCAACATGGCTTCTGCGATTTCCTCAACGGTTCCCGCAATCACGACGCTATCAGGAGAATAGGTCTCGGTCTCAAGGTTGAAGCCGATGATCCGACCCAGCTCCGCCGCATGGTTCGAGTCATTCTCGGCCAAGCGCAACAACATGGTCCGTCCGAATGTGCCCCAGGTGTTGGCGAAGTCAAACAGCGTGCCGTCCTTGTCGAACACGATCGCATCTATTGGCATGAAAAGCTCCTGCAGAGTCAGGTCCAGTGAACGTCGGAACCACCCGACAACACCGCTTGTGCCTGAGCGGGTTGATCATACGGCACCGCCGCCGCGTCACAAAATGCCATGATCCACGAATCGTCAAGCATCAGGAAATCCAGAACCGAGGCCAGAAACTCGGGCTCACCTGCCCTGTCGCGCAGATCATTCGCCGCGGCGCCGGTCGAGCCGAGGAAAATGGGCAAAAGCTCCTCATTGCCGACCAACCATCCGAGGGCATTCAGAGCAAGAGTTTGGGCGGAATCTTCGGAAATCGACATAAACTGGCCTCGGTCCCCTGTCTTGGAAAGGGTTTGTTAACCAGACTCATAAACACTTTGTTCACGCATGCAATCAATGGTGAGCAACTATGTCCGTGCAGGGAACCATCCTTGTTTTAGATGGGGTATCTACAAACCGCATCATGCTGAAGGTTCAGCTGACGGCGGCGTGGTACCACGTGGTGCAAGGTGAGAAATTGGAAGGCCTCACCGCGCTCTTGCGGCGTGTGCGGCCTGATCTCGTGTTGACCGCACAAACGCTGCCCGACGGCACAGCGGCGGATGTCAAAAGCCTGATCACGGAAAATCCGGCCTTGGGCGACGTGCCCGTCGTGGCCCTGACCGCCCAGAATGACAAGCAAGCTCGATTGCGGGCTTTGGCCGATGGTCTGGATGATGTTCTGACCCACCCGTTCAAGGATACACTGCTGCTGGCCCGTATCCGCAGCCTCTTGCGCGCGCGCGCCGACACGCAGGACCTGCAATTGCGCGAGGACCCCCAGTCTCTTGGCCTGGCCGAGCCGGAGACCCCGCACGTTGCAGCCCCCAAACGGGCCCGCGTTGCGGTATTGGCGCAAACGCCACGCAACAGCGCGCTTTGGCAAAAGGCGCTTTCCGGGCAATCCCGCTATGCCCTGACCTCACACCACCAATCGGATCTTCAGGCCTTGCTCTCAGGCCCCGTCCCGGATGCAATCGTGGTCGAGCTGGATGCAGACCGGTCCGCGCTAAATATCCTGGCCGACCTCAGATCACGCGGGGCCACGCGTCATACGGTTCTGATTGGGGTGTTGAGCGACAACAACGCCGCCCGCGCGTCCGAGGCGTTGGATCGAGGGGCAGATGCCGTCTGCCTCGGCGGGTTCTGCGCAGATGAGATCGTCTTGCGGCTGGACAACCAGATTGCCCGCAAAAGCCGGATGGACAGGATGCGGGATTCGCTGAAGAAAGGGATTGCCGAGTCTTGGATCGACCCTCTGACCGGGTTGCAGAACCGCCGCTATGCCATGCGCGCCATCCAGCAGATTGCACAGCAATCGGCACAGACGGGGCGGGGTTTTGCCCTGATGCTTGCCGATCTGGATCATTTCAAGGCGATCAATGACGAATACGGTCATGCCAGCGGTGATTGCGTGCTGACCCAAGCGGCGGCACGGATGCAACAGGTCGTCGGTAAGGCGGGATTTGTCGCGCGCATCGGCGGAGAGGAATTCATGATCGCCATTCCGAACATCTCGCGCGCCAAGGCACTGACAATGGCAAGCACCCTGTGCGAGGCGATTTGTGCAGTACCTTTCCGCCTGCCCGATCAGCGCACACCGATTGCCGTAACCATCAGTGTGGGCCTGAAAATGTCTGCTCCGGCCTATCTGTCACAAGACGAGGCCGAACCCGTCGAGCAGTTGATCAAATCCGCTGACAAAGCGCTATACGCGGCCAAACAGGCCGGGCGCAACCAAGTGCAGATCAGGCAAAGCGCGGCCTGATCGCCTCAGTGCTTTTTCTTGTGACCGCGCGGGCCGCGTTTAACGACTTCTTCCAGACGAGTCGCATAGGTCTGGCGTTCTTCGTCGCTCATTTGTGTGACCAGAACCAACCATTTCTCTTGAAGCGCCGCCTGCAAGTCCGCGGTCGCCTGCGCCTGCTGCTGCAGCAATCGTGTGACGGATTCGGGATCGAAGGGAACGGCCCGCAACGCCTCAGTCACAACCATGAAGTCCTGAGATCGCCCCTTGGCCCCTTTGCCGTGCAGGCCGGATAGCTCTCCCCTCAGGGATTTGCGGTCCTCTTTTGGCAAGGCACGGTACAATGCGGGCCCAAAGCCCGGCGGTGCCTTGGCGTGATCGCTATTCTTCAGCCGCAATACGCTGCCGACAGCGACCCCGATGATCAACAGGTTGATCGCCAGAGAGAGAGTCAGAACGATCGGCATCCAACGGCGCTTCGGTTTTGGATCAGTGCTCATTCCGTACTCTCCAGAAAACTGGTGTCAAATCCAAGGTCGGCCGCCAGAACGCTGCCATCCGTTGTGCCGAACAGGCCGACCGTATCCGGCAGAACGGCAGGTGCAAAAAACCCAATGAAAATCCCGGTGACGCTGGCGGCAGCCAGACCGCTAAAGCCCTGCCATCCACCGATATTCTCCAGAAGGCGTGACCACAGGGACCGTTCAGGGCGCGCGTGTTTCGCCAATCGCCTTAGCCGAGTGGTCTCAGCGTCTGTCTGGATACGCACGGCAAGATCATCCGGCAACTCGGGTCGGTCCTTGCGCGCCTGAGCAAACAGGTTTTCCAGTTCCATGTCGTCATCAGCCATCGTCATACCCCAGTTCTTCCCGCCGTCCGGCCAATATGGCCGACAAAGCCCGCTTTCCACGCGCAGTCAAGCTCTCAACCGCTTCTACCGACAGGCCCATGACCCCGGCAATCTCGGGGTTGGACAGTTCCTCAATATGCCTCAACACGACGGCTTGTCGCTGTCGGTCGGGCAATTGCATAAGCGCGACCTGCAACGCGTCATGGCGCGCCGTGTCCTGCATTTTCTCAACCACGCTGGCCGCGTTGTCGGGCGGCTCAACCTCCTCGGGCAGCTGCTCGAGCGTCTTTTTACGCTTACGGTCCAGACACAGGTTCAGCGTCACCCGATAGAGCCAGGTTGACACTTTGGCCGTGCCCGGCACCCATTTGGGGGCCATCTGCCACAGCCGCATCATGGCATCCTGCGTCACATCCTCGGCCTCGGCCCGATTCCCCAGCATGCGCAGAGAGACCGAGTAGCAACGCGGGCCCAGCCGGTCCGTCAGGATCCGCGCCGCCCCGGCATCGCCATCGGCAAACATCCTCAGCAACCTATCGTCACCAAGGTCGTCCGCGACGCACCCCGCGCCGCGAACGTCTTGAGGGTGGGAGGTCAGATCCTCCATCCTGCATCAGCTATCGTCAGCGTCCGATTTCTGGCGCTTCTTGTGATGCTTGCCCATCTTGTCTTTTGCATCGGCAAATTCCTGTTCCGAGATACCGCCGCTGCTATCCGCGTCGATCCGATCAAACATCTTGTCAGCCCGGCGCGGTTTGGGCAACTCATCGGTGCTGAGAACCCCATCGCCATTCGCGTCATGTTTCTCGAACATCTTGGTCACACGATCATTGGCCTTCTGCTGGGCCGCAGCCTGCATCTCCTCGACGCTCAACTGTCCATCGCCGTTAGTATCAGCCTTTGTGAAGCGCTGTGCGCGATGAGCCTGCATCTCTTCTTTCGTGATCTGACCATCCGCATTGGCGTCCAGTTCCTGAAACGAGACAGGCTCACGATCCTTTGGGCCTGCTGCCAGGGCCGACGTACCTGTGATCGCCACTGCCGACAGAACGATTGCCGGGATGAATTTCGAGTTCTTCATATCGGTTTCCCCATATTGGCGCGACCTGATTGCCGCTGCTCATATCCATTCAAACGCGGCACCAGCGGGTTTCCGTCGAAAAAAGTTTAGCGAAGGATCAGCAGGTCACGAACGCTTGCCCTACCCAAGCGATGCAAAGCGACGCACCCCCCTTTTCTATTCCGGCAAACAGGCCCATTATCCGCCAAAGATAGATGCGCGAGTTACATTATCATGGATCAAACGATCACCCCCGCAGTGGAAGAAGAGCGCGAAACATGGCCTGCTTTGATCAAAGGCTTTCGTTGCAAATGCCCGAAATGTGGTGAAGGCAAGCTGTTGCACAGCTACCTGAAGGTCAACGACAGCTGCTCAAATTGCGGGCAAGAGCTGTTTCACCACCGCGCAGATGATGGCCCCGCCTATCTGACGATTCTGCTGGTCGGGCACCTGTTGGCGCCTGCTTTGCACGTGTCATACGTGCATTGGCGCCCGGATCCGTGGACCATGGCCATCGGGTTTTCCATCGGCTGTATAGCGCTGTCGCTGTTCCTGTTGCCCCGCCTGAAAGGGGCGGTCGTAGCCTATCAATGGGCGCGGCGCATGCATGGGTTCGAGAAAGCCGCGTGACCGCAGCGGGCACCAGCATGAGCGTCGACAAGACCGCCATCCGCAACGCGGCAACCGTCATCGTATTGCGGGACCGTTTTACCGCGCCCTCGATCCTGATGGGGCAACGCGGGGCCAAAGCGGCGTTCATGCCGAACAAATTCGTGTTTCCAGGCGGCGCGGTCGACCCCGAGGATGCAAGCATCCCACTGGCCGCCCCGCTGCCTCAACTCTGCTATGATCGCTTGGCCGAGCAAGCCGATGCTGACCTACAGCAGGCGCTTGCCGTCGCAGCCATTCGAGAGTTGTGGGAGGAAACCGGGATGGTCCTCGGCCAGCCTGGTGAATGGGAGGGCGATGCTCCGTCGGATTGGACCAGCTTTGCGGCTTTGGGATTCAAACCCTCGGCCGAGGCGCTGCAGTTTGTGTTCCGCGCCGTTACCCCTCCGGGTCGGCCTAGACGGTTTGATGCGCGGTTCTTTCTGGTCGATGCACAGGCGATTCACGGAGATCTGGACGATTTCAGCCGCGCCTCGGATGAGTTGTCGCACCTGCAATGGGTAAAACTAGATGAGGTCCGCAACTTCGACCTGCCCTTCATCACCGAGGTCGTGCTGGCCGAGATCACGGCTCGGGTCACCGACCCGACACCGCCATCTTCTGTCCCGTTCTTTCTGAACAATGATGAGGCCAGCCTGTTCCAAAGGCTCAGGGGGTACCCCATGCCCGAGGTTGATTGACCCCAACCTTATTTCATGCGGCTGATCACAACCGTGACTTCAGGCTTTTTGCCGATCTCAGCTTTGGCCGTCTGACGCACGATCCGGCGCATGGCCTCTTCCAGCTTGTCATCGTCGCGCAGGGTCTTGGCCTCGGCCCGCATCAGAAACTGGTTCAGGTCTTCCTCAAGCACCTCAACAAGCGCCGCGCGAGAGGTTCCGATCTCCGGCAGGCCCATCGTATCGCACCATGGCTCACCCAGAGGCTCGTCCTCTTCATCCAGAATGACGGTCACAGTCACGTGGCCGTTCAGCGCCATGCGGATTCGGTCGCGCACAACCCCGTCCAGCGCCCCGACCTTGACCGTGCCATCCAGATAGGTCCGCCCGGTTTCGACATAGTCGACAACCTTCGGCGCGTTGCCGGTCAAATCCAGCATGGTCCCGTTGACGGCCAGAACACCCGTACGTCCACCAGCCTCGGCCAATTTGGCATGTTCACGCAGGTGGCGATGTTCGCCATGCATCGGGATCACCATCTGCGGGTCGATCAACTCATGCACCTTCTCTAGATCAGGCCGGTTGGCATGGCCCGATACGTGATAAAGGCCCGAGCTGTCATCCACCACATCCACGCCCTTTTCGCTGAGCTGATTGATGATGAAAATCACACCACGCTCATTGCCGGGAATGGTTTTCGAGGAGAACAGGAACAGATCGCCCTCTTTCAACTCGATGCCGCGGTATTTACCACGAGCCAGCTGCGCGCTGGCGGCACGGCGTTCGCCCTGACTGCCGGTCACAATCAGCATCAGGTTCTGACGCGGAAGCTCTACGGCCTCTTCGGCATTGATCACTTTGGGGAAATCCGACAAAATGCCGGTTTCCGTTGCAGCTTCGATCATCCGGCGCATGGCCCGGCCCAAAAGCACGACCGAACGCCCGGCCCGCTGGCCAGCCTCGGCCAAGGTCTTAACCCGCGCGACGTTCGAGGCGAATGTGGTCGCCACGACCATACCTTCAGCGCTTTCGACAAGCTTGGTGATCTCGGGTCCGACCTCGGACTCTGAGCGTCCGGGGTGGTTTGAGAACACATTTGTGCTGTCACAGACTAGGGCCTTCACGCCGGATTTGGCGACATCAGCCCAGAGATCGGGGGCAAACGGTTCGCCCACCACCGGGTTTGTGTCCAGCTTGAAGTCCCCCGAATGCACGATCCGCCCTTCGGGCGTGTCTATCACCAGCGCGGCGCTTTCGGGGATCGAGTGCGATACTGGCAGAAAGCCAACGGTGAATGGCCCGGCTGAGACCTGCTCGGGCCAAGCGGAGGCCGTGCGGACGGCGTCTTCAGGGTGGCCGTGTTCTTCCATCTTACGACGGGCAATATTGGCGGTGAAGGCGCGCGCATAGATCGGCGCCCCCAGCGCTTCATAGCAATGCGCCACGGCGCCCACGTGGTCTTCGTGCGCGTGGGTGACAAAAACCGCCTCAAGCCGGTCAGCGCGTTCCTGCAGCCATGAGATATCGGCATGGATGAGGTCTACACCCGGCGTCGTGTCCATGTCAGGGAAGGTCACACCCAGATCGACGAGGATCAGACGTTCCTTGCCCGGCGCGCCGTAGCCATACACATAGGCGTTCATGCCGATTTCACCGGCCCCGCCCAGTGGCAGGTAGATCAGTCTTTCGCTGCTCATTTTGAGCCATTTTCCTTGTTATAGCGATGGATCACGGTCAGCCCGTGCATCGTCAGATCATCTTCGATTGCGTCGAACCCCACGTCGGCCTGATCGAACAAGGGTGCGAGCCCTCCGGTTCCAACGACTTTCATCGGCATTCCGTATTCGGTCTTGATGCGGGCGATCAGCCCCTCGATCAGACCGGAATAGCCCCAATACACGCCCGATTGGATACAGCCAACCGTATTCGTACCAATCACCTTTTCCGGGCGGGTAATGTCGATATGTGGCAGGGCGGCGGCCCCTTGGTGCAGGGCCTCAAGGCTCAGGTTTACGCCCGGCGCGATGACGCCTCCGACATAGGCCCCATCAGAGGCGACGACGTCAAAGTTGGTCGCGGTTCCGAAATCGACAACCACAACGTCTCCGCCATGACGGTCAAAGGCCCCCACTGCATTGGCGAGGCGATCAGGCCCCGGCACCGTGCCTTCGTCAATGCGTGGGGCGACAGGCAAAAGGCAATCCGGTTTACCCACAACTAGCGGACGGCAACCAAAGAACCGATCCGCAAAGATGCGCAGATTGAAAACCACGCGCGGCACGGTCGAGGCGATGACAACATCGGTAATGTCAGCCTCGATCCCGTAGTGTTTCACCAGTGTGGAATACCAGGTGAAATAGGCATCCGCCGTGCGCGAATGATGGGTCGAGGTGCGCAGGGTACACAGAAATGTCTCACCATCCCAGATCGAGAAAACGGTATTTGTATTGCCGCAGTCGATGGCCAGAAGCATCTGAGCCCCCTTCAGAAAAACACGTCCGCCGCAGGAATGCTCACACGGCCTTTGGCGGTGTTTAGGACAAGGTTGCCCCCCGCGTCTACCGTTTCGAAGGTACCAACCGTTTCCGACGTGGCGGTACGGGCGGTAATGACCTCACCCAGCCGCGCTGCGCGGGCCAACCATGCCGTGCGGATCGGTTCAAAGCCGTAAGTGACGAATTGGGTTTCATAGCCGGCATAAGCGATGGCGAGTTCGGTCAAAAAATCCTCAGGCGTGACATGCGCACCGGTTTCCGAAAGCAGAGAAACCGGGCGAACGGCACCCGGCTCAACCGCGTCTGCGCCAGGGGCTTCGGTCAGATTGACGCCGATCCCAATCGACAGATGTGAAACTCCGCGCCCCTGCCCCGTGCTTTCCAGCAATATCCCCGCAAGCTTGCCGCCGTTCAGCAAAACATCATTGGGCCATTTTAGCGACAAACCTGACGCTCTGCCGGTCACAGCGACACAGGCATCGAACAAGGCCAAAGCCGCTACGAAGCTGCGCAGAGCCGCACTCTCCGGATCACCTTGAGGGCGCATCAGAAGGGTCGAGGCCAAATTGCCCTTGGGATTGGCCCAAGCCCGCCCTCGCCTGCCGCGCGCTGCGGTCTGGTGATGTGCCATGATCCACACGGGGCCTTGCGCCGTGGGTGCAAGACGCGCGGCTTCGTTCAGCGTGCTGTCCACCTCTTGCAAAATGTGCAGGCCGTACCCGTCAGGCCAACTGCTCATGTCAGTAAGGCCCGCTTGCGTGGGTGCGCAGTTGCATCGTGTTGGCGGCTTTCATCAATTGACAAGCGTGGCTGCAGCAGCGGACGCAGCGCCCTCGACACCGAACTGGTAGAACACGCCGATCAGCATCAAAGCCGCCGATCCCATCAAGGCCACCCACAATACAGGGTTTGAACGCGTTTCGATGGGTTCTTCATTCTCGGCACCGAAATACATAAAGAAGACGATCCGCAGATAGTAGAACGCACCGATGACCGAGGCGATGGCCGACACGATCACCAACCCGGTCAGACCCGCGCTGACACCCGCCTGCCATACACCGAACTTGGCAAAGAACCCAAGCATGGGCGGTACACCCGCCAAGCTAAACATCAGGATCAGAACGGCCAGAGCCTTTCCCGGATCGCGCTTGGAATACTGCCGCAAGGCGTCGATGTCGGTGACCGGTTTGCCGTCGCGCTCCATCATCAGGATGAAGGCGAAGGTGCCGATATTCATCGTCACGTAGATCGCCAGATACATCAGCATGGCTTTCACGCCCGGCTCGGTTCCCGCAGCCAGACCGATCAGCGCATAGCCCATATGGGCAATCGAGGAAAACGCCATCAGACGTTTGATGTCACGCTGGCCAATGGCGGCAACCGCGCCCAACAGCATGGACAGAACCGACAGCAACACGATCACCTGCTGCCAATCCTTCACGATGCCTCCAAACGCGTCATGCAGCAGGCGCGCGAACAGCGCCATCGCAGCCACTTTCGGAGCTGTTGCAAAGAAGGCTGTGATCGGGGTCGGAGACCCTTCGTACACATCCGGGGTCCACATGTGGAAGGGCACGGCCGAAACCTTGAAGGCCAGACCCGAGATCAGGAAGATCAGACCAAAGAGCAGACCGATCGAGACGTCTCCGGCTTGAACAGTGGCGATGATGCCCGAGAACAGCGTGGTGCCGGTGAACCCGTAAACCAACGACGCGCCATAGAGCAGCAGGCCAGAGCTAAGCGCACCTAGAACGAAATACTTCAGACCCGCTTCTGTGGATTTAGCACTGTCCCGGCGCAGCGCCGCCACGACATAGAGCGACAAGGATTGAAGCTCCAACCCCATGTAAAGCGACATCAGATCGCCCGCGCTGACCATCATCATCATCCCGACTGCAGCCAATGCGACCAGCACAGGGTACTCAAACCGCAGCAGGTTGCGGCGGGCCATGTAGTCCTGGCTCATGACCAGAACGGCAGCGGCGGAAAGTAAGATGGCAACCTTGGAAAACCGCGCAAAGCCGTCATCCACGAACATTCCATTGAACGCCACGTTGGTCCCGTCACCGTTGCTTGAGATCCAAATCGCCAGAAGCGTCATTAGACCTGCCGTGGACCAGACCAATGCCGGAGCCAGCTCGTCCTTCTTTGTGTAAACGGCACCGATCAGAGCAGCCATCGCATATACGGCCAGAACGATCTCTGGCAGGATTATCGTCAGATCAGCCTGGATCATGTCTCCAAAGCTCCCTTAATGCGAAGCGGCCGTCTGGGTCGCAGCTTCAGCCGCGGCCAGAGCCGTATCATAGTTCGAAATCAGTGCAGCGGTCGAGTTACCGATCACATCGGTCACCAGCGACGGGTAGACGCCCAGCAGGATGGTCATCACGATGAGCGGCGCAAAGATCAGCCGCTCACGCGAGCTCATGTCGGTCATCGCCTTGAGGCTTTCCTTGATCAGATCGCCGAACACGACCCGACGGTAAAGCCACAGCGCATACCCTGCCGAGAAGATCACGCCGGTCGCAGCCACTGCGGTTACCCAGGTGTTGACCTGGAATGCGCCCATCAGGGTCAGGAATTCGCCGATGAAGCCCGAGGTTCCCGGCAGGCCGACATTGGCCATGGTGAACAACATGAAGACCAACGCATAGGCGGGCATCCGGATCACCAGACCTCCGTACGCGTCAATATCACGGGTGTGCATCCGGTCGTAGATTACGCCGACGCACAGGAACAGCGCGGCCGAGATAAAACCGTGGCTCAGCATCTGGAAGATCGCGCCATCAATACCCTGCTGGTTCGCCGCGAAAATCCCCATGGTCACAAAGCCCATGTGCGCGACCGATGAATAGGCGATCAGCTTCTTCATATCCTCCTGCACCAGCGCCACGAGCGAGGTGTAGACAACGGCGATGGCTGACATCCACAGAACCAGATCGGTCATCACCGCCGAGCCAACCGGGAACATCGGCAGGCTGAAGCGTAGGAAGCCATAGCCGCCCATTTTCAACAGGATCGCCGCCAGCACGACCGAACCCGCCGTCGGGGCCTGCACGTGCGCGTCCGGCAACCAGGTATGCACCGGCCACATCGGCATCTTCACCGCGAAGGATGCAAAGAATGCCAGGAACATTAGCGTCTGCATCCCGCCGACGATGTAGACGCCCATCACGCTAAAGCTTTCGGACGAGAACTGATGGGTCATCAGCGCCTCGATATCCGTAGTGCCAGCATCCGCGTACATCGCAACCATCGCCACCAGCATCAGCACCGAGCCGAGAAAGGTATAGAGAAAGAACTTGAAGCTGGCGTAGATGCGATCCTTACCGCCCCAAATGCCGATGATCAGGAACATCGGGATCAGGCCTGCCTCGAAGAACAGGTAGAACAGCACCAGATCCAGCGCCATGAACACGCCCAGCATCAGCGTTTCCAGCAGTAGGAACGAGATCATGTATTCCTTGACCCGTTCGGTCACGTTCCAGCTGGCCAGAATGGTCAGGGGCATGATGAAGGTAGTCAGCAACACGAACAGCACGCTGATGCCATCGACGCCCATCTTGTACTTTAGACCCATCAGCCACTCACCCTCTTCCACCATCTGGAAGCCGGTGTTCGAAGGATCAAAGCCCGTGTAGATGCCAATCGACACAAGGAAGGTAACAGTGGTCGCCAACAGCGCCACCCACTTGGCATTCCGCTGCGCCGCCGCATCATTTCCGTGCAGGAACAGAGCCAGAATACCCGCAGCAATGGCCGGAATGAAGGTCACGATCGAGAGGATATTGTCCATTACTGCGCCCCTCCGCCGATCGACATCCAGGTCACAAGGGCCGCGATGCCCAGCACCATCCAGAAGGCATAGGTAAAGATGTACCCGGTCTGCGCCTTGCCTGCGAGGCGGGTGAAGAAGGGAACAACGCCCATTGCTACTCCGTTCAGGAAGCCATCAATTGTGTTGCCATCGCCGCGCTTCCACAGAAGGCGGCCAAGGGCCAGAGTGGGTTTGACGAAGACCGCATCATAGATCTCGTCAAAGTACCATTTGTTCAGCAGGAACAGGTAAAGCGGGCGCTGGTTTGCAGCCAGACGCGCGGGCAGCGACGTGTTTACGATATAGAACCAGTAGGCCACGACAAACCCAAGCAGCATCGCCACGAAAGGCGATACCTTAACCCATTTCGGGACGGCATGGGCGTCATCCAGCACGGTATTGTCCGGTGCGATATACAAAGCGCCCTCACCCGGTTCGCCCGCGAAGACATAGTGATGATCTCCGTGGCCGTCTTTCTTGCCATGCGCCTCATCTGCATGATCATCCCCGTGCGCCTCATCCGAGTGGGCATCGGCATGATCGTCACCGTGATGCTCTTCGGCGGTACCATCGGCAACATGCTCGGCATGGGTCGCTTCGTCATGACCTTCACCATGCGCTGAGGCCTCGGCCACCGGGATCCCGTAGAACTTCCCGACCTTGTCCGTGTGACCGAAGAAGTTGCTGTACCAGATCATCCCTGCAAAAACCGCGCCCAGCGACAGAACACCCAGAGGGATCAGCATCACCTTCGGGCTTTCATGCGCGTGTTCATGGGTATGTTTGTCCCCACGCGGCTCGCCATAGAAGGTCAGGAAAATCAGACGCCAGCTGTAGAACGAGGTGAAGACCGCAGCGATAACCAGCATCCAGAAGGCATAGCCCGTGCCGCCCGCAAAGGCGCTTTCAATGATTGCATCCTTTGACAGGAACCCGGCAAAGCCGAAGGTGGTCAGCGGGATACCGACACCCGTGATGGCCAGCGTTCCGATCATCATCGCCCAGAACGTATAGGGAATTTTCTTCCGCAGCCCGCCGTATTCGGTCATTTCCTGCTCGTGATGCATCGCATGGATCACCGAACCAGCCCCGAGGAACAAAAGCGCCTTGAAGAAAGCGTGCGTCAGCAGGTGGAACATCGCCGCCGAGTACATGCCGACGCCTGCGGCCACGAACATATAGCCCAGCTGCGAACAGGTCGAATAGGCGATGACGCGCTTGATGTCGGTCTGCACCAGACCCACGGTCGCCGCAAAAAACGCAGTCGAGGCCCCAAGGAAGGTGATGAAACCGGTCGCACCTGGCGCGAACTCCATCAGCGGCGACATGCGGCAGACAAGGAAGACACCCGCCGTAACCATCGTCGCGGCGTGGATCAAGGCCGATACAGGCGTCGGGCCTTCCATCGCGTCCGGCAACCATGTGTGCAGGATCAACTGCGCCGATTTCCCCATCGCGCCGATGAACAGAAGGACACAGATCACCTCAACCGCGTTCCACTCACCCCAGAGAAAGCTGAGTTGCATTTCCGACAGGTCTGAGGCCGAGGCAAAAATATCCGAGAAGTTGATGCTGTCAG
This sequence comes from Ruegeria sp. AG1, assembly GCF_056541705.1. Classification (NCBI taxonomy): domain Bacteria; kingdom Pseudomonadati; phylum Pseudomonadota; class Alphaproteobacteria; order Rhodobacterales; family Roseobacteraceae; genus Ruegeria; species Ruegeria sp. AG1. Next base: position 423,377 of record NZ_JBQFYU010000001.1, on the reverse strand, counting down.
TCAGCAGGAAGATCGCGAAAATCCCCAGCGCAAAGCCGAAATCGCCAACCCGGTTGACGATAAACGCCTTCATGGCCGCCGCATTGGCGCTGGACTTGCGATAATAGAAACCGATCAGCAGGTATGAGGCGACGCCCACGCCCTCCCAGCCGAAGAACATCTGTACCAGATTGTCGGCAGTCACCAGCATCAGCATCGCGAAGGTGAAGAAGGACAGATAGGCAAAGAAGCGCGGCTTATAGCTTTCGCCCTCGCGCCATTGCGGGTCGTGATCCATGTAGCCGAATGAATAGAGGTGCACGAGCGCCGAGACAGTCGTCACCACGATCAGCATGATCGCGGTCAGGCGGTCCAGACGAATGGCCCAGCTTGTTGAAAGCGAGCCGCTCTCGATCCAGCGCAGGATTTCGATCTGTTGGGTCTGACCATCGAAAGCCAGGAACACGATCCACGACAGCAGACAGGCCAGAAACAACAGGCCCGTCGCAGTCCACATGGCGGCTTTCTCACCGATGAACCGCCAGCCGAACCCGCAGATCAGAGCGCCCACGAGCGGGGCAAAGAGGATGGTGGTTTCCATAGTTCTCTCAGCCCTTCATCATATTGACGTCTTCAACCGCGATAGTGCCACGGTTGCGGAAGAAGCAGACCAGAATGGCCAGACCAATCGCCGCCTCTGCCGCCGCAACGGTCAGCACGAACAGCGTGAACACCTGCCCGACCAGATCGCCGAGGAAGCTGGAAAACGCCACAAGGTTGATATTCACCGCCAGCAGCATCAATTCGATGCTCATAAGCAGGATGATGACGTTCTTGCGGTTCAGGAAGAGACCGAAGATGCCGATGACAAACAGCGTCGCCGCGACCGTAAGATAGTGTTCAAGTCCGATCATCTTCTCAAAGTCCCTGCCCCGGTTTAACGTCCTTCAACTCCATCGCCTTGGCCGGGTCGCGCATCATCTGGCCGACGATATCCTGACGCTTGATGTCTTGACGGTGGCGCAGGGTCAGTACGATGGCACCGATCATGGCCACCAGCAGGATCAGGCCCGCCAGTTGGAACAGAAGGAAATATTGATCGTAAAGAATAACGCCCAGCGCTTCGGTGTTGTGGCGGTCGCTCGGGACAGGTTGCGCCAGATTGGCCTCAACGGCTTGCGCGCTGTCCCATGCCCCGAACGCCATGATGAACTGCATCAGAATGACCAGACCGATCAGCAAAGCCAATGGCATATAACGCGCCATCTCGGCCTTCAGCTCGGCAAAGTCCACGTCCAGCATCATCACCACGAAAAGGAATAGCACCGCGACCGCGCCCACGTAGACGATGATCAACAACATCGCCACAAACTCGGCCCCCAGCAGTACGAACAGCCCAGCCGAGGACAGGAAGGACAAGATCAGCCACAACACCGAGTGCACCGGCTGACGGCTGATCACCGTGAACAGTCCGCCGGTGATGGCGCTGATGGCAAACAGGTAGAAGGCAAAGACGGTCATTGATCCTCATCCTCGTTGTCGCCCATGACCTCCTGCGCCAGATCCAGCGCACGGGTCATGGCCGGAATGCCAGCAAAGACGGACATCTGACCGATCGTTTCCACGATCTCTTGTTTCTTTGCGCCCGCCTCAAGCGCATGGCGCACGGTCTGCCGTACGGCCGAGTCTGCCTGAGCGCCCTGACAGGTCAGCCCGGCCAGCGTCAGCAGCAGACGGGTCTTGGCATCCAGCCCGTCCTTGTTGACGGTGTTGCCGAACATCATTTCCATGACCTCTTTGGGCATGGTCGGCCATAGGTTCTCAAACCCCTTTGGCGAGAAATTCTCCATCGCCGGGTTCATTGCCTTGGCCATGTCCTGTGCTTGCTTCATCATCAGCTCAAACGGATTTGTCGGAGTGTCACTCATCTGTACGGCGCATCCATTTCCAGATTGCGGGCGATTTCGGCTTCCCAGCGTTCACCGTTGTCGAGCAGTTTTTCCTTGTCGTAAAACAGCTCTTCCCTTGTTTCTGTGGCGAATTCGAAGTTCGGACCTTCTACAATTGCATCGACCGGGCAGGCCTCCTGGCAGAAACCGCAATAGATGCATTTGGTCATGTCGATATCGTAGCGCGTGGTGCGACGGCTGCCGTCTTCGCGCGGTTCGGCGTCAATGGTGATGGCTTGCGCCGGGCAGATCGCCTCGCAAAGTTTGCAGGCGATGCAGCGTTCCTCGCCGTTAGGATATCGACGCAAGGCGTGCTCGCCGCGGAACCGAGGCGATAGAGGGCCTTTTTCATGCGGATAATTCACGGTGGCCTTGGGGGCGAAGAAGTATTTTAGCCCCAGCTTCATGCCGACCCAGAAGTCTTGCAGCAGGAAATACTTGGCAGCGCGGGTGTAGTCGATTTGGGTCATCAAGATGCCTCCACCTTGGATACGGCAGCAGTATGCGAAATGCGTAGCTTCGTAAACTGATCATCGTCGGCGTCACTTGCGACCTCGTGGTCGTGCCATCGCCGGACATAGTCCGTCTGCAAAGCGCGATTCCACGGGTGCGCCTGCGCTCCCTTGCGGACCTCGTAGTAAAGATACACTCGTTGGTTGGGAACTTTGCCGCGCATACGTGGTCGTTTACCGGTCAATGCCGGATCTGCGATCTCAAGTTCCTTGTCCCGTGGCATTTCAGGCAACATCACGCAGTCTAACACCTCGAACCCACAACCATGTTTCCAATAGCCGTACACGAGTTCCGGCCCGAACTGATAGAAACCGTGCGCGAACCAGTTGTTGCCGGGTGAACAGGCAGACAAAACTCCGACCGGAGCCAGCAGAGTGTTGAGGTTGTTCATGCAGGTGGCTACGTCGAAGATATGCTCGGTCGTACCGCCGTCATAGATTAGATCATATTGGCCAGCCCAACCCTCCGGTACCGGTGCATTGAGGTCGTGTATCAAACTCGCGCCTTCAAAGTCGGAAATGTCCAGAGATTCAACAGACGTTGCGCCCAATGCCCGAAAGAACGTCTCGGCATATCCATCTTCTTGCTCAAGGTCTGCAAAACGCAGATCGAACTTTGTCTCGCTAAGCACCCGGTCTAGGGCAGACTTGAGCCGATCCTTGACCTGAATACGGTGCCGACCCAGCATCAGAACGCGGTGGCCCACTCCATGTGTGTCCGCGTGGCGGATCAGCTTTTTGGCGGCGCTATAGTCAATACCCACGTGCTTAGCCTCCTACGCTCCAACGTGCGAATGCGCCCCAGAACCAGTCGAATTTTGCCGCGAAGGCCACGAACACTACCCAGGCCAACGAGAAAGGAAGGAATACTTTCCAACCCAGACGCATCAACTGGTCATAGCGGTAGCGGGGTGTGATCGCTTTTACCATCGCGAAGAGGAAGAAGAAGAACGCCATCTTCGCGACCATCCATAGCACACCGTCAGGCAGGCCCGGGATCGGCGACAGCCAGCCGCCGAAAAACAGCAGCGTGGTCAGCGCGCACATTAGAAAGATGGCGATGTACTCGCCCGCCATGAACAGCAGGAAGGGCGTGGCCGAGTATTCGACCTGATAGCCTGCGACCAGTTCTGATTCCGCTTCGGGCAAATCGAACGGGGGTCGGTTGGTTTCCGCCAGCGCCGAGATGAAGAACAGGAAGACCATCGGGAAATGCGGCAACCAGTACCAGCTGAAGAAACCGAACGAGCCATCCTGTGCACGGACGATGTCGCCAAAGTTCATCGAGCCCGTCGAGATAATCACGCCGATGATGATCAGGCCGATTGACACCTCGTAAGAGATCATCTGCGCCGCAGAGCGCAACGAACCAAGGAATGGGTACTTTGAGTTCGACGCCCAACCGCCCATAATCACGCCATAAACCTCAAGCGAGGATACGGCGAAGACATAGAGGATCGCCACATTCAGATCAGACAACACCCAGCCGTCGTTGAACGGGATCACGGCCCAGGCGATCATTGCCAGCACGAAAGAGGTCAGCGGGGCAAGGATGAACACGGTGCGGTCCGCGCCTGCCGGGATGACGACTTCTTTGACCACATATTTCAACGCGTCAGCGACTGTTTGCAACAGACCGTAAGCGCCCACCACATTGGGCCCCCGGCGCATCTGAACAGCCGCCCAGATCTTGCGGTCACCATAGACAAGGAACAACAGCGAGATCATCACAAAGGCCACAACGGCAAGCACCTGCGCCAGGACGATCAGGGCGATGCCGCCCGGTGTGTTAAAGAAATCAGCCATTGGTCCTCACACCGTGGGTCGTCGGGGAAATCTCTGCGGGACGCATCATTCTGCAGCCATCCTGTCTGTGTTTTTCGCCTGCGCCGACAGCTCGGCCATCAGTTGCGAGGCTCGCGCGATCGGGTTGGTCAGGTAGAAATCCTTAACCGCATTGTGGAAACTCGCCTTGCCCAGTGAACCAGCCTCAAGCGGCTGCACCTCGTTCTCGATCACCTCGTCGATACGCGCCAGATGCGGCACCGCCTCGATCAACGCGGTTCGCAATTGCGCCAAAGAGTCGAAGGGCAGAGTTGCCCCTAACTCGGCCGAGAGTGCACGCAGGATAGCCCAGTTTTCCTTGGCCTCACCCGGTGCGAAACCCGCACGCATAGCCAGCTGTGGGCGGCCTTCGGTGTTGACGAACAACCCGTTTTCCTCGGTATAGGCGGCGGCAGGCAGGATAACATCAGCTCGGTGCGCGCCACGGTCCCCATGGCTGCCCTGATAGATGACGAATGCGCCGTCTCCGATTTCGACCTCATCCGCGCCGAGGTTATAGATCACATCAGCCGCGCTGATCGCGTCCATACCGCCCGCGTTGGTGGCATCCAAATCCATCGCGCCCACGCGCGCGGCAGCAGTATGCAAGATGATCAACCCACTTTCGGTATTGCTTGCAATGGCTTGCGCGGCGGCCAGAACAGCGGCGCCATCTGCCTCTTGCAGCGCTCCTTGCCCTACAATGACCAAAGAGCGTTTTGCTTTGATCTCATCATTGCCGCCCATCTCGACGACCTTTTGCAACGCTCCGCGGTCGTCGCCCATGTGGTGGTATTCATAGGTCAGATCGGCCGCCGGACCAACCAGAGCCACCTCGGCCCCATGCGCCCAAGCCTTACGGATACGAGCGTTCAGAACCGGAGCCTCATCGCGCGGGTTGGTACCGATCAGCAGAATGCGCTCGGCCATGTCGATATCTTCAATCGCGGCGGTCCCGGCATAGGCTCCACGGTTGCCCGCAGGCAGCTTGGCCCCGTCTGTACGGCATTCGACAACACCGCCTTGTCCTTCGATCATCTGTTTCAGCGCAAAGATCGCCTCAACCGGGGCAATATCACCGACGAGACCCGCCGGTTTTTCGGCCCCTTTCAGCGCTTCAGCGGCTTTGGTCAGCGCCTCGGGCCACGAGGCCGGGCGCAGCTTGCCGTTTTCGCGCACGTAAGGACGGTCCAAGCGCTGACGGCGCAACCCGTCCCAGACGAAACGGGTTTTGTCGCTGATCCATTCCTCGTTCACGCCGTCATGGTTGCGCGGCAGGAACCGCATCACTTCACGCCCTTTGGTGTCCACGCGGATGTTCGACCCCAAGGCATCCATCACGTCAATGCTCTCGGTCTTGGTCAATTCCCACGGACGCGCGGTGAAGGCATAGGGCTTCGAAGTCAGCGCCCCCACGGGGCACAGATCAATGATGTTACCCTGCAGGTTCGAGTGCAGCGTCTGGTTCAGGTATGAGGTGATCTCGGCATCCTCGCCCCGCCCCGTCTGACCCATCTGAGTGATGCCGGCGACCTCGGTCGTGAAGCGTACGCAGCGCGTACAACTGATGCAGCGGGTCATCGCGGTGCCGACCAGCGGCCCCAGATCCAGATCGTCAACGGCGCGCTTGGCTTCTTTGAAGCGCGAACCCGAAACACCATAGGCCATCGCCTGATCCTGCAGGTCGCACTCCCCCCCCTGATCACAGATCGGGCAGTCCAGAGGATGGTTGATCAGCAAAAACTCCATCACCCCTTCGCGGGCCTTCTTGACCATGGGCGAGTTCGTCTTGACCTGAGGCGGTTGCCCTTCCGGCCCGGGACGCAGATCCCGCACCTGCATTGCGCAGGAGGCCGCAGGTTTCGGAGGGCCGCCCACGACCTCAACCAGACACATCCGGCAGTTCCCCGCAATCGAAAGACGTTCGTGGTAGCAGAAGCGCGGCACCTCGACCCCGGCCTCTTCACAGGCCTGGATCAGGGTCATGGCACCATCGACTTCGATTTCCTGCCCGTCGATATTGATCTTGCGGAGGTCAGACATCGTCAGTTCGCCCTCAAATAAACGCCGATGGCGCTGTTTCTGTCGATTTCCTTCCGTCCCAACGTGCAGAAGGAATTCGGGTTCTCGTAGGTCACGCCGTTGGAGGCCAGATAAGCCTCACCCTTGGCGCGCATCCGGTCTTTTTCGGCGTCAGACTCGACATAGGCCCGGATCTCTTGGTCCGAGTAGCCGAGGCTGTTCGCCTCGGACCGCAGTCCCCACATCACGTTGATCGCTTTCAGCTTCCGCCCGCTGATCGAGGGGCAATAGTCCGAAATCTCTTTCGCGACCGCAATGTAGTACAGTTCATTGTCAATCTGTTTCACCTCACGCAGAGGCGGCTTGGCCTCGGCGATCGCTGGGATCATCAGCGCAAGACCGATGGCAAGTGTTTTCGCATAAGACATGACAGGTCCTTTCATCTTGGATCGACCAAGATGGGTGTCGCCCTGTCTGCTATGCAATAACAGACCGCTGGCCCTGCCGTGATATGCGGAAAACAGCCTCATGGTCTTTGGCAGGTTCCCGCAAAAGTCAGTTTGTCGTCGCTGATGCGCAGGTTCTGCGGTTCGGTATCCGGGCCAACCTTCCAAACAATGCGCGACGAGCCGAAGTTCTGGATGCAGAATTTGGTGCCTTCGAACCGGCCCGCCTCACGCGCGCCGTCAAGCGAAGCTGACACGTTGTTCACGACCACAGTGAACTCGGTCGGGGTGCTGCGCTTGTCGACCGACTTGGCCTTGGCGCGGAAAAACTGCCCGTCAAACAGCACACGGTCCTTGGACGAGGAGACGGTGCAAGCCGAAATCAGCACAAGTCCCGCAAGGCCAGCCAAGGTTGAGAGTTTCATTGTCTTCACTTTTTTTATTCCCGTCAGATGGCTGGCATCTGGGCGGCTACGCGCGCGATCAGAATGGTGCGTCATCCCGTTCACTCCGCTGCGACCTGAGCGCAACGGTTGTCGCACCACTTGCTTGCTTGTTTCAAATCCGCCCATCCAAAGGCGTGTTCACTTGGACCTTCCTGGCGCAGACGCTCTAGCCGCGCCATGGCTTCATCCAGATCCGGCTGGTGCCCCGCGGGCACCCACCACATGACGAAATGCTGATCCCCCAGCAGTTCAAACCACTCCTGACGGCGGTCGTAGAACTGTTTATGTATGGTGCCCCAGACAAATGTCTCAAGGCTCGCGACGTCTTCCCAGACGGTCAGGTTGGCGACAAATTGAGGATCGTCCCCAATCGCGTTTTCTGTATTCCCGGTTCCCGGCTCGCCCGAGCCTTCCATCATCCAAACAAAGCCCGGCATCCGCTTGCCCAAGCCATTGACCTTGTCGAGATTGGCCATGAACTCAGCCACCCGAGGGTCATCCGTCAGGGCCAGCAGGCGGCCAATATTCAGTTCGGCCAGATGATATCCGTCGGGCTGCCTGATCATTCCGCTGCCATCGCCCCCATGCGGCCTGATTTCTGCGCCTTAATACGGTCCTCGATCTCTTCGCGGAAATTGCGGATCAGGCCCTGAATCGGCCAGGCCGCCGCATCGCCCAAGGCGCAGATCGTGTGGCCTTCGACCTGTTTGGTCACGTCAAACAGCATGTCGATCTCTTCCAACTCGGCCTCGCCGCGCGCAAGGCGGTCCATCACCCGCATCATCCAGCCGGTGCCTTCGCGGCAGGGTGTACACTGGCCGCAGCTTTCGTGCTTGTAGAATTTCGACAGCCGCCAGATCGCCTTGATGATGTCGGTGGACTTGTCCATCACGATCACCGCCGCCGTCCCAAGGCCCGAACCCAGCTCACCTCGCAGGTAGTCGAAATCCATGATCGCATCGCGCATATTCTCACCGCGCACGCAAGGAACGGACGATCCACCCGGAATGACGGCCAATAGGTTATCCCAGCCGCCACGAATGCCTCCGCAATGGGTTTCGATCAGCTGCTCGAACGGGATCGACATCGCCTCTTCGACGACGCAAGGGTTGTTCACATGGCCCGAGATTGCAAACAGCTTGGTGCCCGCGTTGTTCTGACGGCCAAAGCCTGCGAACCAGTCCGCGCCCCGGCGCAGGATGGTCGGCACAACGGCGATGGACTCCACGTTATTCACTGTGGTCGGGCAGCCATAGAGGCCCGCGCCAGCCGGGAATGGAGGCTTCATGCGCGGCATACCCTTTTTGCCCTCAAGGCTTTCGATCAGCGCTGTTTCTTCACCGCAGATGTAAGCGCCCGCGCCGTGATGCAGGAAGATGTCGAAATCCCATCCCGAACCAGCCGCGCTCCTGCCCAACAGCCCGGCGTCATAGGCCTCATCAATCGCGGCCTGTAGCGCCTCGCGTTCACGGATGTATTCGCCACGCAAGTAGATATAGCAGGTGTGCGCATTCATCGCGAAAGAGGCAATCAGGCAGCCTTCGATCAGGGTATGCGGATCATGGCGCATGATCTCGCGGTCTTTACAGGTACCCGGCTCAGATTCATCCGCATTCACGACCAGATAAGACGGGCGGCCATCGCTTTCCTTGGGCATGAACGACCATTTCAGACCGGTTGGGAAGCCCGCGCCACCGCGCCCACGCAGGCCCGAGTCTTTCATCGTCTGGATGATCCAATCCCGGCCCTTTTCGATCAGACCAGCGGTGCCATCCCAATGACCTCGGGCCTGCGCGCCGCGCAGAGTACGCTCGTGCATCCCGTAGATGTTGGTAAAGATCCGGTCCTGATCCTTCAGCATCGCGTGTTACCCTCAGCTGTCCTGACGCATGCGCCAGAGTTGAAATATGTTGACGCCCGCATAGATGAACCCAGCCAAAGCGGCGAAATCAAATAGCAGCGCATAGCGCCCCGGCATTCCAATCGCGGGGCCGATGAACAAGGTCATGCCAAGCCAAACCACCATCGTTACGGCGATGACGATGCCTATATGTCGACCCTTGCGGGCTATGGCTTGCTCTTTGTCCTTGTCCATCTCGTCCTTGAGCCCTTTCAGGGGCGTTTAGTCTTCATAAGTGCCGTCTTCCTTGGCACGTTTGGCGAATTCGGTCTCATCCCCAACGGCCAGCTTGGCCGCTTGTTCTATCCAGCCATCGCGTTCAATCCGGCCCTTGAACTTCAGGCGCGCGTCCACCCAGGCCACATGCTCGGGCGTCCAGGCCGCGATCTGATCATAATGGAAAAAGCCCAAGTCATTCAGCGTCTCTTCCAGTTTCGGCCCCACGCCTTTGAGCATCTTTAGGTCATCAGGAAGTCCCCCACGCGCCTCGGTCAGCGTTCGGGGTTTGTCTTCCTCGACCTCATTCGCTTTGGCCTCAACGGCCTGTTTGACGGCAGGCTTCGGTGGCTCAGGCGCTTTCGGCGGTTTCGCCGCCGCCGAGGCCCCGGCCTGTTTGCCGTCTTTCCCCAGCCAAGGCGTGAGGATCGGAACCTCAGTCCCATCAATCCGCTTGACGGTATCGCCCAGTTCGACCGCCAAGGCCACGCTGGCATTATGTTCCAGCTTTCCGGCCTCATGTTCTGTCAGGCTGCTGAGACCTTTCAAAGGCTCGGCCGCATATCGCCCGTTCTGAGGGCCGGGCGTAGGCACCTTCCCCGCTGCCAGATCGTCTATGATCTTGCCAAAACTCTCGGCGGTCAGGTCTTCGTAGTAATCCTTGCCAATTTGCGCCATCGGGGCATTCGTACAGGACCCGAGGCATTCCACCTCTTCCCAGCTCAACTTGCCATCGGCGGATAGCGCATGCGGCTTGGCGGCGATCTTTTCCTTGCAGACCGCAATAAGATCCTCGGCACCGCAAATCATGCAGGAGGTCGTGCCACACACCTGTATATGCGCCACCGAGCCGACTGGCTGCAGTTGGAACATGAAGTAGAACGAGGCGACCTCAAGCACTCGAATATAGGCCATGCCCAGCATGTCGGCGACGGATTCAATTGCCGGGCGAGACAGCCAGCCCTCCTGCTCTTGCGCGCGCCAAAGCAGAGGGATCACCGCACTGGCGTGGCGGCCCTCAGGGTATTTGGTGATCTGCGCTTCGGCCCATTTCTGGTTGGCAGCGGTGAAGGCAAAGCTATCAGGTTGTTCGGGATGAAGACGGCGGAGCATTAGCGGTCAATCTCTCCAAATACGACGTCCATGGTGCCGATAATGGCAGCGACGTCCGCCAGTTGGTGGCCCTTGGCGACGTGATCCATGGCTTGCAGATGCAGGAAACCTGGTGCGCGGAGTTTGGCGCGATAAGGCTTGTTGGTGCCGTCGGCGACCAGGTAGACGCCGAACTCGCCCTTCGGGGCCTCGACGGCGGCATAAACCTCACCCGCGGGGACGTGGAAACCTTCGGTGTAGAGCTTGAAGTGATGGATCAGGCTCTCCATCGAGGTCTTCATGTCCGAGCGTTTCGGCGGGGTGATCTTACCGCGAGCCAGAACGTCGCCTGGGCATTCGCGGATCTTAGCGATGGCCTGTCGGATGATCAGCAGGGATTGGCGCATCTCTTCCATGCGGCAGAGATAGCGGTCGTAGCAGTCGCCATTCTTGCCGACGGGGATCTGGAATTCGAACTCGTCGTAGCACTCATAGGGCTGCGCACGGCGCAGGTCCCATGCAAGGCCCGAGCCACGGACCATCACGCCCGAGAAGCCGTATTTCTGAATGTCATCCTCGGTCACCACGCCAATATCGGCGTTGCGCTGCTTGAAGATGCGGTTTTCTGTCAACAACCCGTCGATGTCGTCGAGAACAGCGGGGAATTCGTGGCTCCATGCCTCGATATCGTCCAGCAATTCCGGCGGCAGGTCCTGATGGACACCACCGGGGCGGAAATAGGCGGCATGCAGGCGGGCCCCGCAGGCGCGCTCATAGAACACCATCAGCTTTTCGCGTTCCTCAAAGCCCCACAGCGGCGGGGTCAGCGCGCCCACGTCCATCGCCTGCGTGGTGACGTTCAGCAGGTGGTTCAGGATGCGCCCGATCTCGGAATACAGAACCCGGATCAGCGAGCCACGGCGCGGCACCTCGACCCCGGTCAGCTTTTCGATCGCCAGACACCAGGCATGTTCCTGATTCATCGGCGCCACGTAATCCAGACGATCGAAATACGGCAGGTTTTGCAGATACGTCCGGCTTTCCATCAGCTTTTCGGTGCCACGGTGCAGCAGACCGATATGCGGATCGCAGCGTTCGACGATCTCTCCGTCCAACTCAAGCACAAGACGCAGAACCCCATGCGCCGCAGGGTGTTGCGGGCCGAAGTTGATGTTGAAGTTGCGGATCTTCTGTTCTCCGCTCAGCGCATCCGTGCTGCCGTCATCGTATCTTGAGCCGTCCATCACCGCCCCCGCTTTTTCTTCGCTTCAGCCCGCACCCGGACCTTCTCGGCCTCAGCCGCCTTGGCTGCGGCGCCGGCAAGCAGCACCCCAAGAGCGCCCAAAATGATCAGTTCCCCCAGCATCTCAGCGACGCTCCATCTCTTGCAGCTTCATAGCCATGATCCACAGTAGGATCAGCGTTCCAATCGGGATGACGCAGGCAAACGCCCAGAACTTCTCAATCCCGAAATGCGGCAGCAGTTTCAGCATCGGGATGATCGTGGCGATCGTGAAAGCGATCCAGATCAGGAACTCCATGGCTTACGACTCCTGTTTTTCATCCCCCGGAAGAATGTAGTTGGCACCTTCCCAAGGGGACATGAAATCAAACTGACGGTATTCCTGTACGAGGCTGACGGGTTCATAAACCACGCGTTTCTGCGCCTCGTCATAGCGGACCTCGGTATAGCCGGTGGTCGGGAAATCCTTGCGCAACGGATAGCCGCGGAACCCGTAGTCGGTCAGGATGCGCCGCAGGTCCGGGTGGCCCGAGAATAGGATGCCGAACATGTCGAAAACCTCACGCTCGAACCAGTTGGCCGAGGGATGCGTATCGACGATCGAGGGCACCATGTCTTCTTCACGGATGGAAACCCGCAGGCGAATGCGTTGGTTCTGGTACATCGACAAGAAGTGATAAACCACGTCGAACCGCTTGGCCCGTTCGGGGTAGTCCACGCCCGTGATATCGACCAGCGTAGAGAACTGGCAGGAGCGGTCGCTTTTGAGGAATTCGATGAATTCGACAAGGTTCGACGGCGCCACATCCACGTTCAGTTCACCATGGGTGACATCCCAGGACAACACACAGTCGGACCGTTTCAGTTCCAGATGCGTACCAAGTTCTTTGAGTGCTTCGCTCATCCGCCCTCCCCCTTAGCGCACGATCGTGCCGGTACGGCGGATTTTGCGTTGCAGCTGCATCAGACCGTAGAGCAGCGCCTCAGCGGTCGGAGGGCAGCCGGGGACGTAGATATCCACTGGAACGATACGGTCACAGCCGCGCACGACGGAATAGGAATAGTGGTAGTAGCCGCCTCCATTCGCGCAGGAGCCCATCGAGATCACATAGCGCGGCTCGGGCATCTGGTCGTAGACCTTGCGCAGCGCAGGGGCCATCTTGTTGGTCAGCGTCCCGGCCACAATCATCACATCGGACTGGCGCGGCGAGGCACGCGGCGCGATGCCAAACCGTTCCGCGTCATAGCGCGGCATCGAGGTGTGCATCATCTCGACCGCGCAACAGGCCAGACCAAAGGTCATCCAATGCAAAGACCCGGTCCGCGCCCAATTGATGATGTCTTCGGTCGAGGTCAGCAGAAAGCCTTTGTCCTGCAGCTCAGCATTGAGGGCCTGGGTGGCGACTTCTTTGTCGACGCCGGCGGTATTTGCACCCGTCATCACTCCCATTCCAAGGCCCCCTTCTTCCATTCATAGGCAAAGCCGATGGTCAAAACGCCTAGGAACACCATCATCGACCAGAACCCTACATCGCTGATGTCCTTGAAGCCCACGGCCCAGGGGAACAGGAACGCAATCTCGAGGTCGAAAATGATGAAAAGGATCGAAACCAGATAGAAGCGCACATCGAACTTCATCCGGGCGTCATCAAACGCGTTGAAGCCGCATTCATAGGCGCTGACTTTTTCGGGATCGGGGTTGCGAACTGCCAGAACAACAGCTGCCAGAATCAGGACAATTCCCAGGCCGATGGCTACGGCCAGAAACACCAGAATAGGGAGATACTCCCGCAGCAGGTCTTCCACGTCTAGCTCCTTTCCTGCGCATCCCCTTTCGGAGGGCGCCGTCAATTGGCGTGTTGACTCGACTTTCTCTAGCCCCACGCGGTCAGAGGGTCAACCGAACACAAGCGCGCACCACGTCATTCATCCCCTTGACAGACCTTCGGGAATCACCCCGATTTCGCCTCAGCGGACAATAGACGCCCAAAGTTAATCTTTGTTGTTCCACTTGGGTTTACGTTTTTCAAAGAATGCTTCGATGCCTTCGCGTGCTTCCGGCGTTTCCCATCGGGCGACCAACGCCTGGATGGTATGGTCAATCACACTGTCGTCAAGACGCGGACCGAGGTTTTGAACCAAGGCCTTAGCTGACGCCACAGCCCCCGGTGCACAGGACAGGTAGGGGGTGATTTCATCTTCGACGGCGCGCGTCAGTTCATCGCCTGGCACCACTTTCGCCAAAAGGCCAAGCTCCACAGCCTCGGCTGCATCAAACAGACGCGCCGACATGAACACGCGCCGCGCGCGGGCCTCACCCATCCGCGCGATCACGTATGGCCCAATCGTCGCTGGGATCAGGCCCAGCCGGGTTTCAGTCAGGCCCATTTTAAGGGTGTCAACGCCAACCGCCACATCGCAGACCGAGGCCAGCCCGACGCCACCGCCAAATGCGTTGCCTTGCAATGCACCAATCAGAGGTTTGGGCATCTCGTTCAGCGCCTTCAGCATTTCCGCCAGCTTGCGCGCCTCGGCAAATCGGGTCTCGGCATCCGCAGCCATCTGATCGCGCATCCACCCCAGATCGCCCCCGGCGCAAAAGCTTTTGCCGGACCCGGTCAACACAACAACGCGCACCGCCTCATCGCAGCCCAGCTGCGCCGCGGCCTGAGTCAATTCGCTGATCATCAGCGCCGACATGGCGTTGTGCTTTTCGGCGCGCGACAGGGTTAGTGTCGCAACACCTCGGTCATCTGTGACGACCGCAATCGTTTCAAACATGTCAGCCTCTCATTGCCTGCGCCATCTGCGCGGCTTCGTCCAAAACTGCTGCGTCCAGACCGGTCTCATATCCAAGCCGCTCCAGATGGGCAGCGACGGCCTCAGTCACGACATTGCCAGCCGCGCCGGGTGCATAAGGGCATCCGCCCAAGCCACCGACCGCAGCGTCAAACACCCGCACGCCCAGCGCCAGCGAGGCATCAATATTGTCCATGGCTCGCCCGTTGGTGTTGTGGAAGTGGCCCGCAAGCCGAGTAACGGGCACCCTATCGCGCACCGCCAGCAGCATATGCGCGATCTTGTCCGGGGTTCCCTGCCCGATCGTGTCGCCCAGCGAAATCTCATAGCACCCGTGCGCGAACAGAGCGTCCGCGACCTCAGCCACTTTTTCCGGCGGAGTTGGACCATCATATGGGCAATCGGTCACGCATGAGACATAGCCCCGGACCGGCAGGTCGATATGGCGCGCGGCCTCAAGGATCGGCGCGAACCGTTCAATGGATTCCGCGATGGTCGCGTTGATATTGGCTTTCGAGAACCCCTCGGAAGCTGATGCAAATACCGCGATCTCATCCGCTTTGGCCGCCAGCGCGTCTTCATAGCCGCGCATGTTCGGCGTCAACGCCGCATAACGCACGCCCTCAGCCCGTTTGATCCCAGCCAGAACCGCGCCGCTTCCTGCCATTTGGGGCACCCATTTGGGTGATACGAAACTGGCAACCTCAATTCGGTTGAACCCGGCGCCGCTAAGGCAATCGACCAGCGCCACTTTCTCGGCCACTGGAATCTCGCGCTTTTCGTTCTGAAGCCCGTCTCTTGGCCCGACCTCGAATATCTCGACCCGTTCTTTCATCAACGCATCCCTCCCCGGCTTCTTTTCGTTTTACATTCGGATGGCCCGACTGTGCCACGCAATGCACGGCCCGAACAGATCAATCCTCAGCTAAGCGAACCAGGGCCGCCCCTGCCTCTACCTGTGCACCAGCGTCAGCCAACACCTCGGCCACCACACCGTCGCGCGCCGCAAGCAGAGAATGTTCCATCTTCATGGCTTCCAGAATCGCCAGCCGGTCGCCCTCCTTCACCGCCTGCCCTGCCGAGGCAAAGACGGCCTTGACCAGTCCCGGCATCGGAGCCTCGATCACGTTGGTATCTCCAGCAGCGCTGGCATCGCGATCCAAGGGGTCAACGATTTCGAACACCTGCCCATAATCTTCAAACACGGTGATCCGAGGCCCAGCGACGGAGACATTGGGCATGCGCTGCCCATCAACGACCCAACCACCGTTGTGCTGCGCAGTCACCGGCGCGCCATTCACCGTCCAGAGCTGCCGGTGCGGGCTTTCGACCTGAACATCCAGATCAAGGATCTCTCCATCGCGCATCAGCTGCACGGTCCGGTGCAACGGTCCCCACAGGGTGAAGCCTGTCTCTGAGGTCGTCTCTGTCAACCCCAGCGCTGTCATCGCCGCGGCCACAACCGAGGCATTGGTCGTGCCTGGCGTCCTTACCAGATCCTCCAGATCGCGCCCGATCAGACCCGTATCCACATCGCCCGAGGCAAACCCACCATGGCGTGTCAGAGCGCCAAGGAAGGCCAGATTGGTCACCGTCCCGGCAACCTCGGTTTGACGCAGGGCGCGATGCAAGCCCTCAAGCGCGACCGCGCGGGTCGGGCCGTGCACGACGACCTTGGCGATCATCGGATCATACCAGGGGCTGATCGTATCCCCCGCCCGCACGCCACTGTCCGCGCGGCACTCAGGCGGAAACTGCAGATGGGTGAGGGTCCCCGTCGCCGGCAAAAAGCCCTTAGGCACATCCTCGGCATAGAGCCGCGCCTCAAACGCGTGACCATTGATCGACAGGTCATTCTGCTGCCTCGGCAGGCTTTCACCCGCTGCAACGCGCAGCTGCCATTCGACCAGATCAACGCCCGTAATCGCCTCGGTCACCGGGTGTTCAACTTGCAGGCGGGTGTTCATCTCCATGAACCAGAAGCGATCCGGCCGCAGCCCTTCGGATGCATCGACGATGAACTCAACTGTCCCGGCCCCTTTGTAGCCGATCGCTTCTGCCGCACGCACACCGGCCTGCCCCATCGCCTCGCGCATCTCAGGCGTCATGCCAGGGGCCGGCGCCTCTTCAATCACCTTCTGATGTCGCCGTTGCAGCGAGCAGTCCCGTTCAAACAGATGCACCGCATGGGTGCCATCGCCAAAGACCTGAACTTCGATATGCCGAGGTTTGGCTACGAATTTTTCAACCAGAACCGCATCATTACCAAAGGCAGTCTTTGCCTCACCGCGCGCGCTGTCCAGAGCGTCTGAGAAAGCTTCGGGCGTCTCGACCAACCGCATTCCTTTGCCGCCGCCGCCCGCAACCGCCTTGATCAGAACGGGGTAGCCGATGGTCGCGGCGGCCTCGGCCAGATGAGCGGGGTCCTGATTGTCACCGTGATATCCGGGCACAACGGGAACGCCTGCCTCCTCCATCAAAGCCTTGGCCGCATCCTTGAGACCCATCTTACGGATCGCATCCGCCGATGGGCCGATGAATGTCAGCCCTGCAGCCTCAACCGCATCCACGAAATCCGGGTTCTCGGACAAAAACCCATAGCCAGGATGGATCGCCTGCGCCCCGGTCTCGAGCGCCGCCTGGATGATCACCTCTCCCTTCAGATAGCTCTCCGCCGGAGCGGCCGCACCAATATGCACCGCCTCATCTGCCATCTGCACATGCTTGGCCGAGGCATCCGCATCCGAATAGACAGCTATACAGGACACACCCATTTTTTGAGCGGTCTCGACAACGCGACAGGCGATCTCGCCCCGGTTCGCAATCAAGATTTTGTTGAACATGGCCTACCCCTCAACCGTCAGATCTTCGACCAGCCGGAACCGCTCGCAGAGCAATTCCATTTCGGGATCAAACCCACCATTGCGCTCAAAGTAACAGCGATGATTTTCGCGCCATCCCTCAAGCGTCTCATTCTCACCCTCGGCAAGCGCGAAATCTTCGGTCACATCGCAATACCGACAGATCGAAACCTCAACTGTTTCGATCACCAGCGCGGGACGATCATGCCAGTCCAAAGCGATATCGCGTCGCCCCACGACGGGAGTGTCTGCACTACCTTCAGGATAGTCTCGCAAGGCACCGCAGGTCGCGGTTTTCCTACCCGCGCGCACCAACGACAGCAGTTCAGCACTCAACAAGGCACTGTCCCCAAACTTGAAGGTCTGTGCGCCGGGATAGCGGGCGATCACTTGCTTTAGATTGTGGCTCATACTTCGCCCTCAACGGTTTCAATAGTTGTCTTGCGGAGCGACGTTGCCTCGGGCATCGGCAAATCAGTCAGAATGCCTCCGTACGGAGGGACCTCTTTGCCAGTGAGGCAAGCGCGACTGCGAATCCCCGGCTTGCCGATTGCAAGAACCGTCGCCTCACCAATATCCGTTTCAAACCGATCGCCTTCTGCGGGCTTTCCCACCACTGCTGTTAGCCACAGTACGGTTCCCTTCCCTGAAATGGAGAACACATCCTCTATCGTAGCAGAGAACGCCATCGTCACATCCTGAACACGCCGAAACGCGTTTCCTCGATCGGGGCGTTCAAAGCGGCACCCAATGACAACGCCAAGACCTCTCGCGATTTGCGCGGGTCGATGATGCCATCGTCCCACAACCGAGCCGAGGCATAAAGCGGATGAGACTGTTCCTCGAACATGTCCAAGGTCGGGCGTTTGAATTCGGCCTCTTCCTCGGCGGACCATGTACCGCCCTGCCGCTCGATTCCGTCGCGCTTGACGGTAGCCAGAACGCCCGCCGCCTGCTCTCCGCCCATCACGGAAATCCGTGAGTTCGGCCAAGTCCACAGGAACCGAGGCTGATAGGCCCGACCGGCCATACCATAGTTTCCGGCCCCGAAGGACCCTCCGACAAGCATGGTGATCTTCGGCACCGAGGTGGTTGCCACCGCCGTCACCATCTTGGCCCCATGCCGCGCGATGCCCTCGTTCTCGTATTTGCGTCCGACCATAAAGCCGGTGATATTCTGCAGGAACACCAGCGGGATGCGACGCTGAGAACATAGCTCAACAAAATGCGCGCCCTTCTGTGCAGCCTCGGAGAACAGCACGCCGTTATTGGCGATGATTCCAACCGGGCAGCCTTTGACATGGGCAAAGCCAGTTACCAGCGTCTCGCCAAAGCGCGGCTTGAAATCATCGAACCGAGAGCCATCGACCAGACGCGCGATCACCTCGCGGATGTCATAGGGGGTGCGCAGATCAGCGGGAACAACGCCGAGGATCTCCTCGGGGTCATAAGCTGGGTCTTCTGGGCTGGCCCAATCTACCGTCTGCGATTTGCGCAGGTTCAACGACCCAACCGCCCGACGCGCCAAAGCCAGCGCGTGTGCGTCATCCTCGGCCAGATAATCCGCTACGCCGGACAAGCGCGTATGGACATCACCTCCGCCCAGATCTTCGGAACTCACAACCTCGCCGGTCGCCGCTTTCACCAGAGGTGGTCCAGCCAGAAAGATCGTGCCCTGTTCTTTCACGATGATCGTCACGTCCGACATTGCGGGCACATAGGCCCCACCCGCCGTACAAGAGCCCATCACCACAGCGATCTGAGCAATCCCCTTGGCGCTCATCCGCGCTTGGTTATAGAAGATGCGGCCAAAGTGGTCGCGGTCAGGGAAGACCTCATCCTGATTGGGCAGGTTCGCACCCCCGCTATCCACCAGATAGATACAGGGCAGATGGTTCTCTTCGGCAATCTCCTGCGCGCGGAGGTGTTTTTTGACGGTCATTGGATAGTATGTGCCGCCCTTCACGGTGGCATCGTTGCACACCACCATGACCTCGCGCCCCTGTACTCTGCCAATGCCAGCGATCACCCCGGCACAAGGCGCGGCATCGCCATACATTCCATGAGCCGCCGTCGCGCCGATCTCCAGAAACGGAGACCCCGGATCGAGCAGGTTCGCCACCCTACGTCGAGGCAGCATCTTACCCCGAGAGACGTGCCGCGCACGGGATTTTTCGCCGCCTCCCATCCGGGCCGCTTCCGCCGCGGTCGAGATTTGCGCCAGCGCGTCGAGATGGGCTGCGCGGTTGGCTTTGAAACCCTCGGAGGTTGCTATTGCCTTACTAGTGAGCTTCACTCGCTCTCCTCCCTCTGTTCTACCCAACCGGCCAAAGACACTGCTCCGAGGTATCGCCCGAAGGACACCAATGCAGCACATTCCGTTTCAAGGTTTGGTGTTTCACAACGACTGGCAACACTTGTTTCCTTCACAAGCGCCAATCGCTTCTCATAGAATTGTTTCTGAGTAGGCAGAGCATCCAAGCTTTCCGGAAGCGCATCAATGATGGCGCTGGACCGATGCGAGAAACCTTTCGCCAGGTCGACGTAGCAAGAATGGCTATCTGTAGAGAACCGGCAATAGGTGGTGATCACCGCTATGCAATCTTGCGTTTTTCCGGCCTGATCCAGTTTGCCTTCTGCGCTCGCAAGGCATCGTTCTGTCCATGCATAAGGGTTACCTTCGTCGGCCATGCTCTTGGCCGGCAATGCAGCGCAGGCAACGGCAACCAGCACCGCAAAATCTAGGTTCTTCATCATAGCCCGACCTCTTGAGCCGCCCACGCCTTCAATTCCTTCCGGATGACCTTTCCTGTCACCGTCATCGGAAGCTCCTCCAGAAATGCAACCTCTCGCGGATAGGAGTACTGCGCCAGACGGTTCTTGACCCAGTCCTGCAACTCCGGCCCTGAGGCCTCAGCGCCCGGTTTTAACACCACATAGGCCTTGACGATCTCGGTTCGCAGCGGGTCGGGCTTGCCGACCACGCCGACCGTTGCCACCGCCGGGTGGGTCAGCAGGCAATCCTCGATCTCAGCCGGGCCGATGCGATATCCGGCTGAGGTAATCACGTCATCATCGCGGCCCACGAAGCGCAGATAGTCGCCATCCCATACGCCTCGGTCTCCGGTAATCAGCCAATCACCCCGGAATTTCTCAGCAGTGGCATCAGGCCGGTTCCAGTATTCCAGCAGCATTGAGGCCGAACCGCGCCGGATGGCCACGTCACCCTCGTCCCTCGTGGGTGCACCATCCTCATCAATCACCGAGACCTCTTGGCCCGGAACTGGCTTGCCGATACAGCCGGGGCGCACCGGGAAATCCTCGGCGCAGGACGAGACGACCATGTTGCATTCGGTCTGGCCGTAGAACTCGTTGATCGTCAGTCCAAAGGCCTGTTGCCCCCACGCCAGCATCTCGGCGCCCAGAGGCTCGCCCCCTGACGCGACCGAACGCAGGCCGGGGATGCTCTGATCCGCAGCTTTCAGCATTCGCAGCGCGGTCGGAGGGAAGAACACATTGCGCACGCCGCCGCGCGCGATCACATCGGCGCAGGCCTCGGGAGTAAATTTGTCCAGCCGGCTGGCCACCACGGGTATGCCCAGCGCGAGGCCCGGCATCAGGACATCGAACAGCCCTCCGATCCAGGCCCAATCCGCCGGGGTCCAAAGGCAATCCCCCGCGCGCAAGTGGTTATGGCTGATCGAAACGCCGGGTAGATGGCCGGTCAACACGCGGTGCCCGTGCAAGGCCCCCTTGGGGCTGCCGGTTGTGCCCGACGTATAGATCAGCACGGCGGGGTCTTCGGGGCCGGTATCCGCGAAGGGCAGCTCTGGGCCGGGTTGGGCGACCTCGGCGGCGATCATAGGCTCGGCCAGATCACCCAGCAGCCCGGCGCCCTCGGCATCCGTCAGAACAATCCCTGCCCCGGCATCCGCCACGCGGGAGCGCAGCGCGTCCTGTTTGAACAGCTTGAACAGAGGCACCGAGATCGCACCGATCTTCCAGATCGCCAGATGCGCGGCCGCACACCAAGGAGACTGGCTGAGCAGAACGCCAACCCGGTCACCGGCCTGAACCTCGGGCAAGAGTGCCCGCGCAAGCCCATCGGCCATCTCGTGCAGCTGACCGTAAGTTATCGGCCGCTCATCGCCCTCTGTCAGATCGACCAAGGCGACCTGTTCGGGTGGATGGGTCAGACACTGGCGCGCCATGTTCAGCCGATCGGGGACATCCCAGCCACCCGCCGAGCGCAAACCCGGTATGCGCAGATCGCCTGACATCAAAATTTTCCTTTATTTTCGGGGCCTGCAGTTATGTCACACTTGCCGGGTGCGCTCACGCAAATTTGACTCAGATCAGAGAGCGCAGGCAGCGCCCGTGCAAAACAGCGGTCATCAACTGAACCAAAGGCAGAACAATGACCAATAAACTCGCCGCTTTGACCCTCTCCACCGCGCTGGTCGCGCTGGCTGGCCCCGCACTCGCCCAATCGCAAGGTGACTGGACCGTTGGTTTCGGTGTCGGCTACCTGGACCCTAAATCTGACAACGGAACGCTGGCCGGATTTGACGCGGAGGTCGACGACGACACCCGTCCGATCTTTACCGTCGAATACTTCATCCGAGACAACCTGGGTATCGAATTGCTGGCCTCCACGCCGTTCGAACACGATATCACCTTGGGTGGCAGCACCGACGCCGGCAGCACCAAGCACCTGCCCCCCACCTTGTCGCTGAACTACCACTTCCCGACCAACAGCGCGTGGAAGCCCTATGTCGGCGCGGGCCTCAACTACACTATCTTCTTCGAAGAAAGCTCTCCGCTGGGCGACCTGGAACTGGACAACTCGTTCGGTTTGTCGCTTCAGGCTGGTTTGGACTATCAGATCACTGAACAAGGCGCTGTCCGTTTGAATGTGCGTTGGTTCGATATCGACTCGGACGTCAAACTGAACGGTGCCGATATCGGTACCGCGGAAATCGATCCTTGGCTGGTCGGCGTATCCTACGTCCATCGCTTCTGATCCTTTGATCGAAACGCCCCGCAGTTCCCTCGGCTGCGGGGCGATTTCTTACCCCAGTATTTCGCCCATCAATTCCCGACCGATCAGCATGCGGCGGATTTCGCTGGTCCCGGCCCCGATCTCCATCAGCTTGGCATCCCGGAAGATCCGGCTGACCGGAGCGTCCGACAAGAACCCCGCCCCGCCCATCGCCTGCACGGCCTGATGCGCCTGCGTCATCGCCGCCTCAGAGGCATAGAGACAGCACGCAGCCGCGTCTTGACGAGTCACATCCCCACGGTCACACGCCTTGGCGACCTCATACACGTAAGCACGGGCCGAGTTCATCGCAGTGTACATATCTGCGATCTTGCCCTGCATCAGTTGGAACATGCCGATGGGTTTGCCGAACTGCTTGCGCTCGGCCAGATAGGGCATGATTTCATCCAGACAGGCGGCCATGATGCCGGTTCCGATCCCGGCCAGCACGACACGTTCGTAGTCGAGCCCGGACATCAGAACGGCAACACCCTTGCCCTCTTCGCCCAGAACATTCTCAAACGGTACTTCTACGTCTTCAAAGATCAGTTCTGCGGTGTTGGACCCACGCATCCCAAGCTTGTCGAAATGGGGTGAGGTCGAGAATCCCGTCATCTCTTTCTCGATCAGAAACGCGGTGATCCCTTTCGATCCCGCATCCGGGTCGGTCTTGGCATAGACGACCAGAGTATCCGCATCCGGCCCATTGGTGATCCAATACTTGTTCCCGTTCAGGCGGTAATGATCATTGCGCTTCTCGGCGCGCAGCTTCATCGAAACCACATCCGATCCAGCCGAGGGTTCGGACATCGCAAGCGCGCCCACATGTTCGCCCGAGATCAGGCGCGGCAGGTATTTCTGCTTTTGCTCTTCCGTGCCGTTCAGCTTGATCTGGTTCACGCAGAGGTTGGAATGCGCACCATAGGATAGCGAGACCGAGGCCGAGGCCCGCGCGATCTCCTCAATCGCGATGGTATGGGCCAGATAAGACATGCCAGCGCCACCATATTCCTCGGGCACGGTCACGCCCAACAGGCCCAGCGCGCCCATCTCGGTCCAAAGCTCATTGGGGAACGCGTTCGACGCATCGACCTCGGCCGCCATCGGCTTGACCCGCTCCTGCGCCCAACGATGCACCATCTCGCGCAGCGCATTCACGTCCTCGCCCAGATCGAATTGCATACTCGCCATGAACATTGACGCTCTCCTCTCAGCATTAATGAACAAGTGTTCAATAACTGGATACCAGCGAATCTGCGGCGGGTCAATCATTCCGGGCACGCCGAACCCAACACGCAAAACGCCGCCCGAACCGGGGCGGCGTTTCCCAAAAATCAAGCGTGCGCTGCAGGCGCACTCAATTGGATCACGATTGGTAGACGGCTCCGACCTCAGCCCGGATGATACGGGCGATCAGCTGGCAGTCTTCCAGCGAAAAGGTCAAAGGTACGCGCATATCCATTATCCCCGCCAGAACCCGGTCCGAGGCAGGCATCCGCTCACTCTCGGCATAGCGCCAACTGTCATAGCGTGAGGTAAACCCGGTGGGCTCCGCGCCACCGAACCATTTCAGCTCGACCCCGCGACTGGCGCAGCGGCTGATCACCTCAGCAATCCGCTCTGGCAGCCAGTCGAGCAACAGGAACTGGATCGAGGACCCAACATAGGTCTCCGCCTCGGGGCGCTCGACCATCGTCAGGCCGGGCGTTCCCCGCAGACCGTCTTCAATGGCCTGATACCGTTCGTTCCACCGGCCAACCTGCCGATCCAAATCCCGTAGCTGAGGGCGCAAAATCGCAGCGCGCAAATTATCCATACGGCCCGAAACGTTCGGCGTGGTGTACTTGATCCGCTCAAACACCTCTGGCCCCGGCGCAGCCAGATGCCGCTCGTAGAGCATGTAGGACCCCGACAGCATTGTGGCTTTGGCCGCAAGTTCCTCATCATCGGTAACCAGCAGACCACCCTCGCCCGAGTTCACATGCTTATAGGTCTGGCACGAATAACACCCGATGGCTCCTTGCCGACCCGAGAGTTGCCCGCGCCACGCGGCCCCCATCGTATGGGCGCAGTCCTCGATCACGACAACGCCTGCCGCATTGCAGAGCTGTATCAACCGGTCCATGTCGCACAGATGGCCACGCATATGGCTGAGCATCAGAACCCGCGCCTGATTCAGCTTGGCCTCCAGATCCTCCAGATCAATGGTCAGGTTTTCGGTCACGCCCACAAAAACCGGTTTGGCCCCGACCGAAGCAATCGCCCCCGGCACAGGGGCCAGTGTGAACGCGTTGGTCAAAACCGGCTCGCCGGGCTGCACACCCACGGCCCGCAAGGCAGTCGCCAAAGCATAGCCACCCGACGACACGGCAAGACAATATTTTGCCCCCGTCTGTGCCGCGAATTCCTGCTCCAGCAGCGCAGTCTCGCCCAATTCGCCAGGCACGACGTTGTAGCGATGCAAACGTCCGTGCCGCAGAACGGCCAGAGCGGCCTCGACCGCCTCGTCCGGGATGGGTTCTTGTTGGGTGAAGCTGCCGGTGAATGTCTCTGTCATAGGCTAGTTCTGGGGCTCCATCCGGTCCGGGTCAAGGGATCAAGCCGCCGCACCGATTAACTCAGCCACAAGATCGGGCAGATCGTCGAAATGATGCAGCAGCGCCTCGGGCTCCAAAGCGGCCATATCGTCGCCAGAGGGCCCGAAAGTAACCAGAACCGAAGGCACCCCGGCCGCTTTCGCGGTATTGCGGTCGGTATCGGAATCCCCGATCAGAACGCACAGGTCCGGATGCCCACCTGCACGCCGCGCGGCCTCGCGCAGCGGCTCGGGGTCAGGTTTGCGCACCGGCAGAGTGTCCGCCCCGACCAACGAGGCGAAGTGATCCATCACACCCATCTGGCTGAGTAATTGATACGCCAAACGCTCAGGCTTGTTGGTGCAGATCCCAACGCCATAGCCTGCGGCTTTCAGGGCCTCTACCGCCTCCAAAGCGCCGGGGTAGAACTGAGTGTGGGTGTCAATGTCCTGCGCGTAGGCCTCAAGCAACACCGGGTAATACGCATCGACCGTGCCTTCATCATAGGCCCCGACGCGCTTCAATCCGTGCGTCAGCATCATGCGCCCGCCACGCACGGCGATGCCCGCATCCTGGCCGTGAACCAGAACATCCCCATGCCCCATCACGCGAAAACAATGGTTTGCAGCGGCCAGCAAATCGCCTGAGGTATCCGCCAAAGTGCCGTCCAGATCGAAGATGACCGTGCGCATTGCGCCTCCTTGCTCGGCAGGTTTCCGCCATGTCCTGTTGCAATCGGCAATCTTGTTTGATGGCCGAACGGCTTGCGCCTTTGCCCTCAGCGGATAAAACGGACGGCAACAAAACACAAAGAGAAAACGATTTCATGACCACTGCCCTTGTCATCCTTGCCGCCGGGAAAGGCACCAGGATGAATTCGGACATCCCCAAAGTCCTGCACCCGATCGCTCAGGTTCCGATGCTGGTTCACGCAATGCGCGCCGGTTCGGTGCTGTCGCCCGAGCGCACCGTGATTGTCACGGGCCACAGGGCGGAGGCCGTCGCCAAGGTCGCACAGGCCGAGGATGCGGCCGCACAGATCGCAGTGCAAGAAGAGCAACTAGGCACCGCCCATGCCGTCGCGCAGGCGCGCGATGCGTTAGAGGGGTTCGATGGAGATGTCGTGGTCCTATACGGCGACACACCGTTCCTTCAATCCGACACACTCGAGCGGATGATCGAAGCGCGAGCGCAGAATGATTTGGTGATTCTAGGCTTTGAAGCAGCCGACCCGGCCCGCTATGGCCGACTGGTGATGAACGGGGATACTTTGGAGCGGATCGTCGAGTTCAAGGACGCCTCTGACGAAGAACGCGCGATCACCTTCTGCAATTCCGGCCTGCTGGCCTGCAACGCGGCCACCCTGATGTCCCTGATTGACGCCGTAAGCAACGACAACGCTTCAGGCGAATACTACCTGACGGATGTGGTCGAAATCGCCCGCTCCCGCGATCTGAGCGTGACCGCGGTTGCCTGTGACGAGGCGCAGACGCTGGGCGTGAACTCTCGCGCAGATCTGGCCGCAGCGGATGCGGTGTTTCAGACCCAAGCACGGGCCGAGTTGCTGGACTTGGGGGTCACGCTGATGGCCCCGGAAACGGTCTACCTTGCCGCCGATACGGTGATCGGGCGCGATACGGTGATCGAACCAAATGTGGTCTTCGGCCCCGGCGTGACCGTCGAAAGCGGCGCAACGATCCGGGCGTTTTCGCATCTGGAGGGCTGCCATGTCAGCCGAGGGGCCATCATCGGTCCCTACGCCCGCTTGCGCCCCGGCGCGGAACTGGCGGAAAACGCGCGCATCGGCAATTTCGTCGAGATCAAGAATGCCGAGATCGCCGAGGGCGCAAAGGTCAATCACCTCAGCTACATCGGGGATGCCTCGGTCGGGGCGGGTTCGAATATCGGTGCGGGGACGATTACCTGCAACTATGACGGCGTGATGAAACACAAGACCACGATTGGTGAGGGTGTCTTTATTGGCTCCAACACCATGCTCGTAGCCCCCGTTAGCGTAGGCGATGGTGCAATGACGGCAACCGGTACGGTCGTGACCAAAGACGTGGAAGCCGAGGCGCTGGCCGTCGCGCGCGCCAAGCAGGAGAACAAGCCCGGCTACGCCCGCAAATTGTTTGATATGTTAAAGGCGAAAAAGGCTCGCCGCGATAAAGAGGCCTGAGTTTATGTGCGGAATTGTAGGTGTATTGGGACAGCATGAGGCTGCCCCCATTTTGGTCGAAGCCCTGAAACGGCTGGAATATCGCGGCTATGACAGCGCCGGGATTGCGACTGTCAACGATGGCGCTTTGGGGCGCCGACGTGCTGTCGGCAAACTGGTGAACCTGAGCGACCTTCTGGTCCACGATCCCCTGCCCGGCAAATCTGGGATTGGGCACACCCGTTGGGCGACGCACGGCGCGCCCTCGGTCACCAACGCGCATCCGCACAAAGCTGGGCCTGTCGCAGTCGTCCATAACGGCATTGTCGAGAATTACCGCGAACTGCGCGCCGAGCTGGCCGAACATGGTGTGGATTTCGTGACTGAGACCGACACTGAAACCGTGGCCCTGATGGCCGCGCATTACCTGAATACTGGTCTGTCCCCAGTCGAAGCGGCCTTCAAGACCATCGACCAGCTGGAAGGCGCATTTGCGCTGGCCTTCCTGTTCGATGGTCAGGGCGACCTAATTGTGGCCGCGCGCAAAGGCTCTCCGCTGGCGATCGGCCATGGAGAGGGTGAGATGTATGTGGGTTCAGACGCGATTGCCCTGGCTCCGCTGACAAAAAAGATCACCTATCTTGAAGAAGGCGACCGCGCCGTTCTGACCCGCACTTCGCTGGAGATACGCACCGAGGCCGGTGAACTGGCCAATCGCGAGATGCGCAAGATCAAGCTGGATACGGCCCGCGCCGACAAGGGCGAACACAAGCACTTCATGGCCAAGGAAATCGCCGAGCAACCGGTGGTCGTGGCCGAGGCGATCCGCTCATACCTGCCCACCGGCGGTGACCGCGTGGTTCTACCCGAGACCGATCTGGATTTCACCAAGCTGGACCGCCTGACCATGGTCGCCTGCGGCACGGCCTTCTATGCCTGCCTGACGGCGAAATACTGGTTCGAGCAGTTGGCGAAAATGCCGGTCGAGGTCGATATCGCCAGTGAATTCCGCTATCGCGAACCTCCGATCACTGACCGCACGCTCGCCTTGTTCGTCAGCCAGTCGGGCGAAACCGCCGATACGCTGGCCGCGCTGCGCTATTGCGAGGGTAAGGCCGACAAGATCGTTTCGGTCGTCAATGTTCCAGAAAGCTCGATTGCGCGGGAAAGCGATATCGCCCTACCCATCCATGCGGGGGTTGAGATCGGCGTCGCCTCGACCAAGGCCTTCACTTGCCAGCTGAGCGTGCTGCTGATGCTGGCGCTGAAAGCTGCGGCAGATCGTGGAACCCTGAGCGATGAAGAATTGGCCGATCACGCCTCCGCCCTGCGCGGCTTGCCCTCGGTCCTGAACGCCGCTTTGGATCAGAACCGCGCCATCCGCAAATCCGCCCAGCGCCTGTCCGAGGCGCGTGACGTGCTGTTCCTGGGCCGTGGCCTAATGTACCCGCTGGCGATGGAAGGCGCGCTGAAACTGAAGGAAATCAGCTACATCCATGCCGAAGGTTATGCGTCGGGTGAGTTGAAACACGGCCCCATCGCGTTGATCGACAAGCATATGCCCGTGGTGGTCATGGCCCCGCGCGACGCCGTTTTCGACAAGACCGTCTCGAACATGCAAGAGGTGATGGCGCGCAAGGGCAAGGTGATCCTTGTCTCGGACGATGACGGCATCGTTGAGGCTGGCGATGATGTCTGGAGCACGATCCGCATGCCCCATATCCACACGAACCTAACCCCGATCCTCTACTCGGTTCCGGCGCAGTTGCTAGCCTATCACACAGCTGTCGCCAAGGGGACGGATGTGGACCAGCCGCGTAACCTCGCGAAATCTGTGACTGTGGAGTAAGGCATGGCCAAGCAATTCCCCCATCTGGACGATGCGCATCAGAAATTCATCAACGAGCAGCACATGTTTTTCGTGGGCAGCGCTGGGGTTGAGGGGCGGGTCAATATCTCACCCAAGGGCATGGATTCACTGCGTGTTCTGGGCCCAAACCGGATTGCTTGGATGAACCTGACCGGCAGCGGTAATGAGACCGCAGGACATTTGCTTGACGTCAACCGGATGACCCTGATGTGGTGTTCCTTCACCACCCGCCCGCTGATCCTGCGCACCTATGGCACCGCACGCACCCTGCATGCGGGGGATGATGGTTGGGACGAACTGGCAGGCCACTTCCCCAACCACCGCAGCGCGCGGCAGATCTATGACCTCAGCATTGATCTGGTGCAGACCTCTTGCGGCTATGCGGTTCCTTTCATGGAGTTCCAGTCGGATCGCGACACGATGAAAAAATGGGTCGACGGCAAATCGGATGACGATATCCGCGCCTATTGGGTCGAGAAGAACCAGCAAACGATTGACGGCAAGCCCACCGGCGTTCCGGTCTAGATCATGCTTGCCCCCTATCTGGATCAGATCAAGGCCCATGCCGACGCCGAGCGCGCGGAACAGGTCGCGGCCTATCACAAGGCCGAGCGTCCCTATCTGGGCGTCGCCGTCCCCGTTCTCAACGATCTGACCAAAGCCTGGCGCAAGGAATTGTCGGTTGCTGAGCGCGTCACCCTCGCGGATGCGCTCTGGCAGACCAACATTCACGAGGCGCGTGTCGCGGCCTCTAAACTGCTGACACAAGCCCGGATTCGCCCGGATGAAGATGTCTGGGCCTTGTTGCAAAGCTGGGTGCCCGATTTCGACGCATGGGCCATCGCCGACCACGCCTGCACCGCCATCCAGAAACGCCTGAGCGCCGATCCCACTCGGCTGGATCAGGTCGAAACATGGACCAGATCAGACCACATGTGGACCCGCCGCGCCGCTCTGGTCTCGACCCTGCCCTGGACCAAACAGAACCACCCCAAACCCGAAGATCTGGCGCGCCGAGATCACATCCTCGGATGGGCTGCAGGCTATGTGCCCGATCGGAACTGGTTCATCCAGAAATCCATTGCGTGGTGGCTGCGGGAACTCTCCAAACATGATCCGGATCGGGTCGTGGCTTTCCTGGACGCGCATGGCGGCGCGATGAAACCCTTTGCCCGGCGCGAGGCTGGCAAATACCTGAAAAGTTAGAGCGTTTCGGGTTAGCCTTGTGACACGAATACCCTGCCACGCTTTCAGCGTTCTCGGGACATTCGTGTCACTTGATCATTCAGGTAAAACCCGAGAACGCCTTAGTTCGCATAGACCTCGACCTCGACCAACTGATCGAACGGCACCAGCAATGCACGCATGGCATCCAGTGACAAACGGCTGCCACCCGTCTCGGGGCCCGAGGCCGGAACCAGTGTGATGTAAGCCTGCGCCCCGGTTTTCGGCACAACAACCCGCGCGGTCACCTCGGAATCGACCAAAGGCGTCTGCATCCAGCGGCCCGGAGTCGACGGATCGCCCAAACCGGCAATAGTGGTCTTGGCCCCGGTCCAGTTCGCTGTCGCGGTTGCGGGCTGGATATAGGCCGAGCTTTCCGCCTCGGCAGGTGCGGTCTCTATAGCAGCAGGTGTTACCTCAGCAGCCTCATCGCGCCCCAACAAACGATCCGTTGTCGAACGAACGGTATCGCACCCGACCAGCAAAACGCAGGATATCACAAGCAGTTCTCTCATACTCCGAACCTACTCCCCCTCAGGCAGCTGTACCAGACCAAAGCACAGTTCACTCTTGTCGTGGGACTGTTCCAGCTTTACCTATACCGCATGACTGCTCCGCTGATTGATCCTTTCGCCCGTGCCATCACGTATCTGCGCGTGTCGGTAACCGACCGCTGCGACTTTCGCTGCGTCTATTGCATGTCCGAGAACATGACCTTTCTGCCCAAGAAAGAGCTACTGACGCTGGAAGAGCTGGACCGCATGTGTTCCACCTTCGTGAATATGGGCGTTGAGAAACTGCGCATCACCGGTGGTGAGCCGCTCGTGCGTCGCAATATCATGACGTTCTTCAACTCCATGACCCGTCATCTGGAAAGCGGCGCGCTGAAAGAGCTGACGCTGACAACCAATGGCTCACAGCTGGCGCGTTTTGCCGATGACCTCTACGCGGCGGGTGTGCGGCGGGTGAATATCTCGCTGGACACGCTGGACGAGGACAAATTCGCAGCCGTTACGCGGTGGGGGCGTCTGAAACAGGTTCTGAACGGGATTGATGCGGCGCAAAAGGCGGGTTTGCGGGTCAAGATCAACGCGGTGGCGCTGAAGGGCTTCAACGAACCCGAATTGCCCCAGATCACCGAATGGTGCGCCGAGCGCGACATGGACCTGACCTGGATCGAGGTCATGCCGATGGGCGATATCGGCAACGAAGACCGTCTGGATCAGTACTGGTCGCTGAAAGATGTGCGCAAGGAATACGAACACCACTATAGCGTGACCGATCTTGCCGAACGCTCTGGCGGACCGGCGCGCTATGTCCGGCTTGAGGAAACGGGCCAGAAGATCGGCTTTATCACCCCGCTGTCCCATAACTTCTGCGAAAGCTGCAACCGCGTGCGCCTGACCTGCACCGGTGAGCTTTACATGTGCCTGGGTCAGGAGGACATGGCCGACCTGCGCGCCCCGCTGCGCGATTACCCGGACACGGAAAAACCCTTGGAAGAGGCGATCCGCGCCGCGATCAACCTCAAGCCCAAAGGCCATGACTTCGACTATTCCCGTCAGGCCGTCGATGGCCAGATGAGCCGCCACATGAGCCACACAGGCGGCTGACATGCCCGGCTCTGACGTTCGTCCGACGCTGCTGTACAAGCTGTACTGCGGCGTCACCTCTCTCGTGCAGCCCTTGGCCTGGCGGACCGTGCGCAAAAAGCTGCAGACGGCCGAGGTCTCGGACCAGCGCCAACAGGAGCGGTTGGGCTATGCCAGCCTCGACCGCCCCGCGGGACAATTGATCTGGTTTCACGCCGCGAGCGTCGGCGAAAGCCTTTCGGTGCTTAGCCTGATCCACCGGCTTGGCGAGCGCCTGCCTCAAGCCGAGTTCCTGATCACCTCCGGCACGCCCACCTCAGCGACTCTGATTGCCAAGCGACTTCCCCCTCGCACCCGACATCAGTTTCCACCCTTGGATAGCGCCGGGCCTGTGCGACGGTTTCTGGACCACTGGGCGCCAGATGCTGCCATACTTGTAGAAAGTGAAATCTGGCCCCGCCTGATCGTCGAGACGGCTGGACGCGGCACACCTTTGTGTCTCCTGAACGCACGCTTATCCGACAAGTCCGTGGCGGGGTGGCAAAAGCGGCCCGATACGGCGCGCTTCATCCTGGACCACTTCACGCTGTTTCTGACGCAGAATGACAAAACGGCCAAGAACCTGATCGCCATCGGAGCGGACCCACAGCGCGTCCAACCCGGCACAAACCTCAAGGCAATGTCCGACCCTCTGCCGGTGGATCAAACCACGCTGGCGGATGTCAAGGGCCATATCGGCGATCGACCCGTCTGGATCGCCAGTTCGACCCATGCAGGCGAAGAGGAAACGGTTTTGGCCGCCCACAAAGCTCTGTTGAAACAGTACCCGGACTTGCTGCTGCTGCTGATACCGCGACACCCGGAACGGCGCGAGGAGGTCGCGACCCTCCTGACCAAGGCCAAACTCACATCGGTTTTCCGAACCAAGATCGACCCGATCACCAATGAGACAAAGGTCTACGTAGCCGATACCCTTGGCGAAACCGGCATATGGTACGCGCTTTGTCCAATTGTCTTTCTCGGCGGGTCTTTGAGAGAGATCGGCGGCCACAACCCGTTCGAACCCGCCCAAGCCGGGGCTGCCGTCATAACCGGTCCGGGCTACTTCAATTTTGCCGAAACTTTCGCACCCCTGATCGAAACCGGCGGAGCCGTTCAGGTTGACACTGCCGAAGATCTGGAGAAGGCCGTAAACAACTGGCTATCCAACGACGCAGCCCTGACCCAAGCTCGCGCTGCCGCCCGCGCCTGCGTCTCAACCCAAAAAGACGCGTTGCAAAACGTGATCGAAACGCTCTGCACCACACTCAGCCTAGAGCCAAAGAATCCTTCTTCATCTGGCTGAAAATATCCCGGTGGTGTGGGGGCAGAGCCCACACCCTCTCCATCAGGCCGCAGGCATCCGCTGTTCGACAATCTCGGCCCACCAGCTGCACCCGGCTGGAATGGCCTCATCGTTGAAATTGTACTCAGGGTGATGGACCATGGCCGTGTCGCCATTGCCCACGAGGATATAGGCGCCCGGACGTTCTTCCAGCATAAAGGCAAAGTCCTCGCCGCCCATGACCAGAGGGGCCTCTTCGCAAGCACCAGACACCGATCGTGCGACGTCAGCCGCAAACTCGGTCTGCTCGTCGCTGTTCACCATAACCGGATAGCCGCGGATATAGGTGACCTCTGCCGTGCCACCAAAGGTCGCCGCTACACCGTTGCAGATCTCGTTGATCCGCTTCTCGGCCAGATCACGCATCTCCTTGCTCATGGTGCGCACGGTGCCTTTGATCTGAACCGACTGCGGGATCACGTTGAAGGCCTTCGACGAGGTCTCGAACGAGGTGACCGACACAACCACCTGATCAACCGGATCCGCATTGCGCGAGGCAATCGTCTGCAGCGCTAGCACCGCCTGCGCCGTCATCACGGTGGTATCAACCGTCTCCTGCGGTTTCGCCGCATGACCGCCGCGCCCTTCAAACGTGATGTCGAATTGATCGGTCGCTGCAAAGAACGACCCCGGACGGATCGAGAAGCTGCCGACCGGTTTGCCCGGCCAATTGTGCATCCCGTAGACCTCCTGAATATTCCAGCGGTCCATCATGCCGTCTTCACACATTTCGCGACCACCGCCGCCGCCTTCTTCGGCGGGCTGGAAGATTACAACCACGGTGCCATCGAAATTGCGGGTTTCCGACAGGTACTTTGCCGCCCCAAGCAGCATCGCGGTATGACCATCATGGCCACAGGCATGCATCGCGCCGGGCGTTTTCGAGGCATAGTCCAGACCCGTCGCCTCGAGGATCGGCAAAGCGTCCATATCCGCGCGCAGACCGATCACCTTGCCTTTGCTGTCCGACTTGCCCTTGATCACGCCGACAACGCCTGTGCGGCCAATACCGGTGACAACCTCATCGCAGCCGAACTCTGCCAGCTTTTCGGCCACCAGAGCGCTGGTGCGGTGGGTTTCAAAGAGGATTTCGGGGTTTTCGTGCAGGTCGCGTCGCCATGTGGTGATCTCGTCCTGCAATTCCGCAAAGCGGTTTTTGACTGGCATATCTTGTCTCTCCTAAATCATTCGGCCGGCATCCGGCGTTCCACCATCTCAGCGAACCAGCTACAACCGGCAGGTATGGCATCATCATCGAAATTGTATTCCGGGTGGTGACACATGGCAGTGTCTCCGTTCCCTAGAAAGATGTAGGCTCCGGGCCGTTCTTCAAGCATGTAGGCGAAATCTTCCGACGGCATGATCGGATCTGTGCCGTCATTCACCTTTCCGGCCACGGCTGCGGCGGCCTCGGCGGCATAGCTAGTCTCGGCCTCGGAGTTTACCGTCACCGGATAGCCCGGCGTCCATTCTACCTTGGCGGACGCGTCAAAGGCCGAGGCTGTATCTTCTGCAATTCGGCGAAGACGCTGTTCCGCGATCGCGCGGTACTCGGGGTCAAGCGTTCGTACCGTGCCTTTCAGACGGACCGTATGCGCAATCACGTTTGAGGCCACGCTGTCCGTCTCGAACGTACCCACCGTCAGAACAACTCGTTTGATCGGATCGACAGTGCGGGCCACAACGGATTGCAAAGACACAACAATATGTGATGCGACAAGCGTTGTATCCACCGCCTCATGCGGGGCTGCCGCGTGGCCACCCTTGCCGGTGACGGTAATTTCGAACTCGTCCGACGAGGCCAGCAGGGCTCCGGGCCGGATCGCAAATTCACCAACCGGCAGGCCGGGCATGTTGTGCATGCCGTAGACTTCCTGAATGCCCCAGCGCTCCATCAACCCGTCCTGACACATGGCGAGACCTCCGGCGCCGCCCTCCTCGGCCGGTTGAAAAATCAGCACGGCGGTGCCATCGAAATTCCGCGTCTCGGCCAGATACTGCGCAGCCCCAAGCAGCATCGAGGTGTGCCCGTCATGCCCACACGCATGCATCTTGCCCGGAACGGTCGAGGCATAGTCCAAACCCGTCGCCTCTTCGATCGGCAGAGCGTCCATATCTGCGCGCAATCCGATCACCCGACCCTTAGTGTCCGAGCGGCCCTTGATCACGGCCACAACACCTGTCTTGCCGACGCCTTCGGTAATCTCATCGACACCGAAGGCCTTCAGCCGCTCAACAACAAAGGCGGCGGTCTCGTGAACGTCATACATCAGTTCGGGATGAGCATGCAGATGTCGGCGCCACTTGGTGATCTCTGCCTGCATTTCGGCAAGTCTGTTTTTCACCGGCATTTTGGACCTCCTCGGGATCAGGTAGACAGTTTCTCGACCAGCCGCTGCATGAATGCATGGCCCGCTTCGAACTGCGCGACCGAGATGAACTCGTTCGGTTGATGTGCCTGCGCAATGTTACCGGGGCCGCAAATGACTGCGGAATAACCTGCTTCCTGAAACTGCCCCGCCTCGGTGCCATAGCTGACCACGTGGCTAGCATTGTCGCCGGTCAGGGCGCGTACCAGAGCTTCGGCCTCACCATCCTTTTCGGGAACCAAACCGGGAATCGAGAAATTCTCGGAGATTTCGATCCGCGCTTCGGGGTGGACGGCCTGCATCCGCGCCTCGACCGCGCGCACCTGTTCGAAATAGGCATCGCGCCATGCGGCTTTGCTTTCATCCGGAACGGTGCGGAAATCCAGCATGAAGTGGCAATCCTTGGCCGTGATGTTATGCGCAGTGCCGCCTTCGATCATGCCTACATGGACAGTAGTCCAAGGCGGATCGAACACCGCAGCGGTTCCGCTGGGCGTGGCCGCCTGATTGCGGGTGTTCTGTTCATTCGCCCAATTGATCAGCGGCGCGGCCTCCATGATGGCATTCACGCCTGTGTGCATGATCGAGCTATGAACCTCGAACCCGACCATATGCGTGTCATAGCCGAAACCGCCCTTGTGGCCGGTGACGGCCTGCATTGTCGAAGGCTCGCCCACGATTACGGCCGAGCCTTTTGGCAGCACTTTGTTCATCGCCTCGATCATTGGCGGAGCGCCCGTGCATCCGACCTCTTCATCGAAGCTCAGAGCCAGTTGCAAGGGGCGCTTGAGACCCGCATCGCGCGCCTCAATCAGTGCCCAGATCGCCAGCGCGTCAAAACCCTTCATGTCGCAGGTGCCGCGTCCGTAGTACTTGCCGTCCTTCTCGGTGACAATGAACGGATCCGTGTCCCAGGGCTGTCCGTCCACCGGAACGACATCGGTGTGACCCGAGAGGACAACGCCCCCCTCCTCCCACGGGCCGACATGCGCAAAAATCGCCGCCTTGTGCGGCTGATCCGGGTCCGGCCAGCGATGGGCCTCGATACCGTGTTCGTTCAGGTAACCTTCGACCCAGTCCACCAGCGGCAAGTTTGTGTCACGGCTTACAGTCGGGAATGAGATCAGTTTGGTCATGATCTCAAGCGGCGTCAGACGCTGTGGCATATGTGTTAGTACCCGCTATCCGTGGTCAGGATGAAATGGCCCGGCTCAACCTCGTTGTAATTCGACGGTTCTGGCGCGTATCCAATTGGATGAATGGGCGACGGGATCGGCTTGAAATTCAAGTCTTTTTCCGATTTTCGTTTGTTCGGGTCCGCGATTGGAACCGCCTTCATCAGCGCCTGCGTATACGGGTGCTGCGGGTTCTCAAATACTCTTGCGCGCGGTCCCAATTCGACAATCCGGCCCAGGTACATAACGCCCACATGGTGGCTGACCCGCTCGACAACGGCCATGTCGTGACTGATGAACAGGTAAGACAGGCTCAGCTCGGATTGCAGCTCCATCATCAGGTTCAGCACCTGCGCCTGCACCGACACGTCCAGCGCCGAGACCGCCTCATCCGCGATGATCAGTTTCGGGTTCAAGGCCAACGCGCGGGCGATTGCGATCCGTTGGCGCTGGCCGCCGGACATCTCATGTGGGAAACGGCGCATGAAGCTGCGCGGCAGTTGCACCTTGTCGAACAGCTGCGCAACGCGATCTTGCAGTTCCGACCCCGAGGCCACGCCGTAGTTGCGCATCGGTTCGGCCACTTGGTCGATCAACTGCATCTGCGGATTGAGCGAGGCAAACGGATCCTGAAAGATCATCTGCATATCCAGCCGCGCCTTGCGCAGACCGGATTGGTCCAGCTTCATGATATCAACGCCGTCCAGATTGACCTCACCCGCCATCGGCTCGACCAATCGCAGGATCGAGCGCCCGGCCGAAGACTTGCCGCACCCCGATTCGCCAACGAGGCTGAGCGTCTGCCCTTTGTTCAGCGTGAACGAGACATCCTCAACAGCATGAACGTTTGAGATCGTCCGGCGCAGCAAACCGCCTTTGACTGGGAAACGCGTGGTCAGGTTCTTGACCGTCAGCAACGTCTCTTCCGTGCCGGGAATCGGAGCGATATTTTGCCCCTCGACGCCAAGCAGCTTCATCGGTTCCGGCGCGGCCTTCCCCTGCATCTCACCCAGTTTCGGTACCGCAGCCAGCAGCGCCTTAGTGTAGTCATGCTGCGGGTTCTCGAAAATTTCGGTGACCGGGCCCTCTTCGACCTTGTTGCCACGGAACATGACTACAACGCGGTCAGCCATCTGTGCCACAACGGCCATGTCATGGGTAATGAACATCACCGCGGTGCCCGTTTCCCGTTTCAAGCGGTCCATCAGGGCCAGAATCTCAGCCTGAATCGTCACGTCCAATGCGGTCGTCGGTTCGTCCGCGATCAGCAGACGCGGCTCGCACGCCATCGCCATTGCGATCACCACGCGCTGGCGCATACCGCCTGAAAGCTCGTGCGGGTACTGCTTCAACCGGCGCTCGGGTTCGGGGATTCGCACCTGGCGCAGAAGCTCCAAAGCGCGCTCTTCGGCCTGCGTCTTGGACATGTCCTTGTGAATGCGCAGCCCTTCGGTCAGTTGCCGTCCGACGGTGAAAACCGGGTTCAGGGCCGTCATCGGCTCCTGAAAGATCATTCCGATCTCATTGCCGCGAATCTGTTTCATCAGATCTTGATCGGCATCAGCCAGGTCCATCTCGGCCCCGTCGCGGCGGTCAAACAGCAGCTCGCCACCGGCGATTTCGCCTCCGCCGAATTCGACAAGACGCATCAGAGACAGCGAGGAAACCGATTTGCCCGAGCCCGATTCGCCAACAATACAAACCGTTTCGCCCGGGTTTACCTCGAACGAGACGTTCTCAACGCCCACGACTGGGCCGTCTTTCGTCTGAAACTCCACCCTCAGTTTTTTGATCTGGGCAATTGGTTGATCCAGCACGCGCGCGCTCCCTTTTGGGTCGTTTTGTTTTTATGGATGCCGAACGCTAAGGCGGTGAGCCAGGAAAAGTCAAACGCAATGCACGATTTCGTGACGGCAAGGCTTGCAATTTTCCTAAGTTCTGTTTCGATACCCGCGTAACCGACAACCAGCGAAGGCAGAAATCGCGTTGCGCGAAATGCAATTGCTATTTCTAACAATGCCTTAGCCAATAGTCGGCAACGCCAAATCCGCAGGCATTGCGGAGATAATCGAGACACGCAAGTGTCCAATTCGGGAGTGACTTATGAAGATCAAAACCCTTTTGCTTGGTGCGATTGCAAGCACGGCGATGGCCCCAGCGGCCTTTGCCGAGCGCGGATCGGACGGCAATGTCAGCATCATTTATTGGCAGGCTCCGTCAATCATGAACCCGTTTCTGTCGGGTGGCACAAAAGATGTTGAGGCAGCCTCGCTGGTTATCGAACCGCTTGCACGCTACGACCAAGACGGGAACATGGTGCCGTATCTGGCTGCTGAAATCCCGACCGTTGAAAATGGCGGCGTCAGCGAAGACCTGACCACCATTACCTGGAAAATTGCGCCTGGCCTCACATGGTCGGACGGTACTCCGTTCACCTCGGCCGACGTGGTCTTTACCGCAAACTACTGCATGGACCCCGAAGGCGGTTGTGCTCAGGTGACCAAGTTTGAAGGCGTCACCGATGTCGAAGCTGTCGATGACCTAACCGTAAAGGTAACGTTCGACGCACCGACCCCCTTCCCCTACGGACCGTTTGTGGGTGGTGAAAGCCCTATCATTCAGGCCGCTCAGTTCGCTGACTGCATGGGCGCAAAAGCCCCTGAATGTACAGATCAGAACTTCAACCCAATCGGCACTGGCCCGTTTGTCGTCACCGAGTTCAAGCCGAACGACGTGATCACATTTGCCGCCAACGACAACTACCGTGACCCGGCCAAGCCGGCATTTGCCAGCGTGACCTTCAAAGGTGGCGGCGACGCAACTGCTGCTGGCCGTGCGGTTATGGAAACCGGCGAGTTTGACTATGCCTGGAACCTGCAGCTGGCCCCAGAGGTCATCGCGCAGATGCAGGAAGGTGGCAAAGGTACTCCGGTCGCAGGCTTTGGCCCGCTGGTCGAGCGTATCATGCTGAACCAGACCAACCCGTCGCCCGACCTGCCGGAAGGTGAGCGCTCGACAGCCGCGCATCCGCACCCATTCCTGCAGGATCCGGCCGTTTACAAAGCCATGTCCATGGCCATTGACCGCCCGCTGCTGGTGGAAATCGGCTACGGTCAGGCTGGCAAGGTGACCTGTAACTGGGTTCCGGCTCCGGCTGCGTTTAGCTCGACCTCGATGAGCTGTGACACGCAGGATATCGAAGGCGCTAAAAAGCTGCTGGATGACGCAGGCATCGTTGATACCGATGGCGACGGCATTCGTGAAAAAGACGGTGTGCCGCTGAAAATCGTCTACCAGACCTCGACCAACGCTGTGCGTCAGGACTTCCAGGCACTGATCAAGGAATGGTGGAGCCAGATCGGCATCGAATCCGAACTGCGCAACATCAACGCATCGGTCTTCTTCGGTGGTGACCCTGGTTCGCCTGACACCTTCCAGAAGTTCTATGCCGACGTTGAGATGTACGCCAACACCTTCAACGGCACCGACCCGCAGTCCTATCTGGGCAACGGTCTTTGCGACAAGGCACCGAAGCCAGAATCGCAGTGGCAGGGTGAGAACATCAGCCGCTTCTGCAACGAAGAGTTTGACGCCTTGCACGCCAAACTGGCTGAAACCGCGGGTCTGGAAGCCCGTGCGGAGATCGCCAAGCAGCTGAACGACATCATGGTTCAAAACGGCGGTATGATTCCGCTGGTGCACCGTGGCCGTCTGTCGGCGCATGCAAACACCCTGGGTGGTGTTGTCCTGAACGTTTGGGACAGCGAGCTGTGGAACATTGCGGACTGGTACCGCAAGACCGGTTCCTAAGCGTTAATCTTGCAATATCGCGCCCCGATCTTTATCGGGGCGCGGTCATTTGCAGACCACTCCAACAAAAAGACGCATCAACAAAGGCGCCTTTGAATGCTCAACTTTACCATCAGACGACTGGTGCTGGCCGTACCCACGCTGCTGTTCATCAGCCTCGTCATCTTCCTGCTGCTCGAGCTTGCCCCAGGCGACCCGATGGCACAGGTTCCCCTCACCGTCCCCCCCGAAGTCAAAGAGAAGATGCGCGAGGCGTTAGGCCTTGGCCAGCCGATGCATATCCGGTTCTGGAAATGGATCGTGCAATTCTTCTGGATCGAACCGCAGGTTCTGATCGACCATATGTTTGGCACCACCTTCTCAGAAGGTGACCTGCGTGTGATTTCGTGGCAGACCCGCTCGCCCGTCATGGACATCGTCGTTCAGCGTATCCCGCAGACCCTGTGGGTGGTTGGCACCGCCTATGTGGTTGCTATCCTG
Organism: Ruegeria sp. AG1; assembly: GCF_056541705.1. Lineage (NCBI taxonomy): Bacteria > Pseudomonadati > Pseudomonadota > Alphaproteobacteria > Rhodobacterales > Roseobacteraceae > Ruegeria > Ruegeria sp. AG1. The sequence continues at coordinate 382,409 of NZ_JBQFYU010000001.1, read as the reverse complement.
ATCGCCCTGCCCATCGGCATCTATTCCGCATACCGCCAGTATTCCTGGTTCGACCAGATGGGTACCTTCGTGTCGATGGTCGGCTTCTCGGTCCCGCCCTTCTTCTCGGGCGTGCTGGTGATCGTGATCTTCTCGGTCCAGCTGGGCTGGTTCCCATCGATCTATGACACGACTCACGTGGTGAATAGCTGGGATAGCTTCGTCGTACAGCTGAAACAGATGATCATGCCGGTCATGGTGCTGGCGCTGCAGATCACGGCGCAGTTGAGCCGCTTCATGCGCGCTTCAATGCTGGACAACCTCAACCAAGATTACGTTCGTACCGCCCGCGCCAAAGGGCTGAGCGAATACACGGTTGTGATGGTCCATGTCCTACGCAACTCGATGATCCCGGTGGTTACCGTTATTGCGCTGGGTATTCCGGCCATCTTCGGCGGCGCAATCATCACCGAGCAGGTTTTCAAGGTGAACGGTATCGGCCAGTTGCTGATCGGCGCGATTCAAGCCAACGACCTGCCGATGGTGCAGACGCTGACCTTCATCTTTGCCGTGTTGATCGTTCTGTTCAACCTGATCGCTGACGTTCTGTACGGCATTCTGGACCCGAGGATTCGCTATGACTGATACCGACAAATCAGACACGCTGGTCCCCGACGAAGGACTGGCCCCCGCTTCAACCGCATTGCCGACTGCGGGCGTGATGGACGACCTGGCCACCCCACCCCGCAGCCAGTGGCGCGATGTGTGGGATCAGTTCAAAACGCACAAAGGCGCGATGATCGGAGCGATCCTGTTCATCTTCATCGTCGCAGGTGTGTATTTGGGGCCGTACCTCTGGAGCATCGACCCAACCCAAATCGACATCCGGTCGCGTAATCAGGGCCCCAGCTGGGCGCACCCTTTCGGCACAGATCAGCTGGGCCGGGATATTCTGGCGCGGATGATGTCGGGGGGGCAGACCTCGGTCTCGGTGGGCATCACGGCTATGTTGCTGGCGTTGTTTTTGGGGTCGTTCATTGGTGTGATCGCAGGCTTCTTCAAACGCCTCGACGGGCCGTTGATGCGACTGACCGACCTGTTCCTCGCACTCCCCCTGCTACCGCTGCTGCTGGTCATGATGCTGCTGTTCCGCGAGCCTCTGTCCGCCGCATTCGGGCTGGAGCGTGGAATTTTCATCCTGATCGTCTGCGCCATCGGCATCACCTCATGGATGCCCACGGCCCGGATCGTACGCGGCGACGTGTTGGCCATCAAAGAGCGTGAATTCGTTCTGGCCGCACGCTCCATCGGCACCAGCAACCGGCAGATCATCACGCGACACATCCTGCCAAACGTGCTGTCTCCGATCATGGTGTCGGCAACGCTGGGGATTGCGACGGCGATCATCACCGAAAGCGCGCTGTCCTTCCTCGGGCTCGGCTTCCCACCGGACTTCCCGACTTGGGGCCGCTTGTTGTTTGATGGCGTCGACTATCTGCAGCAATACCCCGAGCGTGTGTTCTGGCCCGGCCTTGCGATCTCGCTGACTGTTCTCAGCGTGAACTATCTGGGCGATGGCTTGCGTGATGCGCTGGATCCGCGCATTCGCGGCCGGTGACAAAACTCAGTCGGCGCGCTTCAGCGCGCCGGCACAGACCACGATAAGCACCGCAAGCGGCAGCAAGACACCAAACGCCATCCGCAGCGACAGCAACTCGGCCAGAAACCCGATCAGCGGCGGTCCGATCAACAGCCCCCCATATCCTAGCGTCGCGACACTGGCGATAGCCTGTCCCGGTGGGGTGTTTGGATCGTTGGCGGCCCGGCTGAACGCCAAGGGCATGATCACCGCATAACCGACCCCCATCAGCGTGAACCCAACCAGCGCCAATGGCGCAGCACCGGCAGACACCACGCAGAACACCCCTATCGCAGCAAAGACACCACCACCCCTCGCCGCTGCGACCGGGCCGACGCGCGCGATGAGGAAGCCGCCTGCCAAACGACACACCACCATTGCTACCGAAAAAACAGCATATCCCAAGGCTGCGACGCTCTCAGCGGCCCCAGTAACGTCGCGCAGGAAAAGGGCGCTCCAATCTGCGACCGCACCTTCCCCCAACGCACCGCATAGCGCGGTGAAACCAACGAGGATCAACACCCCGGACGGGAATGCAAACACGGCACCTTGAGACTGCTCCGCGCGGCGCGACGTCCATCGCACCCATGACATAGCCAGAGCCAAGGCGACAACAACACCCCCCGCAACCAGGAAATGCTGCAGAACAGTCGCATCCAACTGAACCGCTGCAAATCCACTGACCGCCCCGAGGCCGGCACCAAGGCTCCACATCGCATGAAACGAGGACATGAGCGGTTTGTCGAAGGCCTGCTCTACCTCGGCTGCCCAAGCGTTCATCGCCACGTCCATCGAGCCATGAAAGGCACCGAACAGAAACAGGAACGCCGCAAGCATGGTGAAGCTGTCGGCCAGCGCCAGCAAAACCAGCGAAAAGGTGTACAGCACCGCGATGATCCGCGTGATCGATACGGCCCCAAACCGGTCGGTCAATCGCCCGGTCACCGGGAAGGAGCAGACGGCACCCGCTGCCATGAACAAAAGACCATAGCCAAGCTCTTCATGGCTGAGGTTCAGATGATCGCGCACCGCCGGGATGCGAGAGGCCCAGATACCGAACAGGGCACCATTCAGCGCGAACATCGCGGTGACGGCGCGCCACGCAGCAACGACACTGATCATATTAAAGCTCCGCTTGTTTGATGCGCTTCGCCGGCTACTAGTACAACGCTACCAAACAGAGGCAAGCGCCGCTCACTCCAGCCGACGCCGAATTCTGCGGACGCCCACCCAAACGGCCAGAATGACCGGAACCGTGACCAAAGCCGTCAACATTCCCTTACTGATCCCCGCGGACGTCAGAGGATACAGCAGATAGCTGACCAGCGAGACGGCGTAGTAGCTGATGGCAACCACCGACAACCCCTCGACCGTGCGCTGCAGGCGCAGGGCCTGATCGGCGCGGCGGTCCATGCTTTCCAGCAAGGCCTGATTCTGCGCGCTGCGTTCAACGTCCACACGTGTTCGCAGAAGATCTCCGGCGCGGATGGCCCGGTCTGACAGGGCCTGCAGGCGCAGTTCAGTCGACTTCACGGTCCGCATCGCAGGGTCATAGCGGCGCATCATGAAATCGGCAAAGCTCTGCCCCCCCATAAACCGCTCTTCCCGCAAGACCTTGACGCGCTGGTTAACGATGGCCTCATAGGCGCCTGTGGCCCCAAACCGAAAGGTACAGCGTGCCGAGATCGTCTCCAACTCGGTCGAGGTTTTCAGCAGTTGCGGTAGCATATCATCGGGATGCTTGCCGCCATCGGTCATTTCGCCCATCAGCGCGGTCAGCTTCTGATCCAACTCGCCAATGCGCGTTGTCAGAGATTTGACCCGCGCAAACCCCAGCATGGACATGGCCTTGTAGGTCTCGATCTCGCACAGGCGCTGGATGATCCGCCCAACCCGGCGCTCTCCGGTTCCATCCGAGACGAACAGCGCAAACCGCATATGCCCTGCCGGGTCGATACGAAAATCGCTGGCGCAGATCGCGGCATCGTCCAAAACGCGGGACACAGCAAGGCTTTCGGGTTCGAACCAATCCGGTAGCAGGTTCTGGACGACGTCATCCTCTGGGCGCGGAACAACTCGTAGCAAAGCCGACGTGATCCTTTGGCCGGGACTGGCCATCATCCAATCCGGGGGGAAGACTTCGAAGTCGGCAGGGTTGAACGCCCGCTCACTCACGTTCTGAGAGATCGCAGTAAAGGTTACGAACTCAGTGTGTTGCTCCCACTTGAGCCAATGGCGTCCGATCTGCCCCGCATAGTGGGTCGCGTCGGGTTGAGGGTGCGGCGCGCCGTGACGATCCAGCAGATTTATCAAATGCGCAATGTCGTCCTGCCGGTCCCCACTTTGCGACGTGCCGGGCTTTTTGATCGCCAGAAAGGCAACCGTGCATGGAACCTGCGCCACCGGAAAAGGTCGGGCGTGCAGTTCATTGGCAAGCCGATAGCGTAAAGGGTGGTCATCGATTGGCGTCATGCGGGGCTCCGATTCATCCGACACACTATACGGCACACCCAAAATACATCAATTCCCATTTTATTTCAGATACTTACAAGAATGCGACGGTATACATTCCAGCCAATTCATTGATTTGGCTGCCATAGCTCGATGGGATTGCCTTCGGGATCATGAATACGGGCGAATTTACCCACCTCGCTATCCCAATCCGGATTGGTTTCGACGGTGATCCCTGCGTCCTGTAGCTGGCGTGTCAAAGCGGCCAAATCATCAACCCTGAAATTGATCATCCACTGCTGCTCGCTTCGGCCAAAATACGCGGTATCCTGGGCGAAGGGTGCAAAGACCGTATAGCCTTCGGCCTGCTTCCAAGGGACCGGATCATAGTGATTTACCCCCAGGTGTCTTTCATACCATTCACTCAAGGCCTTGGGGTTCTTGGCGCGAAAAAAGACCCCGCCGATTCCGTTTACTTTCTCCATGACCTTGCTCCCACAAAGTACCCTTCAGACGTAAAATAGCATATCAAGCTTGCTTCATCTGGCTGCAATACTCTGGAGGCGCGAAGGCCAAGCCCGCTTCAAAGTAGAAAAGAAAAGGGCGCCCGCAGGCGCCCTTTGCAATTGAATTGTGCGTTTTGATCACTCGATCATCGGCAGCAGCTTGTCTAGCGACTGCTTGGCGTCGCCATAGAACATGCGCGTGTTCTCTTTGAAGAACAGCGGGTTCTCGATGCCCGAATAGCCAGTGCCCTGACCACGCTTGGACACAAAGACCTGCTTGGCCTTCCAGCACTCCAGAACCGGCATACCGGCGATGGGGCTGTTGGGATCCTCCTGCGCCGCAGGGTTCACGATGTCGTTCGAGCCGATGACGATGGCCACATCCGTGTCCGGGAAATCGTCGTTGATCTCATCCATCTCAAGCACGATGTCATATGGCACTTTCGCCTCGGCCAGCAGAACATTCATGTGGCCCGGCAGACGTCCGGCAACGGGGTGGATCGCAAAGCGCACCTCTTTGCCCTTGGCGCGCAGCTTGCGGACCAACTCGGACACCGACTGCTGTGCCTGAGCAACAGCCATGCCGTAACCCGGGATGATGACAATGCTGTCCGCATCGTTCAGCGCGGCGGCCACGCCGTCCGCCTCAATCGCGATCTGTTCGCCCTCAACGGCCATCTGCTCACCCTGCGGGCCACCGAAGCCGCCCAGGATCACGCTGACAAAGTGACGGTTCATCGCCTTGCACATGATGTAAGACAGGATCGCACCCGACGAGCCGACCAGAGCACCAACAACGATCAGCAGGTCGTTGCCAAGGCTAAAGCCAATCGCCGCAGCCGCCCAACCCGAATACGAGTTCAGCATCGACACAACCACCGGCATGTCCGCACCACCGATGCCCATGATCAGGTGATAGCCGATGAACAACGCCGCCAGTGTCATCAGGAACAGCGGGAACAGACCGCCCGAGCTGGTGTACCAGATCAGACAGATCAGCGAGAGACCCGCCGCCGCCGCGTTCAGCATATGACCACCAGGCAGTTTGGTCGCCGCCGAGGTCACTTTGCCTGCCAGCTTGCCATAGGCCACAACCGAGCCGGTAAAGGTGATCGCACCGATGAAGATGCCCAGGAACAGCTCAACATGTAGGATCGCCAGTTCCGCCGGAGTCTTCTTGGCGATCAACTTGGCAAAGGCGCCAAGGTCGGACAGGTCCGCCTGACCCGCGCTATCTTTGATCGCCATGACCTGAGCCACGTTTCCGATCTCGAAATGCGCATTGAAGCCGACGAACACGGCCGCCAGACCGACCAGCGAGTGCATCGCAGCGACCAGCTGCGGCATCTCGGTCATCTGGACGCGCTGCGCCACGTATTGACCGATCAGACCACCGCCGATGATCAGCAGGATGGACAGCAGCCACAGGCCCGAACCCGGACCGACAAGCGTGGCAAAAACCGCCAGCGCCATACCGACGATACCGTACCAGACTGCGCGCTTGGCGCTTTCCTGGTTCGAAAGGCCGCCGAGCGACAGAATGAAAAGGACAGCCGCAACAATATAAGCGGCAGAAGTGAAGCCAATCATATGCCCGACCTCCTTAGGATTTCTGGAACATGGCGAGCATGCGCCGGGTTACGAGGAAGCCGCCGAAGATATTGATACCGGCCATGAAAACGGACAGTGCCGCCAGCAGAATAACCAGGAACGACCCGGACCCGATCTGCATCAAAGCCCCGACGATAATGATCGACGAGATCGCGTTGGTGATCGCCATAAGCGGTGTGTGTAAGCTGTGCGCAACGCCCCAGATCACCTGGAAGCCCACAAAAATCGCCAACACAAAGACGATGAAGTGCTGCATGAAGCTGGCCGGAGCGATCAGCCCCACCAACAGCATCAACGCACCACCGACACCCAGCAAGGTGAACTGCTGCTTGGTCTGCGCCTTGAAGGCTGCGATTTCCTGCGCCTTCTTCTCTTCCGGGGTCAGTTCCTTGACCTCGGGCTTTTTCTGCGCCGCAATCGCCTGCACCTTGGGCGGCGGCGGCGGGAAGGTGATCTCACCCTCATGGGTCACGGTCGCGCCGCGGATCACGTCATCTTCCATGTCGTGATTGATCTGACCGTCCTTCTCGGGCGTCAGGTCAGCCATCATGTGACGGATGTTGGTCGCGTACAGAGACGACGCCTGCGCCGCCATCCGGCTGGGGAAGTCGGTATAGCCGATGATGGTCACGCCATTGTCGGTCACGATCTTCTCGTCCGCGACGGTAAGCTTACAGTTGCCGCCCTTCTCCGCCGCCAAATCGACGATGACCGAGCCCGGCTTCATCGCTTCGACCATATCCTTGGTCCAAAGCTCGGGCGCTTCGCGGTTCGGGATCAACGCAGTGGTGATCACGATGTCCATCTCGGGCGCCAACTCACGGAACTTGGCCAGCTGCGCTTCGCGGAATTCATCCGACTGGACGCTGGCATAGCCGCCAGTGGCCGCGCCGTCCTGCTGGTCTTCTTCAAAGTCCAAGTAGACAAACTCGGCACCCATCGACTCGACCTGTTCGGCCACTTCGGGGCGCACGTCGAACGCATAGGTGATCGCACCCAGCGACGTGGACGTACCAATCGCCGCCAGACCGGCAACACCGGCACCCACGATAAGCACCTTCGCAGGCGGTACCTTTCCGGCCGCCGTCACCTGACCGGTGAAGAAGCGGCCAAAGTTGTTGCCCGCCTCAATTACCGCACGGTAACCCGCGATATTCGCCATCGAGGACAGCGCGTCCATCTTTTGTGCACGGGAAATACGCGGAACCATCTCCATCGCGATGACATTTGCGCCTTTGGACTTGGCAGCCTCCATCCCCTCTTCATTCCCTGCCGGGTTGAAGAATGAGATCAACGTCTTGCCTTTGGTCAGACGCTTCAGCTCGGTCTCATTCGGCTGGCGCACCTTGGCAACGATATCTGCAGCTTTCCAAAGCGACGCCGCGGTTTTCATAACCTCGACACCGGCCTCTTCGTAGGCCGCATCAGAAAAGCCCGCCGCAGCACCGGCACCCTTTTCGATCAGGCAGTCATAGCCCAGTTTTTGCAGCTGGCGCGCCGAGTCCGGCGTCATCGCCACCCGGTTCTCACCGTCAAAAACTTCTTTTGGCGTTCCTATCTTCAACGGAGAGCCTCCTTTACTTTCGATATGTTCGCGCGAGTTCTTTGCATCTTTCGTTCAATCCTCACCTACATTGCGAAAGATTATTTCGCAACTGCAGCATTCGTTACGTTGTGTCATTGGCAGCACACCTTCAAATCCAGCGTCGTGTCTTTTGCGCATAACGGGCGAAGTCAGCGCGAAATTTGCGGCGCAAGCGATCCTCTTCCGGCTCGATAAAGCGGCGTTCCAGGATCCAGACGAAAATCGGCACGAGAACCAGCGACAGGACCGCATCGAAGCGTAGGATCAAACCGGTCAGAATAAGGACGTCCCCCAGATAGATTGGGTTCCGGCTGCGTTTGAAAATTCCGCTTTGCACCATGCTGGATGGGGTCTGGTGTGGCATTACCGTCGTCTGATGGCGGCGGAATTCGACAACCGCCAGAACAGCCAGAACAATACCGCCACCGATGAGCACGCCGCTGGCAAGATCAGTCAACCACCCTTCAAGGGACAGCCCAAAGGACAGGTGTTGCGCTTGAAACCACGCGAGGCAAGCCGCCCCCAGCAACCAGATCGGAGGGATGTCGATTTTCTGCATTCGCGCTGATTACCTGTCGATATCTCTCAAAGAAAGTGCCGTTTTCGACAGTTTGTCTACCGCTTTCCGACCTTAAGATCAAAACATCAAAAGGTCGCGGCAATTTATTTCGAAGATATGCATCGGTAGACAGCGCTTAGCGCATCCGATAGCCAACGGATACAACCAAAATAAACAACAGGGCCCAGCCGGAATGACCGACTTCAAAGCAACCAAAGCCATGTTCGAACTGCCCGAAGGCATTCTCTATCTCGACGGCAACTCTCTGGGTCCGTTGCCAAAGGCGGTTGATGCGCGTCTGCACCAGACGGCGACGCAGGAATGGGGACAGATGCTGATCACCGGCTGGAACAAGGCCGGATGGATGGGATTGCCCACGGGCTTGGGGGATCGGATCGGACGTCTGATCGGGGCCGAGGCAGGCAGCGTTGTGGTCGGCGACACTCTGTCGATCAAGGTTTATCAGGGCGTGGCTTCGGCGCTGGAGTTGAACCCGAACCGCAAGGTTGTACTGTCGGACAACGGCAATTTCCCATCTGATCTCTATATGGCGGACGGGCTGCTCCGCTCTCTGGGCGCGGAGTACGAATTGCGCGTCGTCGCCCCGGAAGAGGTCGCCGAAAACATCACCGAAGAGGTCGCGGTTTTGATGCTGACCGAAGTCGACTATCGCACCGGCCGTATGCACGACATGAAAGCTCTGACCGAATTGGCCCATGCAAACGGTGTGGTGACGGTTTGGGATCTGGCCCATTCCGCCGGTGCAATTCCGGTCGACCTGGCCGGGTGCAATGCTGATTTCGCGGTCGGGTGCACATACAAATACCTCAATGGCGGTCCAGGTGCGCCAGCGTTCATCTACGTTGCTCCGCGCCTGTCCGAACGTGTCCGCCCCGCGCTTTCGGGATGGCTTGGGCACGAAGCACCCTTTGCCTTCGATCTCGACTATCGTCCCGGTTCGGGGATTGAGAGGATGCGAGTCGGCACCCCTCCGGTCTTGCAAATGGCCGCGCTGTCTGCGGCGATGGATGTCTGGGACATGGCCGAGATGGCCGATGTCCGGGCGAAATCCATCGAACTGACCGAGTTGTTCATCGCAAAAGTCGAGGCCACCTGCCCCGGTCTGACCCTCGCCAGCCCACGCGATCCGGCGCGGCGCGGCAGTCAGGTCTCATTCCACTTTGACGAAGGCTACGCCGCCATGCAGGCGCTGATTGCCCGCGGCGTGATCGGAGATTTCCGCGCACCGGATATCATGCGCTTTGGCTTCACGCCGCTTTATGTTGACGAAAGCGACGTGGAACAGGCCGCAGAGATTCTGGCGGATATCATCACGAACAACCTGTGGGACCAACCCGAGTACAAAATCCGCCAGCGGGTTACCTGACCTCAAGCCCGGCACCCAGCAATTCCGCCAATTGCGAGATGCGTTGCTCGAATTCAGCCGCGTTGGTTGCGGTCATCTTAACGCCCATCAGTGTCGCGTTGATGGTTTTCGCCGTCTCTTCCGGACCGTTAGGCAGGCGGACGCGTCCGGCGCTGTCCTCTTGCCGCAGCCAATCGGCGTAAAGAGCGGTCATCTCCTCCTCCCCCTCGGCCAGAATGTCCGAGGCGGTCGATTTGCTGGTATCCAGCATCTCGCGCCCGTGGGGAGAGGTCAGTATCTCAGCCAATCCCTTGATCTGCCCGTCGATCGCGCGCGCCAAACGCTGGGACACGCTGCCATTGCCCGTCAAGGCCTGCGATACGTTTGCGGTCTTCTCGGCATAATGCGCGCGCGTCAGGCTGCGCACGATCGCCTCTTTGTTCTTGTAGTGCAAATACACGGCTGGGCGCGACATGCCCGCCCCTTTGGCGATGTCGTCCATCGAGGTTTTGCGAAACCCGTAGGCCGCGAACGCCTCAAGCGCCGACGCAAGAATGGCCTGTTGTCGCGGATCGTCCTGTTTTTCCGTCATGAAACCGATCTGACAGTTTTCGTTTAATTTGTCAATTGACACACTGACACTTTCAGACAATTATGTCAGAAACCGCCACAGCTACGAGAGGTGTGCCATGGCAACCGCGCTGAAGATCAACGGCAAGCAACATCAGGTTGACCTGCCCGACGACGTCCCCCTGCTTTGGGTCCTCCGGGATGAGGTCGGCCTGACCGGAACCAAATTCGGCTGCGGCGTGGCCGCCTGCGGCGCCTGCACCGTGCATATCGATGGTGAGGCCGTGCGATCGTGTCAGGTGTCGCTTTCGGATGTCTGGGGCGATGTGACTACGATCGAAGGCATCGGCTCGCCCGAGGCTATGGCCGTGATCCAGCAGGCCTGGGTCGATCATCAGGTGGCGCAATGTGGTTATTGCCAGTCCGGGCAGATCATGCAGGCGGCGGCTTTGCTGGCCGAAAACCCCGCCCCGACGGACGCGGACATAGACGACGCGATGCAGGGCAACCTGTGCCGCTGTGGCACCTACCCTCGTATCCGCGCCGCGATCCAAGACGCCGCTGGCAAGTTGCAGGAGGCGTAAGAGATGGGAAAAGTTGGAAAAATTCTGCGCCGCACTTTCCTGATCGGTTCGGCCGCGATTGTCGGCGGTGTGGCCTTTGGTGCCTACTACGTCACCCGTCCTGCCCCGAACCCGCTGAAACCCGGCGAGGGTGAGGCCGCGCTGAACCCGTTCATTCTGATCGACCAGAATGGCGTGACCCTGTTCGCCCCGCGTGCCGAAATGGGACAGGGCGTAAAGACAACCTGGGCTGCTTTGATCGCCGAGGAGTTGGACGTCGATCTTGACCAGATCAACGTGCTGCATGGCCCTGCTGCGGCGGCGTATTACAATTCCGCATTGGTTGGCGAAGGGCTGCCAAACAAGGGCTACGACATCTCGAACTTCCAGCACAATCTGGGTGAGGCGCTGGGTGTCCTCGGCAAAGCGCTGAGCCTTCAGGTCACCGGTGGCTCGACCTCGATGAAGGACGGGTTCGAGCGGATGCGGCAGGCCGGCGCGTCGGCCCGCGAGACCCTGAAACGGGCCGCTGCCGACCGTCTGGGGGTTGATCCATCGCAACTACAGACGGCCTCTGGGCATGTCATCGCGCCCAATGGCGACAAGATCGCCTATCCCGACCTCGCGATGGATGCGGCCGGTCTTGAGCTGGTCGAGGTGCCTCTGCGTGACCCGTCCGAATGGCGGTATCTGGGCCAGACCCAACCGCGTCTGGACATGGTTGGCAAAGCGACAGGCACCGCTGAATTCGGCGTCGATGTCCGCCTGCCCGGTATGAAATTTGCGGCTGTGCGCATGAACCCCAAGCTGGGCGGTGCAATGAACGGCTATGACGACAGCGCCGCAAAAGACATGCCGGGGGTCGACCAGATCGTCGATCTGGGCACTGGCGTTGCGGTCATCGCCAACAACACATGGCTTGCCAATCAAGCGGTTGAGGCGATCGACGTGGACTGGGGGGATGCCCCCTACCCGCCGGAAACCGACGGCATCTTCGCCAAGATCGCCGAAGCATTTGATGATGCTCCGAACTCGACCATGCGCGATGACGGCGACGTGAGCGTCACACCCGAGGGCGCAACCGAAATCACCGCCGAATACCACCTGCCCTATCTGGCCCACGCCACGATGGAGCCGATGAACGCCACCGCGCTCTACACCGGCGACGCGCTGGAGCTGTGGTGCGGCAATCAGGCCCCCACCCTGATCCAATTCCGAGTCGCCAATACCGCCGGTCTGGATACGGATGCGGTGCAGATCCACACCACCTATCTGGGCGGCGGGTTTGGTCGCCGTGGGGAACTGGATTTCGGCGATATCGCCACCAAGGTCGCCATGGCGATGCCCGGCACTCCGGTCCAGACGGCGTGGAGCCGGGAAGAAGACATGCGACACGACTACTACCGCCCTGGCGCGATCGCTCGGCTGCGCGGTGCTGTGAAGGATGGCAAAGCGGTGCTGGTCGACGGCGCGGTTGCTTCGCAATCCTGCACGCAGCAAGCGGTTGAGCGCTATACGGGTATGCCCGGTGCAGGGCCCGACAAGGTGCTGGTTGAAGGCTTCTTTAACCAACCCTATGCTGTTCCGAACTACCGGATGAGCGGCCACATCGCGAAGCTCGACGTGCCTGTTGGCTTCTGGCGCTCGGTCGGCAACAGCCATAACGGCTTTTTCCATGAGACCTTCATGGATGAGATGGCCCATGCCGCAGGCCGTGACCCGCTGGAATTCCGGCTGGAGTTGATGAAGACCGAACACGCCCCCTCGGCAGGTTGCCTTGAGGCCGTGAAAGAGATGTCGGGCTGGACCGGCCAAACCCTGGCTGGCGTCGGTCGAGGTGTCGCCTTTACCTACAGCTTTGGCACTCCGGTCGCGCAGGTGATCGAGGTGGTCGACGAAGACGGCACGATCCGCATCAACAAGGCGTGGATCGCTTGTGACATGGGTCTCGCGTTGGATCCAGAAAACGTCAAAGCGCAGATGTTTGGCGGGATGATGTACGGCCTGAGTGCCGCTTGCTACGGCGAAATCACCTTTGCCGAGGGCGAAGTAGAGCAGTTCAACTTTCCCGACTATGACGCACTTCGCATGCACACGGCTCCGCAGGTCGAAGTGCGCGTTCTCGAGACCAACCGCCATATGGGCGGCGCAGGTGAGCCCGGTACACCCCCCTCGATGCCGGCCTTAGGTAATGCGCTGTTTGATCTGACCGGAGAACGCGCACGAACCCTGCCGCTGATCAATCAGTTCGACCTGCTGATTTGATCGCGACGCACCGGTCCGGCATCCCCTCCCGGCCGGACCGGTGCCAAAACTTACGCTGTTTGTTGCAGGAACCGCGTGCTTGATCCAGCGGACCAGGCTTTGACCGCCGCGCCAAACGCCTCAAACAACGGGCGAGATACCGGGTCATTTGCAGCATCCCATTCCGGGTGCCATTGGACCGAGAGGGTAAAGCCCGGCGCATCTTTGACATAAATCGCCTCAGGTGTGCCATCCGGTGCATGACCGTCGATCACGACATTCTGGCCCACGGCTTTGATCCCCTGACCGTGCAGCGTATTGGTCATCACCTCTCGCGCACCAAACAGCCGATGGAACACGCCGCCTTCGTTCAGAGTTACGACATGACGAAGGGCGAATTTTTCCTCAAGCGTTCCTTCCGGAGGCATCCGGTGGTTCTGCCGTCCCGGAAGGTCGCGAATCTCGGGATAGAGCGTCCCGCCCATCGCAACATTAACTTCTTGAAAACCTCTGCAAATTCCAAAGAACGGTTGGCCGCGCTCAACGCAAGCGCGTACCAGCGGCAAGGTAATCGCATCGCGCGCCCGGTCGAAATCACCATGCGCTTCGGTCGGCGGCTCACCGTATTCCTCGGGGTGAACATTGGGTCGACCGCCCGTCAGAAGAAACCCGTCGCACGCGTCCAGCAATTCCTCGACCGAGACGTAACGTGGATCAGCCGGGATCAGCAGCGGCAAACACCCTGAAACATTCGCAACGGCATCCGAGTTCATCGTGCCACCGGCATGCGTCGGGTAGTTGTCATTCATCAAGTAAGAGTTGCCGATGATACCGACGACGGGTCGAGACATTCTGCTTTCCCAATTTGTTTCCTAAACGTGTGGAAAAGCTATCGGCAGGGACAACAGCGCGCAATAGCACAGGCCCTGTGTGTCAGCGCAAGTACGTGTTCAATGCCGCACATCTATTCAAACGATAGGACAGTGTGACAATCGGGCTCCCATTGCCCGCTAAACGTGCAATGCAAAAAGTCCAATTTGGGTGAGAGAGCCAGCGCAGGCTCTCCACTTCTTCAAGGAAATCAGCTTTCGCCAACAAGGTTCGCGGCTTCGATCCCTGCCATCGCAGCAAGCACGTCGTTGTCCGAGGTGTCGCCTGTCACGCCAACGGCACCGATCACGGCCCCTTTCTTGTCTCGCAACAGCACACCACCCGGCACCGGAACAACCTGTCCGCCGTAGACGCCGTTCACCGCAGCCATAAAATAGGCCTGCGCTTCGGCCCGCTGCATCTGCGCCGTCCCGGCCATACCCAGCATGACCGAACCATAGGCCTTGCCCTGCGCAATTCCAAACCGTCCGGGGGCCGCGCCATCTTCACGCTCAAACGCAATAACATGACCGCCTGCATCCAGTACAACGACCGAAAGCGGTTTCAACTCCAACCGACGCCCCTCTTCCAGAGCTTTACGAATGATGGTGCGCGCCTTGCGCAAGGAAATTGCCATCCCTGATCCCTTTCATCTGGTCAAAAATATCCTCGGGGGAGCGTGAGGGGGCGGAGAGCCCTCTCGTTCCCGCCCTATCCACTTAACCTAAGCTGGCTTTCAACTCCAAACGACGGGCATGCAGAACCGGCTCGGTATAGCCCGACGGTTGAACGCGCCCCTTGAACACCAGATCGCAGGCCGCTTGGAAAGCAATGCCATCAAAGCCAGGTGCCATCGGATGATACGCTGCGTCACCTTCGTTCTGACGATCCACAACGGCCGCCATCTTCTGCATCGCCGCCATCACCTGTTCTTCGGTGACAACACCATGGTGCAACCAGTTGGCCAACGCCTGGCTGGAAATCCGACATGTCGCTCGGTCTTCCATCAAGCCAATGTCGTTCAGGTCCGGCACTTTCGAACATCCAACACCCTGATCGACCCAGCGCACGACATATCCTAGAATACCCTGGGCGCTGTTCTCGATCTCTCGGGTGATCTCATCATCGCTGAGGTTGCGGCCACCCAGCAGCGGAACGGTCAGCAGGTCCTCCAACGTGCCGCGTGCGCCACCGGCGGTCAGCTCATTCTGACGGGCCAGAACGTCGACCTTATGGTAGTGCGTGGCATGCAAAGTCGCAGCAGTTGGCGAGGGAACCCACGCGCAAGTAGCACCGGATTGCGGATGGCCGATCTTGGCCTCCAGCATATCGCCCATGCGATCGGGCATGGCCCACATACCTTTGCCGATCTGCGCCTTGCCTTTCAGGCCACAGGCCAGACCGATATCGACGTTTCGATCCTCGTAGGACGCAATCCACGGTGTGTTCTTGATATCGCCCTTGGGCAGCATCGGGCCTGCCTCCATCGAAGTGTGGATCTCATCCCCAGTCCGGTCAAGGAAGCCAGTGTTGATGAAGGCCACGCGCGATTTCGCGGCCCGGATGCACTCTTTGAGGTTGGCCGAGGTCCGGCGTTCCTCATCCATGATGCCCAGCTTCACGGTGTTACGCGGCAAGCCCAGGATGTCTTCGACAATATCGAAAATCTCGACCGAGAAGGCGACCTCTTCCGGGCCGTGCATCTTTGGCTTCACCACATAGACCGACCCGTTGACCGAGTTGCCGCCATCGCGCGCCAGATCATGCATGGCGATCAACGTGGTGCAAAGAGCGTCCATGAGGCCCTCGCCGATCTCGTTGCCCTCGGCATCCAGCACGGCCGGGTTGGTCATCAGATGGCCAACATTGCGCACCAGCATCAGCGAGCGGCCTTTCAAACGCGCCTCTGCTCCGTTGACGTCCGTGAAGTCCAGATCAGCCGCCAACCGGCGGGTAAAAGTCTTGCCGGATTTGCTGACCTCTTCAGTCAGGTCACCCTTCATCAGACCCAGCCAGTTTCCATAGGCAACAACCTTGTCGGCTGCATCCACACAGGCCACGGAGTCCTCGCAATCCATGATCGTCGACAACGCGGACTCGAGCCGCAAGTCCGAGATGTTGGCCGGATCAGCGGCGCCAATCGCGCTGATTGGGTCGATCATGATCTGAATGTGAAGACCGTTGTTTTTCAACAGGATGAATTCGGGCTTTTCGGCCGCGCCGCCATGCCCCACAAAGCTGGAGGCGTCCTCCAGAGCAGGAACCAAAGCGCCAGCCTCAACGCTCAGCTTTGTGACGTCCGCCCAAGATCCGCTGGCCAACGGCACGGCATCGTCGAGAAACGCTTTAGCCCATGCAATAACACGCGCGCCGCGGGCAGCATCGTAGCCTCCGCCTGCAGGTAGATCGCCCATCGCATCCGTGCCATACAGGGCGTCATACAAGCTGCCCCAACGGGCATTCGCGGCGTTCAGAGCAAAGCGCGCATTGGTGATTGGCACAACCAGCTGAGGACCTGGCGTTGCGGCGATCTCGGGGTCGACATTGGCGGTTTCGATCTGGAAGTCTTCGCCTTCTTCCACCAGATACCCGATCTCGTGCAGGAACGCTTGATAAGCCTCGGCGTCGTGGTCCTGGCCTTTGTGCTCCAGGTGCCACGCATCCAATTGGTCCTGAATCTCTTTTCGTTTGACAAGGAAGGCGCGGTTCTTGGGACCCAATTCGGATACGATGCGCGACAGGCCATTCCAGAAGGTCTCGGCGGTGACACCGGTGCCGGGCAAAGCCTGACCTTCGATGAATGCGACCAGAACCGGATCGACCTGAAGTCCGCTGCGTGTCTGTCTGCTGGCCATTTTCTTCCTCTCCCACGAATGTACGCCACTGTATGCCGTCAGCATTTAGAGCGAAAGTTTCCGATAGGCAACGTATGCCGCTACGTTCTGGTAAGAAAATCTTACCAAATGCGAAATCAACGCCGCAAACAGCGGATACAGGCGGCTTGCAGCCCTGCCGCGATGCCCCTAACGTCGCCCTCGACCCAAGTTTTGCGAGGCCCCCGATGCGCGACGCCGCCCCCACCACAATCTATCTGAAAGACTACACCCCGTTCGGGTATCTGGTGGACAACGTGCATCTGACGTTTGATCTGGCAGCAAATGCCACCCGCGTCACATCCCGCATCGCCTTTCGTCCCAATCCGGAGGCCAGCGATCGCACCTTTTTCCTGCATGGAGAGCAACTGAAGCTGATCCGCGCCTCCATCGACGGTGCCGACGTATCCCCCTCCCTCACGCCTGAGGGGCTGACGGTTGCCGCCCCCGACGCCCCCTTTGTCTGGGAGGCGGAGGTTGAGATCGACCCCGGCAATAACACCGCGCTTGAAGGGCTCTATATGTCGAACGGCATGTATTGCACCCAGTGCGAGGCCGAGGGATTCCGCAAGATCACCTACTACCCGGACCGCCCCGACGTGATGTCGACCTTCACGGTGCGTGTCAATGGCGACCTTCCGGTGCTGCTGTCCAACGGCAACCCGTCCGGCAAGGGCGAAGGCTGGGCCGAGTGGACGGACCCATGGCCCAAACCCGCCTATCTGTTTGCTCTGGTCGCCGGAGACCTGATCGCGCATCCGGGCCAGTTCACCACCATGTCCGGTCGCGATGTCGAACTGAACCTATGGGTTCGCCCCGGCGATGAAGGCAAATGTGCCTTCGGGATGGAGGCGCTCAAGAAGTCCATGAAATGGGATGAGGACGTCTACGGCCGCGAATACGATCTGGACGTGTTCAACATCGTAGCCGTGGACGATTTCAACATGGGCGCGATGGAGAACAAGGGGCTGAACATCTTCAATTCTTCAGCCGTTCTGGCCAGCCCGGAAACCTCGACCGACGTAAACTTCGAACGGATCGAGGCGATCATCGCGCATGAGTATTTCCACAACTGGACCGGCAACCGCATCACCTGCCGCGACTGGTTTCAGCTGTGCCTCAAAGAGGGCCTGACCGTTTTCCGCGATGCGCAGTTCACCTCGGATATGCGCTCGGCGCCAGTCAAGCGCATCCACGACGCCATCGACCTGCGCGCGCGGCAGTTCCCCGAGGACAATGGCCCGCTATCGCACCCTGTTCGACCCGAGAGTTTTCAAGAAATCAACAACTTCTACACCTCAACCGTCTATGAGAAAGGTGCCGAGGTCATCGGCATGTTGAAACGTCTGGTCGGGGATGAGGCCTATGGTAAGGCACTGGATCTCTATTTTGACCGCCATGACGGGCAGGCCTGTACGATCGAGGATTGGCTGCAAGTCTTCGAGGACACAACAGGCCGCGACCTGAGCCAGTTCAAACGTTGGTACAGCCAGTCCGGTACTCCGCGCGTATCCGTGGCCGAGGATTGGGCGGATGGTACCTACACGCTGACGCTGAGCCAACGCACCGACCCGACTCCGGGACAAGAGGATAAGCAGCCTCAGGTCATTCCCGTCGCTGTCGGCTTGCTGGGCCCGAAAGGCGACGAGGTTCACGCAACCCAAGTGCTGGAGCTGACCGAGGCCGAGCAGAGCTTTTCCTTCGCCGGACTGGCGGCCAAACCCGTGCCCTCAATCCTACGCGATTTCTCGGCCCCTGTGATCCTTGAACATGACACTTCGAATGCTGAGCGCGCCTTTCTGCTGGCTCAAGACACCGATCCGTTCAACCGCTGGCAGGCGGGTCGCTCGCTGGCCGAGGACACTCTGCTGCGCATGATCACCGAAGAGGCGACGCCGGATTCCGACTATCTGGATGGCCTGTTGGCCGTGCTGCGGGACGAAACACTGGACCCGGCCTATCGGGCCCTGATGCTGGGCCTTCCGGCCCAATCCGAACTGGCCGCCGCCCTGCATGACAAGGGTGTCACGCCCGACCCGATGGCCATCTGGACTGCGGTCGAGACCCTCAGACAAGCCACTGCGCAACACGTGCAGGACCTGCTTCCCAAACTGCACAGCGAAACACTTGTGGACGCCTCCTACCAACCGGATGCGGCGCAATCCGGCAAACGTGCACTGGGCGGAGCGGCGCTGGCTCTCACCTCGCGGCTGGACAGCGGCAGCAAGGCGGCAGACGCGTACCAAACTGCCGACAATATGACCCTGCAACTGGCCGCCCTGTCCTGCCTACTGCGCGCGGGCAAAGGTGAGACGGAACTGAGCGCCTTCTACGACCAGTGGCAGCATGACCGGCTTGTGGTCGACAAATGGTTTGGTCTGCAGGTCTCGATGGCCGCCCCTCAGACCACGGTCGAGGCCGCACGCACTCTGACAGAGCATCCTGATTTCAATTGGAAAAACCCCAACCGGTTCCGTGCCTTGATGGGATCGCTGGCCATGAACCATGCGGGCTTCCATAAGGCGGACGGAGCGGGCTATGCCCTACTTGCCGACTGGCTGATCCGGCTGGACCCGGTGAACCCGCAGACCACGGCGCGTATGTGTTCAGCATTCCAGACGTGGAAACGATATGACGCCGACCGTCAGGCGCTGATGCGCGCGCAGCTGCGCCGGATCGCAGATACGTCCGAGCTGTCACGCGACACGACCGAGATGGTCTCGCGCATCCTCGGCGCATGACCTCGTTCAGCTTTACACGGCAAAACCGGAACCCGCGCGTGGTGGTCTTGCTGATCTGCATCTACGCGGTGCTAGTCGGCCTGGTCCTTTTCGTAGAAGCGGCCTGGTGGTTGATGGCGTTGCTGGCGCTGGCGACACTGCCGGCCGTCTGGGATATTGTGAAAGACACCAGCGCCGGGGTCGAACTGACCGGCGAGAAACTACGCTGGTTCACCGGCCAACGCAGCGGCGAACTGGACCTGTCCGAGGTTGACCGATTCCGATTTGACACCCGCTGGGATTTCTCGATTCGCGTTTCAGCGGTGCTGAAATCGGACAAGCGCGTCCGCCTACCGGATGAGTCGCTACCCCCAAACAAAGAGTTCGAAGACGTGTTGCAGCAGGCGGGATTTACCGTTGAACGTCATCATTTTAGGGTTTTTTGAAACAATCCCAAGCCCAAGGGCTAATTGATCACATCTCGAACTAAAGCGCGCAACGACTCCTTGAAATAGACACAGTTTTTGGCAAACTGGATGCGTTACAAGTTTGTTACAGTTCGAGTTTTGCCATGTTTCGGTCTTTTAGGGCGGCTGCCGCCCGTCTTTTCGGCTCTTCCAGTCCCACCTCTACGCCTTTGCCAGCGTCTGTCGCGGACGCAACCGCGTGGCTTGTCGCCTCGGGGCAGTTGAACATCCCGATCGCGGAAACAGATGACACCGCCGGATATAAGGTGATCGAACGCGGGCGCCATCTGGCGCGTCAGGATATGTGGGTCGAACTCTCGCAAGAGATGCAGGCCGCGGATGACGCACGCGAAACAACACCTTGCGGCCAGCCGATTGCCGACCTGTTAGGTTTTGGGGCACGCGCGGATGTTGTGCTGGCCGCGGAACATGCCCTGTCTGATGGCAGAACTCAGTCAGACTATGATTTTCTGGCAGGCATCTCTGAACTGGAGGGTGAAATTCAGAACCACCCCGATGACCCGATGATCGCCCTTGTGGTGGCATTGGCTCATATTGATTTGGCCTGGGCATGGCGCGGAACAGCAGACCCCAAAGACCTGCCCGCACTGCATCAATCTCGTTGCGCCGCGCATTTCGACCGCGCTGCCGATTTGCTGAAGGACTGCCGCTCTGCCATGCCGAACAGCCCAGCGATTGCCGCTGCGGATTGTGCCCTTTTGGCGGGCCATGTCAGCCCACGCACCCGTGTAGCAGACAAATACGAAGAGCTGATCACGCTTGACCCGCAAAACCATCGCCACATGCGCGCCATGGGCAGCCATTTGTTGCCACGCAGGTTCGGGACCTACGACCAGCTGGAAGTTCAGGCCCTACGCAACGCCGCGCGCACTCAGAAAACATGGGGTGCTGGCGGATATACCTGGGTCCAGTTCGATGCCATCGCACTGGATGACGAAGCCTGCGCGCGGGTGGACGTCGAGTTTTTTCTGGAAGGGTTGCATGACATCGTCGAACGCCGCCCCGACCAGCAGACGATCAACCTGTTGGCCGCTTATTGCTCGGTCACGTTGCAGAACGGGATGGGCCGCAACCCAAAGGCCGACATCGCCCGCAAACAGATTTGCGAGGCTGCAAACTGGCTGATCCGCGATCACCTGACCGAGCTGCACCCCCTGATCTGGGCTCATGCGGCGAACGGGTTCAGCAACAGCCTGCACATCAACTCGACCGAGCGCTTCGCCGCCCGTGGCCGCCGGGATGCGCTACGCGCGATCGCCAATCAACTGCGCGAGGAACTGCGCAATGGTCAAAGCGTGACCTTCACGCCGACGGGGTTGCAAGTCTCCGGGAACTAACCCCTTGCCCCTTTGGCGCGCCGGGCCTAATACGCAAGCCTAGACTTCTGCGGAAATTAGAGGCGCGCCATGCTCGACCTGACATACGAAATGCCGAAAATCAAAACCATTGCCGGGGCCAAGCACGATTGGGAACTGGTGATCGGGATGGAGGTGCACGCTCAGGTCTCGTCCAATGCCAAGCTGTTTTCCGGCGCGTCGACCCAATTCGGGGCCGAGCCGAACTCGAACGTGGCCTTCGTGGACGCGGCGATGCCGGGCATGCTGCCGGTGATCAACGAATATTGTGTGGAACAGGCCGTGCGCACGGGTCTGGGCCTGAAGGCGGATATCAACCTGAAATCGGCTTTTGACCGCAAGAACTATTTCTACCCTGACCTGCCGCAGGGCTACCAGATCTCGCAGCTTTATCACCCCATCGTGGGCGAAGGTGAAGTGCTGGTTGAGATGGGCGACGGCACCGCGCGTATGGTGCGCATCGAACGTATTCACATGGAGCAGGACGCGGGCAAGTCGATCCATGACATGGACCCGCATATGTCCTTCGTGGACCTGAACCGGACCGGCGTCTGCCTGATGGAGATCGTCTCGCGCCCCGACATCCGTGGCCCCGAAGAAGCCGCCGCCTATATCGCCAAGCTGCGTCAGATCATGCGCTATCTGGGCACCTGTGATGGCAACATGCAGAACGGCAACCTGCGGGCGGACGTGAATGTCTCGATCTGTTTGCCGGGTGCTTATGAGAAGTACCAGGAAACGCAGGACTTCTCGCATCTGGGCACCCGCTGCGAGATCAAGAACATGAACTCGATGCGCTTTATCCAGCAGGCGATTGAAGTCGAAGCCCGCCGTCAGATCGCGATCGTCGAAGGCGGTGGCAAAGTCGATCAAGAAACCCGCCTGTACGACCCGGATAAGGGTGAGACGCGGTCCATGCGGTCCAAGGAAGAAGCGCACGACTACCGCTATTTCCCAGACCCTGACCTGCTGCCTTTGGAAATCGAACAGGCATGGGTCGACGACATCGCCTCCAAGCTGCCTGAGCTGCCCGACGAGAAAAAGGCGCGGTTCATCGAAGCGTTCGGCCTGACCGACTATGACGCCTCAGTCCTGACTGCCGAGGTCGAAAGCGCTGCCTATTTCGAAGAAGTCGCGAAAGGCCGCAACGGCAAACTGGCCGCGAACTGGGTCATCAACGAACTGTTTGGCCGCCTCAAAAAAGAAGATCATGACATCACCGACTCGCCTGTATCTCCGGCGCAGTTGGGTGGAATCATTGATCTGATCTCGTCCGATGCCATCTCGGGCAAGATCGCCAAGGACCTGTTCGAGATCGTCTATACCGAAGGCGGCGACCCGGCGCAGATAGTCGAAGAGCGCGGCATGAAGCAGGTCACCGACACCGGCGCCATCGAGGCTGCTTTGGACGAGATCATCGCTGCCAACCCGGCGCAGGTTGAAAAGGCCAAGGTGAACCCGAAACTGGCTGGCTGGTTTGTCGGTCAGGTGATGAAAGCCACCGGCGGCAAAGCCAACCCCAAGGCCGTCAACGAGTTGGTTGCACAAAAGCTGGGTTCGTAAGCCCGTTTTCAAAGTTCTGCGACGGAGTCAGGCCACCCGCTTGACTCCGTTTTCTTTTGCGCCCTTTCTTCCGCGCAGGAGAGGTGCCATGACCAGAAAATTCGATCAGGAACTTGAAGACCGTCTGATGCGCTACGCGGCTATCGACAGCCAAAGCGATGAGACATCACCTTCGACCCCAAGTACGCCCATTCAGTTCGACATGCTGAACCTGCTGCAGCAGGAGCTGACCGAGATCGGCGCGCAGGATGTCGAGATGACCGGCGACAGCGTCGTTGTGGCGACCATTCCCGGCACCGCCGAAGGGCCGACCGTGGGGTTCCTCGCCCATGTCGACACCGCCCCGCAATTCAACGCAACCGGAGTCAAACCGCGCGTCATCAAGGGCTTTAACGGCGGTGAGATCAGTTTTCCCGATGATCCCGATCTGGTTCTGTCCCCGGACGAACACTCTTATCTAGCCGAAAAGATCGGCCATGATCTGATCACCGCTTCGGGCACCACCCTGTTGGGCGCTGATGACAAGGCAGGCGTATCCATCCTGATGACCATGGCGCGGCATCTGATCGAAAATCCAGACATTCCACACGGCCCCATCCGCATTGCTTTCACCCCGGACGAAGAGATCGGGCGCGGTGTGACCGAGCAACTGCCCAAGGACCTCAAGGCCGATTTCGCCTATACACTCGACGGGCAAGAGGTGGGGGAGATCGAATATGAAAGCTTCTCGGCCGACCGCGCGGTGATTAAGATCACCGGCGTGTCGATCCATCCCGGTCTGGCCAAAGAAAAGATGGTCAATGCCACCCATCTGGCCGCAAAGATCGTACAGACCCTGCCGCAGGCCACACTGACCCCCGAGGTCACCGACGGGCGCGAAGGCTTCATCCATGTCACCGACATGAATGGCGGCTCTTCCGAGATGGAGATCAAGCTGATCCTGCGGGATTTCGAGATGGAGGGGCTTGAGGCCCAGCGCGACCTGGTGCGCAAGGTCTGCGACGCCGTTCAGGCCTCCGAGCCGCGCGCGACCATCACCTGCGACATCAGCCACCAATACCGCAACATGCGCTATTGGCTCGAGAATGACATGACCCCCGTCGATCTGGCGCGCGAAG
Source organism: Ruegeria sp. AG1 (assembly GCF_056541705.1). Taxonomy (NCBI): domain Bacteria; kingdom Pseudomonadati; phylum Pseudomonadota; class Alphaproteobacteria; order Rhodobacterales; family Roseobacteraceae; genus Ruegeria; species Ruegeria sp. AG1. The sequence continues at coordinate 358,349 of NZ_JBQFYU010000001.1, read as the reverse complement.
CCTGTCAGGAACTGGGGATCGAGCCCCTCTCGGTTCCGATCCGCGGCGGCACCGATGGCTCTCGCCTGACCGAATTTGGCACACCCTGCCCCAACCTGTTCACCGGCATGCAGTGCATTCACGGACCATTGGAGTGGATTTCGGTGCAGGACATGGCACTGGCGACCGAGCTTTGCCTGTCGGTTGTGGCCAAGGCGGTGCAGAAGACCGGCTGATTTGCGCCGGATGCGCAACGTCTCTTTCACCCGGCGACCTGCGTGTTAAGTTGACCGTCAAAGGTACAAGGGAACAGTCGATGCCGCGCTACGAATACAAAGTCATTCCGGCCCCGCAAAAGGGCGCGAAGGCCAAAGGCGTCAAAACGCCCGAGGGCCGCTTTGCCACCTCGGTCGAGCAGGTGCTGAACGAGATGGGCCAACAGGGATGGGAATACCAGCGCGCCGAGTTGCTGCCCAGCGAGGAACGCTCGGGCCTGACCGGATCGACCACGAACTGGCGCAACGTGTTGGTTTTTCGTCGGGTGATTGAGGCCGAGTCCACCGAGGTAGTGGCCCCTGTGGCCACACCATCGCCAACCGAAACGCCCGAGGGCGTGCCCTTGGCTCAGCCCGTCCCCGGGCCGGATGTGGTTCAGGCCCCGGAACCAATTTCAGCCGAAGTAGATGAGCCGCCATTGACTTTGAAGCCGAGCGAGGAGGCCAAGTAAAACTCAACAGAACTACATGGGCCAGAGGGTGTGGTCTAGAAAACACGGATTGAGCCAACGAGACTCAGGCGGTCATCCGTTACTGGGTTCTGCTCGTATCGTCCCAAGATACACTTTGTCACAAAACAGGGCCCCGGCCGCGATGAAACCTTGCACCGCTTTTCTTTGTTTCCTCACCGCAATCGCCTGCCAGATCGCGCTGCCGGCCGCCGCACAACAACGGCTGGGATGGGTCAGCCAGATCGACGGGCTCGCCGCTTACCAGGGAAGCGCCGATCTAGATCAGGGCGGAGACTTCAGCGCGACGCGATCGTTCCTGCGGGCCACCGGACTGTACCGATTTGAGAGCGAAACGTCACTTGGCATCTCGGTCAGCTACGGGCAGCTGGACTATGACTTCAGCGCGGCGGACAACCAGCCCTGGAACGACATTCGTGACATCCGAATATCGGCTCCTCTGCGGTTTCAGGCTGGCCAGCGGGCCAGTGTGTTCGTGTCGCCTCAGGTCAGGTGGGACTATCAGAAAGGCGCGGCATCTTCGGATGGTCGTACCTATGGTGTATTTGCGGGCGTCGCGTGGCGGATCAGCGAAAGCCTGACGATAGGACCAGCTTTTGGAGCCTTCACGCAATTGGAAGATAGTGGTGTCGATCTCTTTCCGGCGCTTTTGGTGGATTGGGACATCAATGATCGCTGGAACCTGAACACTGGCTCCGGAATCGGTGCGACTCGCGGGCCGGGGCTGACTCTCAGCTACGCACTGAACGACGATTTCAGCCTCTCGCTGTCGGCCCGATCCGAAAAAATTCGCTTCCGGCTAGACGACGCGGGGTTGGCTCCGAGCGGGATCGGCGAAGACAAAAGCCTCCCTGTGGTTGCGTCGCTCAGCTATGATCCGAATCCGGGCGTGTCTTTAACCGTCTTTGCCGGGGCCGAATTCGATGGCCGACTGACACTGGAGGACGAAAACGGCAACGAAATCAGCCGCCAGAGCTATGACACAGCTCCTCTGGTCGGCCTCGCCTTTCGGCTCCGGTTTTGAACTAGATTAAACGCCAATATCCAACGCCAAAGCATGGATACGCGGCACAATGTCGCCCAGTGCCTTGTGAACCGCACGATGTCGGGCCACGCGAGATTGGCCCTCGAATGCGGCGGCGCGGATGCGGACGTTGAAATGGCTCTCGCCACCTTCCTGAAACCCTGCGTGGCCCCGGTGGCTTTCGCTGTCATCCACCACCTCAAGCTCACGCGGATCAAAGGCGGCCTGCAGTCGGGTTCGGATTTCGTCAGTCACAGTCATTTTTATGCTCAACGGCAAAAAACTTGCCGCCCCCCTCTTCTACTTTCGGCTGCTTAGACTAAACTGCTGCCTCCGAGTCGAGAAGATGCGTTCTTAAGGATCACAGCATGACGAAATCAGACCCTTTCGGATTCGATATGTCCGTCTCCAGCGCCAAGAAAAAGAACCCGCGCGGGCGTCGGGGCATGTCGGGCGCATCTGAGACCTCGGTGCGAATCTGTGATCACCCAGGCTGTGAAGAACCCGGCAAGTACCGCGCGCCCAAGGCCCCGGACGTTCTTGATGACTTCTACTGGTTCTGCCAGCAGCATGTGCGCGAGTATAATCAGAGGTGGAACTTCTTCGATGGCACGACCGAAGCCGAACTGAACGCACAACGCACGAAGGACAAAGTCTGGGAGCGTGAAACCAAGCCCATGGGCGACCCCGAGGCACGTGCCTGGGCGCGTCTGGGCATCGAAGACCCACACCAGGTTCTGGGCGCAAACAGCACTCAGAACAAAGGCCGCACCTCGGGTGGCGGTGGCCGTCGCCTTCCGCCCACCGAACGGCGCGCCATCGAGATTCTGGAGGCCAATGACAGCTGGTCCAAGGCCGAGGTTCGCAAGGCCTACAAGAAGCTGATCAAAGTGCTGCACCCGGATATGAACGGCGGCGACCGGTCTCAGGAAGAGCAACTGCAAGAGGTCGTCTGGGCCTGGGATCAGATAAAGGACAGCCGGAACTTCAAGTAGGCTGCTCTTACCCTGGCAACAAATCCCGCAATACTTCTGCTTCGAGTCGCTTCAGACAACGCAAGTGTGTCCGCTGTCGTTGCGCCGAAGCCGGATTACTAAGCTCGGGAAACAAGGCACGCAATTCCTCGACGTCTTCGCGTTGGAATGATTTCAACGCAAGATCACCGAGAAACAAGCTTTCGCTTTGCAAACCATGTGACGATAGGACCACATGTCGACTACAGACAATGTGGAAATAAGTTACAGGTGCCACAGGCGGCATTTGACGGATCAAACCATCGTTCACCAAGTGTATTGCGGCACAAAAAACCCGAGGCTCGCCAAAAAGAAGCTCGGCCCGCCAACCTTCCAGCACAATCCGATGCTGGGGGGAAACAAATAAGTCTTGGCTGGGCAGGTCATCACCCAAAGCGCCGCGCTGAATCCGGACGGGCCTGAACTTTGGATTTTTGCGCAACGCGTTCGCGCTGAGAGTTCTTTTGCCTATCCAGATGATCGGCAATGTTTGCCCGCCTGCCACACAGACCCGATCCCCAGCCATCAAAGACTCTACAGGTCGTGGCCCACTTTCTGTGTCAATCAGCGTTCCGGTTGCAAAACAAGGCGGGTTGACCGGGTCGAGGTCACTCACGGTGATCTCCCAATTCCCGGTGCTGAGAGACCCGGTCGGATCGACACTATTGAAAGCGTAAATCTGCCCACCTACTTGGATAAAATCCGCGGTTTCAATTGTACCGCGATAGTTCCCCTGACCGAGATAGGTGTAGGGTACGAAGGTCGTGCCGCCATCGAAAGAAACCGTTTGCCCTGAGATTATCGCAGGTGTCGTTGATCCCTGAACTATGAGGTTACCAGTGCCGCCGGTCTCAGTCACCGTGTAGAGGAGCGCGTCAAAAGGCATTCACTGCACCTTGCCGGTCGCCAACAGGTAACAATTGAAGCCACCCTGACTCAACAAAGGATGTCGCGAACACCTTAACCCCCTACATATAGCCCATTAAACATGCAGACTTTGCTCATTTTACCGTTCAGTTAGGCTCATTCAAAGAAATATTTAATTTCTTGAATTTAAATCCCTGTCCGTCTCGGAGTGAGGCGTCCTCTTAACGATGATTGAATGAACGGGTTCTCAAACTTGTCCTTGAGTAGGAACTCAAGCCTGCGCTCGGACCGCGACTTGCCGTAGCAGCCGCGCGAATAGAGACATCAGGTTTTCCTAAGGTTGACGATTTATTGAAGAACCCAACCAGAGCCGCTTGCTCATCGCCACTCTAACGTAACCCCGCCCTTCCCGCAGATAAGGCCAGTTGATAAGAAACATCCTGTCAGCGTTTTTAGCGAGCGGCTTTCCCTTGCCCTTGGTCGGAATATGTTGCACCACACACGGGTTCAAACCCGGCAAGACGGGCCTAAGGATAAGGACAAGGCGAATGGCTGACGGATCGATTGATATCAACGCAAAACCCACCGAAGAGATCTCGGTCCGTGACGTGTTCGGCATTGATACCGACATGGCGGTCAAAGGTTTTGCGGAACGTAGCGACCGGGTGCCCGCGATTGACCCGACCTACAAGTTCGACCCAGAGACGACTTTGGCGATTCTGGCAGGGTTTGCGCATAACCGTCGCGTGATGATCCAGGGCTATCACGGCACCGGTAAGTCGACCCATATCGAACAGGTTGCCGCCCGTCTGAACTGGCCCGCCGTGCGTGTAAACCTGGATAGCCACATCAGCCGGATCGACTTGATCGGTAAGGATGCGATCAAGCTGCGCGATGGCAAGCAGGTGACCGAGTTCCACGAAGGCATCCTTCCCTGGGCCCTGCGCAACCCTGTCGCCATCGTGTTCGACGAATACGACGCAGGCCGTGCGGACGTGATGTTCGTGATCCAACGCGTGCTGGAGCATGATGGTAAGCTGACCCTGCTGGACCAGAACGAGATCATCACCCCGAACCCGAATTTCCGCCTGTTCGCCACCGCAAACACCGTGGGTTTGGGCGATACGACCGGCCTCTATCACGGCACGCAGCAGATCAACCAGGCACAGATGGACCGCTGGTCTCTGGTCTCGACGCTGAACTACCTCAGCCACGATGCCGAGACGATGATCGTGCTGTCGAAAGCACCGCTGTACAACACGGCTGAGGGCCGTAAGACCGTCAGCCAGATGGTCACCGTTGCCGACCTCACCCGCACCGCTTTCATGAATGGCGACCTGTCGACCGTGATGAGCCCAAGGACCGTGATCAACTGGGCCCAAAACGCTGAGATTTTCCGCAATGTGGGCTATGCGTTCCGCCTGTCCTTCCTGAACAAGTGCGATGAGCTTGAGCGCCAGACCGTGGCCGAGTTCTATCAGCGCTGCTTTGACGAAGAACTGCCGGAAAGCGCGGCAAGCGTGAGCTTGGGCTAACGCCGAATTGCGCCCGGTTTCGGGCGCAATGCCTCCGGCGGAGGTATTTTTAGCCAGATGAAGGCGGATCCGGCTTCCTGTTTGGTGGAAATCGGGACGGCACTGTGAAAGGCTTGGGGACATGGCACAAAAGAACGACAACCCTGCTGATCCGTTCAAGAAAGCTCTCGCTGAGGCCACCAAAGTCATGGCCGATGATCCGGAGCTTTCCGTAAGTTACACCGTCGATCCCTCGGGCCTTTCTGGTGAGGCAATGCGGTTGCCTCAGGTGTCGCGCCGGATGACGCGCGAAGAGGTTTTGCTGGCGCGCGGAACTGCCGATGCCTTGGCCTTGCAGCGCCGCTATCACGATGACGCGACCCATATGCGCTATGCCCCGCCCGGAGATATGGCGCGGGACCTCTATGAAGCGATGGAAACCGCCCGATGCGAGGCGATGGGCGCGCGGGATATGCCCGGTACGGCTTCCAACATTGATGTTAAGATTAGCCATGAGGCCCTACGGCGCGGCTATGACCAGTGCAAGCAGCCCGCCGATGCCCCTTTGTCGGTTGCTGCGGGCTATCTGATCCGGCATCTGGCCACCGGGCGTGACCTGCCGCCGGCGGCCAACAATGTCATGAACCTCTGGCGTGGATACATTGAGGAGCAGGCTGGCGGCACGCTTGAGAAGCTCGACGAAATCCTCTCGGATCAGGCAGAGTTTGCCAAGTTCACCCGTCAGGTGATCAAGGATTTGGGCTATGGCGACCAGCTGGGTGATGATCCTGATGAGCTGGACGAAGAGCAGGAAGATCAGGCCGAGGAAAACGCCGAAGAGCAGCCCGATCCCGACAGCACCGGGCAAGATGATCAGGAGGAACAGGATCCTGACGCCACGCCCGAGCAGTCGCAAGAAGAACAGCAGGATCAATCTCAGGCCCAAGTCTCGATGGACGAGATGGCCGAGGATGAGATGGGCGATGAGGCTGAGATGCCAGAGGGCGAGGCGCCGCTGGAGCCACCTGCCCCTCCGCCTGCGTCCGAGGCTGACCCGGAATACAAGGTCTATCTGAACACCCATGATGAGGAGATCGCCGCCGAGGATTTGGCAGAGCCTGCTGAACTGGAGCGGTTGCGTGCCTATCTGGATCAGCAACTTGAGCCGTTGAAGGGTGCGGTCAGCCGCTTGGCCAACAAATTGCAGCGCCGCTTGCAGGCACAGCAGAACCGGTCGTGGGAATTCGATCGCGAGGAAGGTATCCTCGATGCCGGTCGTCTGGCACGCGTGGTTGCCAACCCGACCACACCGCTGAGCTTCAAGGTCGAAAAGGACACCGAGTTTCGCGATACCGTAGTGACCCTGCTTCTGGATAACTCTGGCTCGATGCGGGGGCGTCCGATTTCGATTGCGGCCATCTGCGCGGATGTTCTGGCCCGGACGCTGGAACGTTGCAATGTGAAGGTTGAAATTCTGGGCTTTACGACCCGCGCCTGGAAAGGCGGTCAGGCCCGTGAAGCTTGGTTGAATGCAGGCCGCCCGCAACAGCCGGGACGTCTGAACGATCTGCGTCACATCATCTACAAAGGTGCCGATGCACCATGGCGCCGGGCGCGGCCCAATCTTGGTCTGATGATGAAGGAAGGGCTGCTGAAGGAAAACATCGACGGTGAGGCGCTGGAATGGGCCCATCGCCGGATGCTGGCGCGGCGCGAGGCGCGTAAGATCCTGATGGTAATTTCCGACGGTGCTCCGGTCGATGATTCCACGCTCAGTGTGAACCCGGCGAACTATCTGGAGAAACACCTGCGCGACGTGATCGCCATGGTCGAAAAGCGCAAGATGGTGGAATTGTTGGCCATTGGGATCGGGCATGACGTGACCCGGTACTATGATCGTGCGGTTACGATCACCGATGTGGAGCAATTGGCTGGCGCCATGACCGAACAGTTGGCGGCTTTGTTCGACAGCGACCCGCGCGCGCGGGCCCGAGTGATGGGGATGAAAAGGGCCAGCTGAGGCTGGCCTTGCCTCCGCCGGGTATTTTTTCAAAAAGATAAAGAGGTGGCTTGAAACCACACTTTGGCTTGAGGGAGGCAGGTATGTTTCAGTCTTTTGAGGTGACAGCACGGCCCGAACAAGGACCTCCGCGATTGGCTGCTTTGCGGCAGGAACTGGAGCGCGAAGGCTTGGACGGTTTTCTGGTGCCGCGCGCGGATGCGCATCAGGGTGAGTATGTGGCCCCTCGGGACGAACGACTGGCCTGGCTGACCGGGTTCACTGGCTCGGCCGGGTTTTGCGCCGCCCTGCGGGACGTGGCCGGGGTGTTCATAGACGGGCGCTATCGGACGCAGGTCAAGGCGCAGGTGGCGGAGGACTACACTCCGGTGCCCTGGCCCGATGTGAGCCTGAGCAGTTGGTTGAAACAGCAGTTGCCGAACGGGGGATCGGTCGGATTTGATCCATGGCTTCATTCCGCAGGTCAGATCAAAGCCGCGCAGACGGACCTTGAGGGAAGCGGGATCGAGTTGGTGCGCTGTGCCAATCTAGTGGACCGGATATGGCAGGATCAGCCTGCCCCACCGATGAACCCTGTCAAGGTACATCCGATTGAGTTTGCAGGGGAAACCGCTGAGAGCAAAATCACCCGACTGGCTGAAAGCCTGCGTGACGGCGGGCGGAGTGCGGCGGTGATCACTTTGCCCGACTCGATCATGTGGGTGTTGAACATTCGCGGCTCGGACATTGCTTACAACCCGGTCGCCCATGGCTTTGCCATTCTACATGCGGACGGTCGTGTTGATCTGTTCATGGCTGCAGCAAAACTAGGCGAACTGGGAGAACATCTGAGCCCTCAGGTTTCGGTTCACCAGCCTGATGGATTTCTGGACGCCGTTGCTGCCCTAGAAGGTAAGGTTCAGGTCGATCCGGGCACAGTGCCTCAAATTGTAGCGGATGCGCTTGGGGACCGGATGGTTGATGGAGGCGACCCTTGCGCCCTGCCCAAGGCTCGCAAAAACCCGGCCGAGATTGCAGGCAGCGCCGAGGCCCACCTGCGCGACGCCGTTGCCGTCGTCGAAACGCTGTTCTGGCTGGATCAGCAAACGCCGGGGCAGATCAGCGAAACGCAGGTCGTGACCCGGCTGGAAGAAGCCCGTCGGCGGGACAATGCGCTACAGGATATCTCATTCGACACGATCGCCGGAACCGGCGCCAACGGGGCGATCATGCATTACCGCGTGACGGAAGAGACCGACAGCACCTTGCAGGAAGGTCATTTGTTGGTGCTGGACAGCGGCGGGCAGTATCTGGACGGCACCACCGACATCACGCGCACCATCGCAATAGGTGAGGTCGGAGAGACCGAAAAGGTCTGCTTTACCCGCGTGTTGAAAGGCATGATCGCCATGTCGATGTTGCGCTGGCCAATTGGACTGGCCGGGCGCGATATCGAATGCGTGGCGCGCGCGCCTCTGTGGCAGGCGGGGCAGGACTTCAACCACGGCGTCGGTCACGGTGTCGGCGCGTATCTGAGCGTGCATGAAGGCCCGCAACGCCTGTCGCGCGTCAGCCACGTACCCTTTGAGCCCGGTATGATCCTGTCGAACGAACCCGGCTATTACCGCGAGGGCGCGTTTGGCATCCGGATCGAAAACCTGATTGTCGTAGAGGAAGCACCGTCGCTGCCCGACGGCGATGCGGAACGGGCCATGTTACAATGGCGCACGCTGACCTATGTGCCCATAGACCGCCGCCTGATTCTGGTTGACATGCTGACCGCACAAGAACGGGATTGGCTGAATAGCTATCACCGCGACGTTGCGGAAAAAATCAGGCCAAGGCTGGGCGGGGACGCTCAACTGTGGTTGGATGCCGCAACCGCGCCAGTTTGACATCAGACTGTCACATAAAATGGGCAAAGGAGAAGCCCTGACAAGAACGAGGGAAAAGACATGGTTGAAATCACGATCACCGAAGCACCCGGCAAATGGAGCGTCCGCTCTGGTGGGGCCATTCTGGGCGAAAGCTCAAACGCGCTTGAGTTGCGCGAAGGTGATCTGGAACCCGTGATCTATTTCCCCCGTTCTGACATTGCGATGGCCTTCCTGGACCGTACGGACAAGGTGATTCACTGCCCGCACAAAGGCGATGCCACGCATTTCTCGATCGTGAACAAATCCTCGGTCACCGAAAACGCGGCCTGGAGCTTTGAGACCCCCGGTAAGGATACGGCCGGCCTCAAAGACTATCTGGCTTTCTACCCGGTGGACTCGATCAAGGTCGAACAGATTTGAGGGGCGGAAGTACTTAGTTACGTCTGTCAGAAACTGTAGCTGTACCCAAGAATGAGCGAGTGCGACGAGTAGCGGCCATCCGTGAGATCTGTTGGGATGAACACTTGGGTCGTGGTGAAATCAAGATCGCCGGTCGTCTTGTAACGGTACCCGATGTCGATGTTTCCGCGTTCCCCTACTTGGAAGCGGCCACCAAACCCCAATTGCCCTGCAATAGCCGTGTCACTGTCATCGACCAATGTGACGCCAGCACCGGACTGACCGTCGTGGGAAACCCGCGCAAACCCAAGTCCCCCGCCAATATAGGGCTTGAACCTGCCCTGCACCGGGATGTCATACCAGAGGTTTACCATCCCGAATGTCGCATCAAAGCTTCCGTCGTACTGGGTAAACGGGCGGCCGATTTCCTTTGTATCATTCGAGGCGTGTGAAAGTTCGAATTCGGCCCGCAGATTAGGCGCGACCTTCATTCCGACGGCCAGTCCGTAGGAGATTCCAGTGTCGGTTGTGATGGTGCCTTGACCGACCACGATTGAAGGAACCGTTTGAAAGAAATCAAAATCATAGTCGCCCATATCGGTAGCACCGAGAAAGCCAGTGACATAGGGCGCCTCCTGCGCGCGAGATTGGGCAGCACCAATCATCGAGATCGCAACCGCCGCTATCAGCCAAGAAAATCGTTCGTAAGACATGTCCAAACCTCAATCAGAGTGACTTTCATGAGAAGTTCGTCAATTAGGCTAGGAGACACCGCACTTTCAGACAACGTGTTCAATTCAAAGAGAAGCCCATAGTGGCCCGGCCGCCACCAAAACCTCATGAGTGTTCCTCAGCCGCTGTCCCCGCCAGTAAAGAGGTCGCGATCAAAATCGAGCGCATAGCCAGGAAGTCCGACCTATTGCACATAGAAAATGGGCAAAGCGGTGAAGGCAAGGCAATGCGCAAAGGCAGGCAAGACACAAAACCCGCCGCCGGCCAGAGCGCGCGGGATGCGGCTGACCACCCAGCATCGCATTGGTCATGGGAAATCTGCTCTGAAAATACCCTCTCTGTTTTTCAGACCTAACCCCTCAAATCAACGATCGCGGGTGATCACGCGCCAATCACGCAGCTGTTTCATGCAAGGCGGTGCATTTGCCCTCATACTAAGCGCGAAAAAGGATCGGAGGGTGCCATGTCTGTTTCTCGTCGCCAATTTGTCGGAATGGTCGGAGCCAGCGCGCTGGCACCTGCCGCAAGTTGGGCGCAGGAAGAACCTGTGTTGGACGCGCTGCACAGTACGCTGCGCGGCGGTCGAACGGATTTCGAGGCTAAGATGGCCTTTCTGGCTCAGCGCGGAAACCCGGATGTGGTCCCTGCTCTGTTGACCGCCATGCGCTTCACCGACCGGCGGCGGGACGACATCGTCGAGGTGATGGAGACTCTGACCGGCGAGCAACTTGGCACCGACTGGTTCGACTGGATGCTGTGGCAAGAGCAGAACCCTCAGATCGTCCCACACCCTTCTTTGATCCCGTTCAAACGCGAGGTCTTGCTGCGGATCGACGACAATTTCGACCTGTTCCTGCGTCCCGAATACCTGCAGCGCGAGCGGATGAAGATCCGGCTGGAGGAGATCACCTGGGGCGGCGTGCGCAAGGATGGCATCCCTTCGCTGGACAATCCGAAGCTGATCTCGGCCTCCGACGCCGACTATCTGAAAGAGGATGATCTGGTCTTTGGGGTCTCGATCAACGGTGACGTGCGTGCTTACCCGCTTAGGATCATGGGCTGGCACGAGATGTTCAACGAGGTGATCGGCGGCGTGCCGGTGGCATTGGCCTATTGCACCCTCTGCGGGTCGGGCATCTTGTTTGAGACGCAAGTGCCGGGGCGGCGGAAACCGTTTGTCTTCGGCTCCTCGGGGTTCCTGTATCGCTCGAACAAGCTGATGTTCGACCGCGAGACGCACTCGCTGTGGAACCAATATACCGGCAAACCCGTCGTGGGCCCCCTGGTCGACAGCGGGATCGAGCTGAAGCAGCGCCCGGTGGTGATCACGACCTGGGACAGCTGGAAGAACTCTCACCCGGGCACGCGCGTCTTGTCGCTCAGCACCGGGCATCGTCGCAACTATGGCTCAGGTGTGGTGTATCGCGAGTATTTCGCCTCGCCCGAGTTGATGTTCCCGGCTTTGGTAGATCAGTCCGAGCATCGCCAGAAGGACTACATCTTCACCATCCGCCAGTTCGGCGCCGCGCGGGCCTGGCCGCTGGACGCCTTCGACCGGACCCGTGTGATCAACGACGCGATTGCGGATCGGCCTTTGGTTCTGATCGGCAACTCAGACCGCCGGACAGTGCGCGCCTACGAGCGTGCAGGCCACCGGTTCAAAGCATCAGGCGGAGGTCTGGTCGATGAGAGCGGTCGCAAATGGACCTTGTCTGAAGAGATGCTGATCGGACCGGATGGCACACAATTGCCGCGCGTGGCCGGGCATATCTCTTATTGGTTCGCGTGGGACAACTACCTGGGCGACGCGGCGAGCGTGTATAACGGCTAGGAGTGTTCCTCGGCCGCTGTCGCAGCCAGCGCCCGGTTGTAGGCCTTTAGAACGTCGATGTGATAGAGCGCGCCAACCGGCGTCTCTGTCCCGTTTTCGTCCATGACGATCACCGGGATACAGGGAATATCATCGCGGTCAAAATAAGGCATAGCCGCCTCCAGCGTCGCGCTTGCTTTGACGCAGAGGCCTTTTTCGATCAGCGACCGCGCTTCCTCCTTGGTGATCGAGCGCGCATCGCCGATCGGTCGCATCACCGCCCCAGCGCGCAGCATGGCCAAAAGATAGGCCTGTGGTCCCGCCGCCAGATGCACATTGCGACGCTCAAGCTGTGTCAGGAAGAAAGACCGGTCCACAAGGCGCGAGGCCAAGGCGGTGGACATCGACACCGACACCATCACCGCTAGACCGATCTGCCAGTCTCCGGTCAATTCGAACACAATCAAAGTGGTCGAGATCGGAGCGCCCAGAACCGCTGCAGCCACGGCGCCCATGCCAGCAAAAGCGTAAAGGGTATGGGTGCCAGATACATCTGGCAGCAATCCGGTGGCGATCAGCCCAAAGGCCAGCCCAGTCAGCGCTCCAATCATCAGCGAAGGCGAAAACACGCCTCCCCCCATGCGCCCGCCCATGGTGATCGCCACAGCCACTGTCTTGAGGACCGCAAACAGGATCGCTGTGGTCAGCACCAGATCGCCGGTCAGGGCACGGATCGTCGTTTCATACCCAACGCCAATAATGTGCGGGAACCAGATCGCCAGAAGGCCCAGCATTGCACCCGAAACCGCCGGGCGTAGCCATCCCGGCAAAGACAGTCGGGCTTGAACATGATTGCCGATGTCCTCGGCAAAAAAGATCGAGCGCATCAGAAGCAAGGATACCAACCCACAGATCAGCCCGAGGATTAGGAAGGCAGGTAGTTCGACGTAGAATTGCAGTGAACCGGGCGTATCCAACGTGAACTCGGTAACGTCGCCATATTCCAGCCGGTTGATCACCGTCCCCGCAACCGAGGCAATGACGATGGGCGCAAAGGCGTGGACGGCGAAGTGGCGCAAAACGACCTCAAGCGCGAACAGCGCGCCTGCGATGGGCGCGTTGAAGCTGGCCGAAACCGCAGCGGCCACAGCGCATCCAAGCAGGTCGCGCCCGGTGATTCCGTCCGCATGAATGCGGTCGCTGACCCAGGTCGAGATGACCCCGGCCATATGCACCACGGGCCCTTCCCGCCCTGTGGAGCCACCTGTACTGAGTGTGATCAGCGAGGCAAACAACGAAGCGACGCCAGCCTTGGTCTCAACCCGCCCATCGCTGACCGCCGCTCCTTCGATCACATCCGCGACCGAGCGGACACGGCCATCGTCGGTAAAGCGCGTGAGGATCAGCCCAACGATCACCCCGCCGATGATCGGAATGATCAGCACGATGAACCAAGGCAGCTTCTCGGCATGACTGTGCAACAGCAGGATATCCTCGGTATCGTAGATATAGGCCTGCAAGCCGCGGATCGCCTTGCGGAACCCTAGCGCCATGAACCCCGCCGCAATCCCGATCGCCAGAGCGATAAACCAGAACTGGATTTGGCTTGGTCCTCGGCGACGCATCACCCGCAACGCATCCTTGATCGCGGCCAGAGCCTGATTGAGCTGGTTGCGCAGAACGGTGCGGGTTGATTGAGTCATTGGCTCTCGGGGATCATATCTTAACCCTTAGTAAGCCACGGCGAGGTCTGAGAAAAGTAAGATAGCGACGGTCAGGCCAGCAGATTGCGCCAAAGACGCATTAAGCCTCCAACAAAGCGCGCGCAGCCGCGCGCGCTTCTTCTGTAATCGTATCGCCCGAGACCATGCGGGCAATTTCGTCAACGCGATCTATTGCGGCCAGCGGCACAACGGTCGAAAGCGTTTGGCCATCGGTGACCTGCTTCTGCACACGCCAGTGATGGGCCGCGCGCGCCGCGACCTGAGGGGAATGCGTGACGACCAGAACCTGCCCGCCCTGCGCCAGAGACGCCAGCCTGCGACCCACCGCATCGGCCGTCGCGCCGCCCACACCCCGGTCGATCTCATCAAAGATCATGGTCCGGGCGCTGTCATCGCCGGACAGGCAAACCTTCAACGCCAATAGAAAGCGGCTGAGTTCCCCGCCTGAGGCGATCTTGTTCAGCGGTCCCGATGGTGCGCCCGGGTTGGTGGCGACGGTAAAGGCCACCGCGTCGGTGCCCTCGGGTCCAGGATCGGAGGTGGTAAGTTCTGTCCGAAAAACCGCGCGTTCCATTTTCAGCGGTGCAAGCTCCGCCATGACGGCCTGATCCAATTGTCCAGCCGCAGCTAGACGCGCAGCGCTAAGATCTGCCGCAGCCGCATCATAGGTCGCCTGGGCCGCCTCAACCGCAGCACGTTGGCCGGCAAGATCGGCGTCGCCTGCATCCAGCTTACCCAAGCGATCACGCAGCGTATCAGCAAATGCGCCCAAATCATCCGGGGCCACATCATGTTTTCGCGCCAGTGCTCGGATGGCGAACAAACGTTCCTCGGCGGCTTCCAGTTCGGCGGGGTTAAAGTCCAACGCCTGAAGGCAGGCGTTCACACCGTCCTGCGCCTCGCCCAATTCGATCATGGCCCGGCCAAGCGCTGCAATCGGCTCTTCCAACTGGCCACCTGCCGAGTCCGACGCGCCTTCGAGCCAACGTGTCGCATCCGACATCGCGCCTTCGGCCCCGTCACCTCCCAGCAGGTCAAATGCGCGAGCAACGTCGTCGCGGATACGCTCTGCCCCCTGCATCATGCGGCGGCGGGCATCGAGGTCTGCGTCCTCGCCGGGTTGCGGATCGAGCTTGTCCAACTCGGCCACGGAATGGCGCAGGAATTCCTCTTCAGCGCGCATGGCTGCCAAAGCGGCCTCGGTCTCGGCCAGCGCTTTGCGGCTGCGCGACATCTCCGACCACGCCTGACGTACCTTGGCCAATAGTTCCGAGACCTGAGCGTAGTCATCCAGCAGCACACGGTGCCCACGAGGGTTCAACAGTCCCCGGTCATCATGCTGCCCATGCAATTCGATCAGCGTTTCCGACAAAGCGCGGAGGACTTCACCTGAACAGCGGCGATCATTGACCCAAGCGGTTTTTCGGCCCTCTGCCGTGTTAACCCGGCGCAGAATCAGTTCTTCGCCACCTGGCAAACCGGCCTCAGACAGAACAGCATGGGCGGGGTGGCCTTCAGGCAGTTCGAACTCGGCAACAACCTCGCCCTGTGCAGCGCCTTGGCGAACCAGCTCGGCCCGCCCACGCCAGCCTAAAACAAAGCCCAGTGAGTCCAGAAGGATCGACTTGCCCGCGCCAGTTTCACCGGTCAACGCGTTCAAGCCCGGCTGAAAACTCAATTCCAGCCGGTCAATGATCAGCATGTCGCGAATATCGAGGGCGCGCAGCATCGGGTCTTTAACGTCCCAAGCCTGATGACATGGCGATTACAACCACTCACCTTTGATCGTCTGGCGATAGATCGTGCTGAGCCAGTTGTTACCACGGCTCTTTAGATCCAACCCACGCGAGGTCAGCAGCTTGTACCCGTCATCATACCATTCCGAGGACTGGTAGTTGTACCCGAGGATCGCACCTGCTGTCTGCGCCTCATCAAATAGGCCTAGAGACAGATACGCCTCGATCAGGCGATAAAGCGCCTCTGCGGTGTGAGAGGTGGTCTGAAAATCCTCAACCACGACACGGAACCGGTTGATGGCCGCGACGTAGTGATCCTGACGTAGGTAATAGCGCCCGATCTCCATCTCCTTGCCCGCCAGATGGTCAAAGGCTAGATCGAATTTCAGCACGGCAGAGGTGGTATATTCGCTGTCCGGATAAACCTCGATCACGGTGCGCAGCGCTTGCAGGGCCTGAAAGGTCAGGCCCTGATCGCGGCCGACTTCGTCGATCTGGTCATAATAACTGAGCGCCAGAAGATACTGCGCGTAGGCCGCATCTTCGTCGGTTGGGTAAAAATCGATATAGCGCTGTGCCGCAGCACGGCTTTCTTCGTAATTCTTGTCGGCATGGAATGAAAACGCCTGCATGATCAGCGCGCGTTTGGCCCAATCGGAATAGGGATAAAGACGCTCAACTTCCGAGAAATACCACGCCGCGTCGTCCGAGCGATTCTGCGACAGCTCATACTCACCGCGTGTGTAGATCTGTTCCGGCGTGAACCCTTCAAGGTTCTGATCCCGATCCGCGCCTTTGCTACCGAACAGGCCTCCCCCGTTGCCGCAGGCGCTCAAAACTGCTGCCAGAAGAATCGCACTTGCGAATCTGACTGCCGCCTTGTTGCCAACCATACCGCTCATCCTTAGTCGTCTTACTTACAGGATCCCAACCGGATCGAGCCTCGGTCTAGCACAGAAAATTCTGGTGCAAAACGCATTATCCACTTCCTGGCGGAAATGTCGTCAGAGTTGATCAGATCAGGCGACAGCAGGGATTTCGGCGGCAATAAGGCCCTGACCCGGCAGACGGGCGGCCTGCTCGGGGGTGCACAGGATCGGACGAACAGCGCCGGGCGTTTCGAACAATGTACGCAACAGAGTGTTGGTCATGGAATGGCCCGACTTGTCGCCGGTGAAGTGACCCAGAATCGGACCACCAGCCAGATAGAGATCACCCAGCGCGTCCAGCATCTTGTGGCGCACAGCTTCATCCGCGTGGCGGAAACCGCCCGGTGTAAGAATCTCGGTGCCTTGAACGACCACAGCGTTTTCCAGCGTCCCGCCTAAAGCCAAGCCATTCTCACGCATGGTTTCCACGTCGATCCGGCGGCAGAAGGTGCGGCTATCGCTGAGTTCGCGCACGAAGGACCCATTTCGCAAATCCAGCGTTTTCGCTTGGCTCCCGATGGCCGCATCCTCGAAATCGATGTGGAAGTCGATGATCAGCCCGTCCGCAGGCTTGATTGAGGCACTGGCCCCTTCACGAGACGCGGTCACAGGCTTCAGCACTTCGTAGGCCAGAACCGGGCTGGCCTGGCGGCGAACGCCCTTCGCCATGATGCCACGCACAAAGTCGATCGAGGAACCATCCATGATCGGAACTTCGGGTCCGTCAATCTCGATCAGGGCATTATGAACGCCGCACCCGGCAAGCGCTGCCATGATGTGTTCAACGGTCGAGACGGAAACACCGGCGTCATTCACCAGACGGGTGCAAAGCGGTGTACGCTCGACCATCTCGTAGACTGCAGGGATCAACGCATTTCCCAGCTCAATATCCGTCCGTTTGAACCAGATCCCGTGACCGGCGGCTGCCGGTTTCAGAGTCATGATTGCAGGCTGACCGCCATGCAGTCCAACGCCTTTAAACGTAACCGGAGATTTGAACGTATGTTGCAAAATGGGCCTCAGCGCGTGGTGTCCAGCCTATACGGGCTGTGTTGGGCACTGAGTTAAGGAAGAGGCCCCTCAGGCTCAACTCACTCTTTGCAACTGAATGAAACATGAATGTGACAGATCGGCAAAACCCTGCTCAGGGCTATTTAAGATCTTGTAAATCATGAAAAAAGGGCCGCCTTCTGGCGACCCTTTACGATGATTTTGTTACCGCGATCAGTTGGCTTGACGCCGCAGGAAGGCCGGAATTTCGATGCGATCCTGATCCGGATCAGCCTCGTCCTGGACAGGTGCCGTAGCGTCAGCCTGGCGCATTTGCGGCTGATGACGCGGCGGTTGCGCAGGCGTATCTGCCGCGTGGCCGGTCATCCGGTCGATCAGACGATTGAACCCGAAGCGGGGGCGCTCTTCGTGTTCCGCCTGCGGCTGAGGGGCCGGTTCCTGAGGCCGGGTCGCCGTCAGGCGTTGCGCCGCTGAGGGGACATTCTGAACGGCGGCCTGTAGGCGCTGCAGCGCCTCGGGCGAGGGGGTGCCGGCAGAATGCTGATGTGGCGCGGTATAGGTTTCGGGGGTCTCTTCAATGGGTTCCGGCTGCGGCTCGAATTCGGCCACGCGCGGTTGGTAGGCCGGGGGCGGAAGACCATCATCATCCTGCTCAACCTGCGGCTGGAACTGGCTTGGGGCCGGCTCTTCCGCCGCTTCGAACAACGACGGTTCGCGGTTTTCGGTCTGAACCGGCGCGGCCTCGGCTGCGACGGGTGCCTCTTCTTGGACCGGCTCTTCAGCGGAAACAGTCCGCGTCAAAGGCTCGGACATCGAGCGGCGCGCGACCGGAACTTCCGAGGTCTTCTCGCTGGCGTCGATGCCGGTTGCGACGACCGAAACGCGCATGCCGCCTTCCATTGCGGTATCCAGCGTCGAGCCAACAATGATGTTCGCCTCGGGATCCACTTCTTCGCGAATGCGGTTGGCGGCTTCGTCCAGTTCGAACAGGGTCAAGTCGTGCGAACCGGTGATGTTGATCAACACACCCTTCGCGCCCTTGAGGCTGATTTCGTCCAGCAGCGGGTTGGCAATAGCTTTCTCGGCCGCCTGGATCGCGCGATCTTCACCGGTTGCCTCGCCTGTGCCCATCATCGCCTTGCCCATCTCGTCCATCACGGCGCGCACGTCCGCGAAGTCAAGGTTGATCAGGCCCGGACGGACCATCAGATCGGTCACACCCTTTACACCCTGATACAGAACGTCGTCCGCCATCGAGAACGCCTCGGTGAAGGTGGTCTTTTCATTGGCCAGACGGAACAGGTTTTGGTTGGGGATGATGATCAGCGTGTCGACAACCTTTTGAAGCGACTCAACGCCGTCTTCGGCCTGACGCATGCGCTTGGCACCTTCGAACTGGAAGGGTTTGGTGACAACGCCCACGGTCAGAACGCCCAGCTCACGCGCGGCCTGCGCGATGATCGGAGCCGCGCCCGTACCGGTACCACCGCCCATACCGGCGGTGATGAAGCACATATGTGCGCCCGCGAGATGGTCGACAATCTGTTCAATGCTTTCTTCTGCGGCAGCGGCGCCAACGGTTGGACGGGCCCCTGCCCCCAAACCTTCGGTGACCTTCACACCCAGCTGCACCCGCGCCGAGGACTGGCTTTGCTGCAGCGCCTGCGCGTCGGTGTTCGCGACGACGAAATCCACGCCGTCCAGCTGCTTCTCAATCATGTTGTTGACTGCGTTACCGCCCGCGCCGCCAACGCCAAATACTGTAATCCGAGGCTTCAGTTCGTCGTGCCCGGGCATCGAAAGATTCAATGTCATGCTCTGTCCGCCTGTATTTTTGTTCCGCCAAAGCGGTGTTTTTCTCTACCTATCCATCTTCGATTCTAGCGATGTGATGCGTAAAGGTCACGTCAAAAATCACGCGATTCCACAAAATATGGACGAAATAAGGCAGCAACCGGCGGCATTTCGCAGGCTTTGCCAAATATAGCGGAAACAACGCGGAACACCACAAGACATAGAGCATCCGAGCAGTGAACGACCTATGCGTCACGCCTCGGATTCGAACCAAAACTACTGCGGAAAACTGCTCAATGTCCTGCCGCAAGACCTCTGACGGGTCCTGTGGATATCTTGAGGGATAAATCAGGCTTCCGCAAGGTGTTTTTCAACTGATTGGGGCACTTGGACAATTCAGGCTGTGATTGGTCATGCTGCGCACTTCCTGGATTTCACCATTGCCCAGCTCTGCCAGCCGGACCATCAAACGGCCCTGATGTTCGAATGGCCACCAGCAGACGGGAATGCCGTCTGTATCATCGTCATAGAGAAAACAGACCTGCCCATTCGGTGTTGTGATCTGACCGTAGACGCATCCCCCACCCTCGACCCGCCAGACCGAGGTCTTGCGGTTCAGGAACTGCTCGGTTCCCACCAGATCACCGCTGCGGATTTCGTGGAATTGCACCGTTTTGCCCAGCACTGCGTCCAGAAACGTCTCAGGTGAGATGACGGACTGCGCCGAAGCGAGGCCGGGCGCAAGCGCCGCGCACAAGGCGCAGCGCAGGGCTCTACCAATTGTCACGGAACCACCGAACGGCGCGCTTGAACGGGCGTGCAGCATAGGTGTCGACGGGGATCTCGAAATCCCACCATTCATCCTGCGGATGCGCCGCAAACAGGCTGAGACCAACGGCCGAGGAAAAGCCCGGACCCGTCGCAGACTGAGGCAGGCCATGAACACGCAGCGGGCGACCCAGACGGACGCGCTGACCAAGGATACGGGTCGCGAGGCCGTCGAGCCCCATGATCTGACTGCCCCCACCAGTCAACACGATCTGCTGGCTGGGCATATGTTCGAACCCGGCCGCATCCAGGCGGACGCGCACCTCCTCCAGAATCTCTTCGACCCGAGGGCGCATGATCCCGATCAGCTCAGCCCGGCTGACGGTGCGGCGATCATGCTCCCAATCGCCGGTATCGCCGCCAATGTCGATCAGGTCGCGATCGTCGGCTCCGGTCGCGTGGACACCGCCATTGAAGGTCTTGATCCGCTCGGCCACGGCGGTTGGCACGCCAAGGCCCATCGAGATATCCTGTGTGACGTGATCCCCACCCATGCGCACGCAATCGGCGTAGATCATGTGCTTCTTCATGAAGATTGACACGCTGGTGGTACCGCCACCCATGTCAATACAGGCCGCGCCCAGCTCCTGCTCATCCTCGACAAGCGCCGAGATACCCGAGACGTAGGCTGAATTCGCAATCCCTGCGAGTTCCAGATCGCACCGCTTGATGCAACGAACGATATTCTGGATCGCAATCGCGTCCACGGTCAGCATATGCATGTCGACGGCCAGCGACTGCCCCATCTGCCCCCGCGGGTCGATCAGGCCCGAGCGGTTGTCCAAGGCGAAATTCACCGGCTGGGCATGCAGAACCTCTCGCCCTGCCCCGTAGTCCGGCACATCGCAGGCATTCAGAACGCGGCCAACCTCGGCCTCGGTCACAAGCTGACCTTCCAGATCGACTTGAGCGTCCAACCCATAGGAACGCGGGTTCGCACCCGAGAAACAGGCAATCACGTGATCGACACGGATATCGGCCATCTTTTGCGCCGCCTGAAGCGCGGTGCGAATGGCGCGCTCGGTTTCCTGCATGGCCGTCACTTCGCCAAACTGCACCCCGCGCGAGCGGGTGGTCGCCGCGCCAATGACCCGGAACCCGGTCTGCCCGGCCATCGAGCCGATGGTGTTATCCTCACTCAGCCGTCCGGTGCCATCAAAGCGCAGCACGAGGCACGAGATTTTCGCGCTACCCACATCCAGAATGGCGATAACGCCCCGCTGCATCGCTTGTCTGCGCATTTGCCGCATGGCACGTTGGGACTGATAAAGATCGGTCATCATGGTCGTTACTGCCCGTTACCCACTGTCACTTTTGTATTCCACCAGTCTTCGCTGGCGGCTTTGGTCATTCTGATTGTTGGCCGCTGTCCGAGGCGCATATCCACCACGGCCACGTCACGCTCTAACAGGTCCTGCACTTCGTTTACGGCCAACACCCGTTCGAGCGCACGCACTGGGCGGTCCGTCGGCAGCATGATGCGCTGGCCGCGATCCAGCACCAGATCCCAGCGCCGTTCGCCAATACGCACAAGGCCCCGAACACGGTTGCCAAGGCTGCGCGAGGTGCGGAAAATCTCAAGCGCTTCGGCAACATGCTCATCTGCGCCCTTGCCCGCGATCAAAGGCAGATCGCTGTGATCCTTACGTGAGGCGATCAGGTCGACATGAACGCCGGTCTCATCCAAAAGCTCGATAGATTCTCGGGTGCGCCACACGATGACAGGCTGACGCTCGACAACGTCCACCTGCAGGATGCCACCGGGCCGAATGCGCACAGTGGCCGATTTCACCGGATCAAGCCCGGTGATCGTGTCGCGCATCTGTTCGACATCCAAATCCCAAGAGCTGATCGGGAAATCCAGAGGCACCACTTCGCGAATGTCATCCGACAGGCCTGGGCCTGCACCGTCAATGGCCATCAGATTGACCATGAACTCAGGACGCTCCTGAATCGAGGTCCGGATGTCTGCGATATAGGTATTGAGCGCCTCGCGCCGCTCCTCGGACGCAAAGTAAAGCCCGACGGCTGCCGCAACGGCGCAGACCGGCAGACCCAGCTTGACGCCCATACGGATGCCCGGCGTCAGCATCCAACGCTGGAACCGGTAGCTGAGGCGCGACGGTGCCGGGTCAGACCGGCGCGCGGTGCGGTTGAACAGCTTCACCCCGCCCAAACGGAGAACGGGCTGCGTTTCATGGGATTCGGTATCAGCGGATTCGAAATCTGCATCCGGCCCGGCCAGAGGTTTGGCCCGATGGATCACTGGCGCGCGGGAGGCCCTTAGCGGTCGCATGAGGCATCCTCCACCATCCAGGCACAGAGCTGTCCGAAACTCATCCCGCAGTGTTCCGCCTGTTCCGGCACCAGCGAGGTCGGCGTCATCCCGGGCTGGGTGTTGGTTTCCAGCAGGAACAACCCATCCGCACCCATAGTGTCGTCCCACCGGTAGTCGGTGCGGGTCACGCCGCGACAGCCCAAAGCGTTATGCGCTTTCAAAGCGTAGTCCATGCAGCGGTCAAAGATATCCTGCGGGATGTCAGCGGGCAGCACATGCCACGAGCCGCCGGGCTTGTATTTGGCATCGTAGTCGTACCAACCACCATCCGTCATGATCTCAGTCACGGTCAGGGCGCGATCACCCATAACGGTCACAGTCAGTTCTCGACCCGCGACGTATTTTTCGACCATGATGTGGTCGGGCATATCCTCCGACAATTGCGGAGGACCATTCGACCCTTCGTGCACGATGTAGATGCCGACGCTCGACCCTTCGTTGTTGGGCTTGGCGACGTAAGGCGGCTCCATCACGTGAACCTCAACCACCTCGACCTTGGGCACGATCACGCTTGGAACAATGGGCAGCCCTTCGGCCTGATAGACCTCTTTGCTGCGCTGCTTGTCCATTGCAAGCGCCGAAGCCAGTACGCCCGAGTGAGTGTAGGGAATGCGCATCCATTCCAGTAGGCCCTGCACACAGCCATCCTCACCCCAGCGGCCATGCAGGGCGTTGAAAACCACATCCGGTTTGATGTCCAAAAGGCGCGCGTAGAGGTCGGGACCTGCGTCCAGCTCAACCACTTCAAAGCCTTCTCCCACAAGGGCGGCTGCGCATTCGCGCCCAGAGCTGAGAGACACCTCGCGTTCCGCCGAGGGGCCACCCATCAATACCGCCACTTTGGGGTTTGTCCTGCTCGACATACCCAACGTGCGCCTCAATGTCCCCGGACCTTATGTGGTGGTCCGTACTGTGTTTATGCCTTTGATCCGTCGCCGTTAATTGCCTGTTATGGTCTGACGGTTGGGGCTTTATTCTTTCGGCGGATCACCGACCCGCATGATTTCCCACTCTAGCGTGATGCCGCTTGTTTCGTAAACCTTTTTTCGCACCTCTTCACCCAGACCTTCTAGGTCCGCGGCAGTTGCATCGCCCGTGTTGATCAGGAAATTCGAGTGCTTGGGGCTCATCTGCGCGCCGCCTTTCGTGGCCCCACGCATGCCCGCGTCGTCGATCACTTTCCATGCCTTTAGGTCATGCACATCATCCGCCTTCCCCGTCGAGGAGAACCCAGCCGGATTGCGAAAGGTCGAACCGGCGCTGCGGTCTTTGGTGGGCTGGGTCTCGTCGCGCTTTTGCAACTGCGCCATCATTCGGGCATGAAGCGCGTCGGGGTCACCTTTGGGACCTTCGAAGGTTGCCGAGATCAGCACCGCGCCATCAGGCAGATCGGATTGACGATAGCGAAAGTTCAGGTCCTCGGGGCCGAGGCTCACCACCTCACCCTGTCGTGTGACGATAGCGGCCTTTTTCAGTACATCCGCTGTGTAACTGCCATAACACCCTGCGTTCATCCGAACGGCACCACCGACCGAGCCCGGAATTGTGCGCAAAAAGGTCAGATCCACACCGGCATCCGCCGCTTTACGCGCCACGTGCGCATCCAACGCCGCAGCACCTGCGGTGACCGAAGTGCCCTCGATCTCGATCCCGTTGAAACCCCGGCCCAGCCGGATCACCACTGCGCGCAAACCGCCATCGCGCACGATGAGGTTCGAGCCGACCCCCATCGGGAAGATCACGACGTCATCGGGAAGTTCGTGCAAAAAGCCCTGCAGATCTTCAACATCCGCAGGTTGGAACAGATAGTCAGCCGGGCCGCCGACACGCAGCCATGTCAGGTCGCTGAGGCTTCGGTTTTCGGACAGTTTGCCACGAGGCACAGGAAGAACAGTCATAGCTGCTAACTCGCGGATTCAGAGGGAGTTGGCAACCTGTATCCGCAGCGAAACGGTCAAATCCGCCTACGCAGCCACCGCCCCAGATAGATCACCGGCCAGCGCAAGATCGACATACCCATCACGAGAACTAACAGCCCGACCCATGGGCCATTCTCATAGGTGACATATCCAAGCAGAGGAATACCGACCGCTATCAGGATGTAGGCGCGGGTCCAGTGGTTGTCCTTGCTGGGGATCATCGCCAGAAGGTTAGCGACAAGGCCCCACAGGGCTGCGAGAGCAAGAGAGAGGGTCATTTCATCACCTCTCCGCGCACCCATTTGCGCCAGTAAAAGCGGATCGGTCTGCGGAACATCGAGACGAATCCTCCGAAAGCGAGAGCCGACCAGACCCATCCATGATCATAGCCCAGCCAGATGATCATTACCGGCGCGCAGAGCAACAGGATAATCCCCGGAGGGAATTGCAGCCGCATCGGCAACAAGGCCACGATCGTGGCGCTGATCACCCACAGGGCGGCAAAGATGGTCGAATAGTCCATTGTCCCCTCCTGGGACGTGGTCTTGGCAATAGGTCACACATCCTCAGGTTGTGCAGCAAATATGATCAGCCGTCAAACAGCCTGTTTCCGTTGCAACCGTTCCGGCAACCCGTTCGCCCATGCACTGATCGTCCCGGCGCCTAGACACACGACCATGTCACCGGGGCGGGCTTGTTCGCGGACCAGACGCTCCAGATCGTTTTCGTCCAACAAGGCCCGCGCATGGCGGTGGCCGTGACGGATGAGGCCCTGCACCAGATCATCGCGCGAAGCACCTTCGATCGGGTCTTCTCCGGCGGCGAAGATATCGGCGATGGCGACCACGTCAGCGTCGTTGAAGCAGGTGCAGAAATCGTCGAACAGGTTGGACAGACGCGAATAGCGGTGCGGTTGGTGAACGGCGATCACGCGGCCCTCGGTCGCTTGGCGAGCGGCTTTCAGGACGGCGGCGATTTCGACCGGGTGGTGGCCGTAATCGTCGATGATGGTGACACCGTCGACCTCTCCGACCTTGGTGAAGCGGCGGTTGACGCCACCGAAATTCGCCAAAGCCTCGCGGATTTCGGATGCTTTCATGCCCAAGTGCCGCGCCACCGCAACAGCGGACAACGCGTTCGAGACATTGTGGTCACCCGGCATCGGCAGGGTGCAACCTTCGATCACCTTGTCCTCATATTGCAGATGGATATCGAAATGCGCGACGCCGCCCTTGTAGGTCAGGTTCTCGGCCCGCACATCGGCCTGCGCGTTGAAGCCATAGGTGCGCACGCGGCGGTCGGTGATGCGGCCGACCAGCGCCTGCACTTCGGCATGATCCGTGCAGCACACCGCCAGACCATAGAAGGGCAGGTTCGATACGAACTCATAGAACCCGTCGCGCAGCGTATCGAAATCACCCCAATGCTCCATATGCTCGGGGTCGATATTCGTGACGATGGCGATGGTTGCGGGCAGACGGTTGAACGAGCCGTCGGATTCGTCGGCCTCGACCACCATCCATTCGCCCTGCCCCATGCGCGCGTTAGAGCCATAGGCGTGGATGATGCCGCCATTGATGACGGTAGGATCGAAGTCACCTGCGACCATCAGTTCGGCCATCATCGTGGTCGTGGTGGTTTTGCCATGGGTCCCGGCAATCGCGATGTTCGACCGCAGGCGCATCAGTTCGGCCAGCATGTCAGCGCGACGAACAACCGGCAGGCCCTGCGCGCGCGCCTCATCTAGTTCCGGATTGCCCGGTTTGATCGCGGTCGAGGTGACGACCACGGCGGCGTTTTGCAGATTTTCGGCCTTCTGCCCCACAAAAATCTCGGCTCCAAGAGACGCTAACCGATCCGTGATTATCGAGGCCTTAAGATCCGAGCCCTGCACCCGGTAGCCAAGGTTCAGCAACACCTCGGCGATGCCCGACATCCCGATCCCTCCGATCCCAACGAAATGGATCGGTCCTACGTCCTGCGGCAGTTTGGTTGCGGGGTTCATGTGGTCTCCTTCTGCGCCAGTTGCTCGACAAGGGCGACCAAGCGCTCGGTGGCGTCGGGGGCTCCTGTCGAGAGGGCGGCATGGGCCATTTTTTGTGCGGCTTCCGGGTTGGTTAAAACCGTGGTCATTTGCTCGGTCAGTGAGGGAACGTCAAGCGCCTTTTCGGGGATCATGATCGCCCCACCCGCCTGCACCAGCCCTCGGGCGTTGGCGGTTTGGTGATCCCCTGCAGCGGCGGCGAAAGGGATTAGGATCGAGGGCCGACCGATGACCGAGATATCGGCCACGCTCGACGCGCCCGAACGGCTGATGACAAGCTGCGCATCCGACATGCGGCGCGGAACGTCGTCAAAGAACGGCTGCACATCCGCGCGAATGCCGTGATCGGCGTAGAAGGCCGTGACCCTCTCGCCATCCTCGTCGCGGGCTTGATGCGAGACGCGGATGAACCCGCGCAGGAATTCGGGCAGAGCCGCAATCGCTTCGGGCACTACATCGCTGAGGATACGCGCACCCTGACTGCCACCCATCACCAGCACCGACATCGGATATTCGCCGGGCGGAATGTAGGGTGCGCCAGCCCGCTCCAGCACCGAAGCCCGGACCGGGTTACCGGTGTGAATGCCGCTGGACCCTTCGGGCAGATCGGTCGGCCAAACACCGCAGGCCACTTGGGCCACGCGTGTGGCGAAGAGCTGGTTCACACGCCCCAAAACGCCGTTTTGCTCATGGATCATACGCGGCAGTTTCAGCAGCGTTGCCGCGCCCAGCGCCGGGATCGACGGATAGCCGCCAAAGCCCACAACCACGTCCGGACGGTCGCGCAACATCTGCATCGCCATGCTGGTCACACCGCCCGCAATCTTCGGCCCCACCAGAGCCTTTGCGGCCAAACCGCCGCGCGCGAAAGTGGCCGAGGACACCTCGACAATCTCGGTCGAGTGCGGGAAACCCCCGGTATAGCGGGCACCGCGCGGGTCGGTCGACAGGCGCACGCGCCAGCCTTTTTGCAACATCGCCTCAGCCAAGGCCTGCGCCGGGAACATGTGGCCCCCGGTGCCGCCAGCCGCAATCAACAGGTAAGGTTTGCCCATCAGCCTCGTCCGCGCAAGATATCACCTAGCTCACCCTGTGGACGCGAGCGTGTGAAGGCTAGCAACATGCCGACCGCAATACCGCCCGCGATTAGGGATGAGCCGCCATAGCTGACAAAGGGCAGCGTCATGCCCTTTGCGGGCAACAGGCGCACCGCCACACCCATATTGATCATCGCCTGAACGCCAAACATGCAGGCCAGCCCGGTGCCAGCCAGACGGATGAACATATCCCGCTCACGCATCAGGCGCATCAGCGAGCGCACAACGATGATCGAATAAAGCGCGATGATGATCAGCACCAGGATCAGCCCATATTCCTCGGCCGCCACAGCAATGATGAAATCCGTATGCGCGTCAGGAAGAGACCATTTGACCTGCCCCTCACCCACACCAACACCGAACAAACCGCCCTCACGGATGGCATTGGTCGCGTAGCCCAGCTGAGTGGTCGGATCGACCTCTTGGTTCAGAAAGCCGTCGATGCGGCGGGCAAAGTGGTCCGAGTTGGAATAGGCGAACATCCCGCCCAGAACGACCACGCCTGCCATGCCAACCAGCAAAAGCATCGGCGCTCCGGCCACGAAATACATCACGCCCCAGCCGAACAGGATCAGGCAGGCTTGCCCAAAATCAGGCTGCATCACCAGCATGCCAACGATCGCCATACACAGCGCAAAGGACCACAAGCGCCCGGGAGGGCCGTTAATCTCTTGCGAGGCCGCCAGCAGCCACGCCGCAATGACCACAAATCCGGGCTTTAGAAACTCGGACGGTTGCAATGAGGCGAAACCCAGCGAGTACCAGCGTACAGCACCTTTTCCGAAATCCGTCCCGAAGACCGGCAGGAATGCCAGCGCTACGAAGGCCCCCAAAAAGCCCAACACCGCCAGACGGCGCACCAATGTCGGAGACATCATCGAGGTCAGCAACATTGCGATCAGCGCCAATCCGCCGAAGAGCGCCTGTCGTTCGACATAGTGGAACGGATCAAACCCGTTTCGCCCGGCCAGAGGCGGCGATGAAGCCAGCCCCAGCAACAATCCGATGACAAACAGAATCAGAACGCAGGACATCGTCCAGCGATCAATCGTCCGCCACCACTTCGGTAGAATCGGTTCCCCGCGCTGGTCCTGGACCGCGCCATACACCATCTCAGTCATGAGATACCGCCACTTACTGCCTCACTCGCGTCCCGTTTTCGGGATCTGCTTGAGAGTCTACAGGGAAATTGGCGTTTGGGCTAGGGAAATGAGCTTTGCAAACAAAAAACGGAGACAAAGTAGCGAGTTCAACCGCCGCTATTAGCCTGAGCCTTTCTCTGAACCATTGGCTTGCCGTTTTTCACGTGACGCTGAACCAGATTGCGCATTTGCCTCCCCCTCCTCGGGAACAGTCGCGCGGGTTCAGGCTTGTGGGTAATTAAAAACAATTGCGGGAAAATTTGCCGCAATTCTTCGACTCCGTTCTTTCCGATCGCCCTAAGCGCTTCGGGCCCCGTGAACAGGCTTTCCGTCGGCGCGCCCTCGGCAAAGATGACCTCGTGGCGGTCAAGGAGAAGGTGGATATACGTAACCGTCGCGCCTCCCGTCTGCACTGAAACGCCAGGCAGATCGAGCAGTTTGCAGGCCGGGACAAAGACCTCATCTTTGGCAAACATGCGCTCAGCAATGGCTGACTTTACCAGCATGCGGTGTTGTGGCGAGACACACAGATCACGCGCAGGAACGCCCTGTCCCAAAGCACCCTGCGCGATATGGATTGGCCTTAGCTTGGGTTTCAGCGTCAGATCTATTTTGTCGAGGTCCTGCGTGCCGATCCAACGGATCGGTTGAGCACCATTATCCTGAGTGAGAACCAAATCACCTGGGTTCAGATCGTCAATCAATCGTGGGCCATCAGGTGTTTCGATCAACGTGCCCGAAACGAAACACGGCACAACCGTATCAACATCAATATCGGGGCCGTTGTCGATAACCCCGTTGACGGTCAGAGGCGTGTTCAGCGGTGGAACAGAGCCATCAAGAAACCCAATGAAGAACCCGGATTCCGCGTTGATAACGTTCGAGTTTCCATTGCCGTCGATGTCGTAGTCGAAGATACCGATCTGGTACGTATTGGTGCCGTCAGTGACTTCGATAGTGAAGTCCCAGAAGATCACATTGCCATCGAAGGTCTGCGTTGGATCGTTTGGAAACTCGTTGTTCTGATCATCACCATCGATGATTGTAGCGTCGGCCCCATCCTCGATAGTGATCTGGCTGTAGGCCGAAATCTCGAAGACAACGCCTGTTGGATCGAAGGTAACGTCATTCGCAGACAGATCGGTATCGGTTCGGAACGCACCGAAAACATTGGTCGGCATAGTGAATACACTCCGCAAAACGGGAAACAGCTCGGAACTTGGCACTTTTTTATCGTCACTCAGGCCAAGGTAACAGGTGGTAGGCCTCACAACGGTTCAAAATACATTAATCTGTTGCTGTTCAGGCGCTCTCGGCTGCGGAAACTGTGCCTTTCGCCTGATAGAAGCTGGCCTTTGGACACGCTCTGTTTTTGAGCAGGTGTCTTACCAGCGCTTGCCATCCGGGCCAATCCGCGCCATTCGCAGCGCATGACCTATGACACGATCATCCTCGGGGCCGGTGCTGCCGGTATGATGTGCGCGGCGCATTGCGGCGGGCGGGTTCTGGTGATCGATCACGCAAAAGCCCCCGGCGAGAAGATCCGTATCTCAGGCGGCGGGCGCTGCAACTTTACCAACATGTATGCGGGGCCCGCCAATTTCCTGTCGCAAAACCCGCATTTCTGCAAATCCGCCTTGGCGCGCTATACGCAATGGGATTTCATCGATCTGGTCGCGCGTCACGGTATCGCATGGCATGAGAAAACGCTGGGGCAGTTGTTTTGTGATGAGTCTTCGAAACAGATCGTTCAGATGCTGCTGGATGAGATGACCCGGGCCCGGGCCGACCTGTGGCTGCGGACCGAGGTCAAAGCGCTGCGCAAGACCGAAGCCGGGTTTGCGCTGGAGGTCGACCGCGAAGGTGCGCGGCACAGCCTGACCTGCCGCAACCTTGTGCTGGCAACCGGCGGCAAGTCGATCCCCAAAATGGGTGCCACAGGTCTCGCCTATGACATCGCGCAGCAATTCAATCTGCGCACCACCGATACCCGCGCTGCGTTGGTCCCATTCACCTTCTCGGACGGGAGGTTCAAGGAGCTGTCTGGCGTCTCTCTGCCAGCACGTCTCTCCAACGACCGCACCAGTTTTGACGAAGCACTTCTGTTCACCCATCGCGGCCTCAGCGGGCCTTCCGTGCTGCAACTGTCCTCATATTGGCATGAGGGAGAAGCGATCCGCGTCAATCTGATCCCAGACCTGCCCTTGTTCGATCTTCTGCGCGATCAGCGACAAGCCGGAGGGCGCAAGGCTCTGACCACCGAACTCGCCCGGCACTTGCCATCGCGGTTGGTGGATCACCTCGCCCAGCATATCCCGATGAAGGGCAACCTTGCCGATCAGTCGGACGCGGCGCTGAACGATCTGATCTCGGCATTGTCAGAATGGCAGCTGACCCCCTCAGGGACCGAAGGTTACCGCACCGCTGAGGTCACTCTGGGTGGGATCGACACAGATGACCTGTCGTCAAAAACGATGGAGGCCAAGGATGTCCCCGGCCTCTATGCGATTGGTGAAGCGGTGGATGTCACCGGATGGCTTGGCGGCTACAACTTCCAGTGGGCGTGGTCCTCGGGCCACGCCGCTGGAAAGGCCATTTCCGCGCGTTAGCCGACGACGTTATAGCCGCGTCCGCGCATGCAGTTGCGCACGATGACTTCCTTGTTCTGGTTCTTTGCAATCACGTCAGCCCCGGCCCCGATCAGAGCACCCGCCGCCGCAGCGCGACCCAGATTGTCACTGCTGTCCTGAATGATCGCCGTAGTCGCCGCAGCACCCGCCGCACCGATCGCCGCGTTGCCAGCCGTCGACCCGTCAACTGCCGCCTGCGAGGCCGCCAGCTGCTGACATTGCAGCAAGTCTGACTGATAATTTGGACCAACCGGGCCATCAATAACGGGCACGTAGTTTGCGCCTGTATTCGTGCAAGCCCCAGCCAGCAGCAGAGCCGGGACGATCAGAAGGGATTTCGGGTTAGGCATATTCATGACCTCTTTTTGAATTTCCGAGCAGAAAAGCAAATTCTTAAACGGCTTCAAGCCGATACCCGCGAACTGTCGCCCAATCGGCAAGGAATTGCAAACGGGCTAGGCTTTAAGGTGCTTTTGAACCTGCGCCGCGAAGTCATCCCCGCGCTGCTCGAAATTGTCATATTGATCAAAACTGGCTGCTGCTGGAGCCAGCAAGACGGTCTCCCCAGCCTCACTGTCGGCTATGGCCTGCTCAACGGCAGCGGCCATTGTGGTACAGACTTGGGCTTCGACCTCTAGTTGCATGGCGAAACCCGCCGCTTCGCGCCCAATCACATAGGCCTTGATAACCTGATCCGAAGCACCGTTCAGGGCGTCAATGCCTCCTTCTTTCTCCAACCCACCGCAAATCCAACGGATTTTCTTGAACGCACTCAGAGCTTTCACCGCACTGTCCACATTCGTCGCCTTGGAGTCGTTCACGAAAGTCACCCCACCCGCTTCGGCGATGATCTGACTGCGATGCGGCAGGCCCGGATAGCTGTGCAAGGCATCCTCAATCACGCGCGGCGCCAGACCCAGAGACCGACAAGCGGCATAGGCAGCACAGGCGTTCTGGTGGTTATGCGCGCCCGGCAGCCCCTTTATGCCGCGCAGATCAATCGAGCCGGTCTGCCGCCCTTTGCGATACTCCGAAAGGAAGCCTTTGCGGGCAAAGACCTGCCATCCCGGACCGGTAAGTTTGCGCTCAACCGAGATGCGGATCACCCGATCATCCGCCGGACCCTCGGCCAGTTGCCCTGCGAGGAACGCGCCTTCGGCTTCATCAATGCCAATCACGGCACGGTCTGGCCCGCCCTCGGCAAAAAGGCGTCTCTTGGCGGCGAAATAGCCACCCATTCCACCGTGTCGATCCAGATGGTCCGGCGATAAGTTGGTAAAGACGGCTACATCAGGCGTCAATGCGCGGGCCAGCTCGGTCTGATAGCTCGAGAGCTCCAGCACAACGACCGATCCATCGCCACCGGGGTCGATATCCAACACGCCACGCCCGATATTGCCCGCCAGCTGCGCCTCACGCCCCGCCTCGGACAGAATGTGATGGATCAGGGCCGCCGTGGTCGATTTACCGTTTGATCCGGTCACTGCGATCACGCGTGGCGGCGTGTCGTAGTTGTTCCATTCCGGTCCCGCAAACGATCGAAAGAACAGGCCGATATCGTTGTCCACGGGCACCCCGGCCTCCAACGCGGCGGCGACAACCGGGTTCGGTTGAGGATAAAGATGCGGAATACCGGGCGAAACGATCAGCGTGGCGATCTCATCAAACGCCCCGTGGCGGCGCAGATCGAGGCATTGAAACCCCTCCCCTTCAGCAGTCTCGCGCGCGGCCGGATTGTCATCCCAACAGATCCCCTCGGCTCCACCGGCACGCAACGCGCGCGCCGTCGCCAAACCCGAGCGGCCAAGGCCCAAAACGGCGACCTTCTGCCCTGAGAAACCTTTGACCGGGATCATGCCGCCCTCCCCTTCGTTCAACTTGAATGCGCGCCACACTGCACCGAAGAAAATCCCAATGGCAAGGGCACTTCAGGCTCGCGTGCCAGCGCGAGCCGGGCCTAACAGGTGGCAAGAAGGCCGCAGGCCCTCTTAACCTGGCGGGAGGGCTATCGGACTTTCAGTGTCGCCAGACCGATCATCGCGAGGATCAGCGAAATGATCCAGAACCGGATCACGATGGTGGGTTCGGCCCAGCCCTTTTTCTCATAGTGGTGATGAATCGGTGCCATCAGGAACACGCGCTTGCCAGTGCGTTTGAAGTAAAGAACCTGAATGATCACACTCAGCGCCTCGACCACAAACAGGCCGCCGACCACGGCCAGCACCAACTCGTGCTTGGTCGCCACGGCAATCGCGCCCAGCGCGCCACCCAAAGCGAGCGACCCAGTGTCGCCCATGAACACAGCCGCAGGCGGGGCGTTATACCACAGGAACCCAAGGCCACCGCCGAACAGGGCCGAGGTGAAGATCAGAATCTCGCCCGTTCCGGGTACGTAGTGCACATCCAGATACTCAGTAAAGTCGACGCGCCCTACCGCATAAGCGATGATTCCCAGAGTCGTAGCAGCAATCATCGCGGGCATGATCGCCAAACCGTCAAGACCATCGGTCAGGTTCACGGCATTGGCAGAGCCCACAATCACGATAACGGCAAACGGGATGTAGAGGATCCCTAGATTGACAAGCGTATCCTTGAAGATCGGCACCGCCAGTTGGTTCTGCAAAGCCTCCGGATGATGCAAGGACGCCCAAAAGGCCGCCAACACTGCAATGATTATCCCCAGTGCCAGGCGCATTTTGCCAGACACGCCTTTGGTGTTCTGCTTGGACACCTTGGCATAGTCATCGGCGAACCCGATGGCCGCATAAGCCAACGTCACAAACAGCACCATCCAGACGTAGGGATTGTCCCAGCGCGCCCATAGTAGCGTTGACGTGACCAGCGCCCCTACGATCAGCAAGCCACCCATGGTGGGCGTTCCGGCTTTGGAGAAATGCCCCTCGGGCCCGTCATCACGGATCGGTTGGCCTTTACCCTGCCTGCGGCGCAGTACGTTTATCAAAGGTTTGCCAAACAGAAACCCAAAGATCAGCGCCGTCAAAAAGGCCCCACCCGCGCGGAACGTGATATAGCGGAAGAGGTTCCAGAAATCCCCTCCGTCCGACAGGGCGGTCAACCAATACAGCATTACAGTACCTTTCTCACACGAGGCGCACGGGTGCGTTACCCGTCAAGCGCGCCCCCTTGCCCCATTTTCCGCAGACCGTCAACAATCCGGGCCAACGCCATGCTAAGAGACCCTTTCGCCAGCACGGCATCGCCACTTTCAATCAATTCCGGCAGGTGTTCAGCCATCTCGGCGCTGGTTTCAAACCACAGGCCCCTCTTTGTATCCGGCAACGCCTCATGCAGCGCTTTCATCAACGGGCCAATACAGTGAGCCCGATCGACCTGTGCCATCGCGCTCACCTCGGCCATGCCCGCATGCATTGCGACCTCTTGTGCGCCCAATTCCTTCATGTCGCCCAAAAAGGCGATGCGGCGCGTGCCGTTCGAGGCGGCTAAGACGTCCAGCGCAGCCTCCATCGAGGTTGGGTTCGCATTGTAGCTATCATCCAGCAGTTCGATCTGACCGCCACTCGCCAGCGGCAGAGTCTCCCGAACCCCGCGCCCTTTGACTGGGGACCATTGGCGCAGGCCGTCTGTTGCCTGTTCCAAATCCACGCCCATCTCAACACAAGCGGCCAACGCACCCAGCGCATTCATTGCAAAATGCGTGCCTGCCGATTGGACGTCGAAGGCAAACACAGTGTCACCAACTTCAGCCCGTGCTTGAACGGTTTCGGACCCGGCAGTCACTTCGATCAGCTTGTAATCTGCACCTTGCCGACCGAACTCAACGATTCCAGCGCCAAGGTTTTGTGCTGCCTGGCGCAATATACCCGTATGTTCGACATCAGCGTTCACGATGGCTGCACCACCGGGCTCCAACCCTTCAAAGATCGCCGCTTTCTCGTGAGCGATACCGGCAACGGACTCGAACGCTTCGAGGTGAACAGCGGCCACCGTCGTCACCAAACCCACATGCGGGCGCGCCTGACGGGCCAGCGGGGCAATCTCGCTCGGATGGTTCATCCCGATCTCAATCACCGCGAATTCAGTGTCTTGCGGCATACGTGCTAGCGTCAGTGGTACACCCCAGTGATTGTTATAGCTGGCGACACTGGCATGGGTTTTGCCCTGCGTTTCCAGAATGGTGGCCAGCATTTCCTTGGTTGAGGTCTTGCCAACACTCCCTGTCACTCCCACCACACGCGCCTCGGTCCGGGCGCGGGCGGCCTGTCCGAGTGCTTCCAGCCCGGATTGCACATCATCGACAATCAACAGAGGCGCATTTTCGGACACCCCTTCAGGGACATACGACACCAAGGCGGCGCCAGCGCCCTTCTCCAGCGCCTGAGCTACAAAATCATGGCCGTCGCGCGCGGCCTTCAACGCGACAAACAAGTCGCCCGGTTGCAATGTCCGCGTATCAATCGACACGCCATCCACAGTCCACTCACTGGTAGCGCGCCCGCCGGTTGCAGCGGCGGCCTCTGCCGCAGTCCAGAGTGTCATGCGACCCTCCCGTCCAGAGCGGCCACGGAAATGCTCGCCTGCTCTACATCATCAAAGGGTAGCACCTGATCACCTACAATCTGGCCGGTTTCATGGCCTTTGCCTGCAATCAGCAGCGCATCGCCGGGTTGCAAAGCTTCAATACCTCGCAGAATGGCCTCGGCACGGTCACCTACTTCGGTCGCCTCTGGCGCACCGTCCATCACGGCGGCGCGGATAAAGGCCGGGTCTTCGCTGCGCGGGTTGTCGTCAGTGACAAAGACGATATCCGCGTGATTGGCGGCGGCCCTTCCCATCAGCGGGCGCTTGGTGGCGTCGCGATCTCCGCCCGCGCCAACGATGGCGATCAAACGTCCCATCACATGCGGGCGCAGCGCTTTCAAAGCCGTGGCGACCGCATCCGGCGTGTGTGCATAGTCCACAAACACCGCCGCGCCATTGTCGCGGGTGGCGGCTAGCTGCATGCGGCCCCTGACCGTAGTCAGATGCGGCAAGGTCTCGAACACCCGCTCAGGGTCGTCGCCTGCCGCGATGACCAGTCCGCAAGCCAGCAGGATGTTTTCAGCCTGGAACCCTCCGATCAGGTTCAGGCGCGTCTGGAAGGTCTTGCCCTGCCACGAGAACCGCAAATCCTGCCCGGTCGAGTCAAACCGTTGGTTCATCAAGCACAGGTCGGCCTCACCCAGCCCAACGGTCAGCACTGTCTGCCCCCGAGCCTCAGTGATCTTGCGCACCTGCGCACCCTTCGGGTCGCTCAAGTTGACAACCGCCGTGCCGTCCTGCGGCAGAACCCGGTCGAACAAACCCATTTTGGCTGCGAAATAGGCCTCGAAGGTCTCGTGATAGTCCAGATGATCCTGCGTGAAATTCGAGAACCCAGCAGCGACCAGATGCACTCCGTCCAGACGCCGCTGTTCCAATCCATGCGAGGACGCCTCCATCGCCGCGTGGGTCACGCCGTTTTCGGCAGCCTCGGACAAGCAGCGATGCAAGGTGATTGGTTCGGGCGTGGTGTGAGCCAGCGGCGCGGTCCATGCGCCTTCGACCCCGGTGGTGCCAAGATTTACGGCGGCGTGGCCAAGCTCAGCCCAGATCTGGCGGACGAATGTGGCAACCGAGGTTTTGCCATTGGTCCCAGTGACCGCAACAATCGTCTGAGGTTGCGCCCCAAACCAAAGCGCGGCAGAACCGGCAAGTGCCTGACGCGGGTCTTCAACCACAACCAAGGCAGCATCGGATGCGGCCAGTTCGGCCTCGGAGATCTGCGCGCCTTCAGCGTCGGTCAGAATAGCAGCAGCGCCCATGCGCAGAGCGAATTGGATAAACTCACCACCGTGGACACGCGTACCGGGAAGCGCTGCAAACAGGAAACCGTCTTTGACCTCGCGGCTATCGGCGGCCAATCCGGTGATGTCGGGATTCGCGCCTCCGCGTGCTGTCAGGGCCAGTTGGCTGAGTTTCTTTGTTCTTGCGCCCATGACCCACCTGTTCTTTGGCACCCTAATTCGAGGTCAGGGTTATAGCAGCGCTCGCCTCAGGCTCAAGCCGGGGGCGCAGTCCCAGCAGCGGCGCGACACGGCCGATCAACTCCGCCGCCACGGGCACCGCTGTCCAGCCCGCAGTCCGGCGCTTTTCTCCATAAGCCAGAATGGAGGGTTCATCCAAAGTGACAATAAGCACATATTTCGGGTCGTAGGCCGGGAAGATGGTGGCGAAGGTGGCGATCACCTTGTCATCATAATACCCGCCACGCGGTTTGGGCTTATCGGCGGTACCGGTCTTGCCCGCAACGTCATAGCCTTTGACCTCAGCAAAACTGGCCGTGCCGTCGGTCACCACTTTGCGCAACATCTTCTGCGCCTGACGCGCGGTATTTTCCGACATCACACGTGGGCCATATTGAGGGCCATTGCGGCGCAGGATCGTCGGGCTGACATAGTGCCCGCCATTGGCAATCGCGGCATACCCCGCCGCCAGATGCATCGGGCTGGTCGACAGGCCGTGACCGTAAGAGATGGTGACCGTGCTCAACTCACCCCATTTCTTGGGCTTGAGGGGCGCACCGCCTGCGGCTTCGACAATCTCGAACGGGGTGGGTTCGAACATGCCCAGCGTTTCCAGAAAGCTTTGCTGGCGTTTCGAACCGATTTGCAAAGCCAACCGTCCAGTTCCGCGGTTCGAACTGTGAACGATCACGTCCGCCACGCTGATCTTGCCATAGTTCTTGCCGTTGAACTCACCAATTGGGAAACGGCCGATCTTCATCGGACCGGAGGTGTCGATGATAGTGTCAGAATTCACCAATCCAAGCTGGACCGCCTGAGCGGCGGTGAAGATTTTGAAAACCGATCCAAGCTCATAGACACCCTGCACATAACGATTGAACAGAGGGCTATCAGACGGATCAAAGCCCGAGATTGGCGGGCGCGGACGGTCGTTGGGGTCAAACGACGGCAGAGACGCGGCCGAGATCACCTCGCCCGTATGCGCGTTCATCAGAACCGCCGAAGCCCCCTTGGCGTTCATGATCTTCATGCCGCCGTACAACACCTGCTCGACCGCTGCTTGAATGGTCAGGTCGAGCGACAGTTGCAACGGCTTGTTGCCGTTGGCCGGGTCTCGCAGATAGTCGTCGAACTTCTTCTCGACCCCCGCAACGCCGATCACCTCGGCAGCACTCACGCCTTCGCGGCCAAAGCCTGAGCCGCCAAGAATATGCGCCGCCAGCTTGCCATTCGGGTATAGGCGCATTTCTCGCGGGCCGAACAGGATACCTGGATCGCCGATGTCATGCACCGCCTGTTTCTGCTCGGGCGAGATGCGTTTCTTGATCCACAGGAACTTACGCTTTCCAGTGAAGTCCTTGATCAGACGCTCTTTTTCCAGATCGGGGAAGATCGCGACTAGCTGATCAGCTGCCGCAATCGGATCAATCATCAAAGGCGGCTGGGCGTAGACCGAGTAGGTATCCAGATTGGTTGCCAGAATGCGTCCTTCGCGATCAACGATATTGGCGCGCTGCATCGCGATTGAGGCACCGGGCGCGCTGGCCAGCGGCTCTTGTGCCTCGGACGTCGCCAGCATGCCCATGCGGACGCCCACAACCGAGAAGGCGCAAAAGAAGAACAGACCCAAAACCAAAAGACGTCCCTCGGCGCGAGCACGTGCGCGGTCTTTCATCTTTTCATGGCGTTGGCGGATATTCTCGCGCTCGATGACCTTTGGGTTTTCGCCCTTCGCGCGGGCATCCAGAACGCGGGCCAGAGGGCGGAGGGGGGTACGGGTCATGGAATCTGCACCTCGCCCAGGGCCTGAATGTCGGTGATCGCCTGCAGCTCGATCGGGTCAACAACCGGCAGGTCGGGGTCCTCGGCATAGGCGATCTGGTCCGCACGTCCGAATTGCTCGGCCCGCAAGGGCAGCAGGCCCATGCGTTCGAAATTCAAATCAGCCAGCTCACGCAGACGATCGGGGCGGTTCAGATAGGCCCATTCGGCGTTCAAAACCGCCAGCTTAACCTGAGCCACTCCGATCTCACCCTGCAGCGCCTGCATTTCCTTCACAACTTGCTGGGTCCGGTAGTTCTCCTGATAGGCCCACAGGGCCAATCCGAACACGGACAGAGCGGTCAACACATACAGAATACTCTTCATCTTGCCCTTCCCCCAAGTTGCGGCATCCCGATGGCGCGGGCGTCAATTTCCCCAGCCGGAGCCTCGGTACGGATCGCGACACGCAGCTTGGCCGATCGCGAACGCGGGTTTTCCTGCAATTCCTGCTCATCCGGCCCGACGGCCTTGCGGGTCTTGAGCGTGAATTGCGGCAGTTCCTGTTCCATCTCGGGCGCATAGCGGTTGGCACGACCCGTCTTACCGGCCCGAGACTGGAAGAACCGTTTAACCATGCGGTCTTCGATGGAATGAAAGGTCACAACGGCCAGTTGCCCGCCAGGCTTCAAGGCCCGCTCGGCGGCCATAAGACCCTGAAACAGCTCATCATATTCCGCGTTCACGGCAATCCGCAGACCCTGAAAACTGCGCGTCGCAGGGTGCGATTGTCCCGGCTTGGGGCGCGGCAGGGAGGATTCGATAATCTCGGCCAGACGCAAGGTCGTGATGATCGGCTCCTCGGCGCGCGCTTTGACAATCGCCTTGGCGATACGTCGACTTGCACGCTCCTCGCCGTAGTGGAACAGTATATTAGCCAATTGCGCCTCGCTCGCCGTGTTGACCAAATCGGCGGCGCTTTCGCCTTCCTGGCTCATACGCATGTCGAGCGGGCCGTCTTTCATGAAGGAAAAGCCGCGCTCAGCCAGATCCAGCTGCATGGACGAAACCCCGAGGTCCAGCACAACCCCATCAAGATCCTGCGCATATTCATCCATGCGAGAGAATACACCGGGCTGCATCACAAGGTGGTCGCCATAGTCGCCTGCCCAGTCTTCGGCCATTTCAAATGCCAGCGGATCGCGATCCACGCCGATCACTTTCTCGGCCCCGGCCTCAAGAAGACCCCTTGTATAGCCGCCCGCGCCGAACGTGCCGTCCAGCCAAGTACCCGCCACCGGAGACACCGCCGCCAGCAAAGGGCGCAGCAGGACAGGAATATGTGGGTTCGAAGATGAGGAGACCGCGCCGGACATGCCGTTACGCGTCCCCAACGCCATCGAGATAGACCATC
The DNA here is from genome assembly GCF_056541705.1 of Ruegeria sp. AG1. Classification (NCBI taxonomy): domain Bacteria; kingdom Pseudomonadati; phylum Pseudomonadota; class Alphaproteobacteria; order Rhodobacterales; family Roseobacteraceae; genus Ruegeria; species Ruegeria sp. AG1. The sequence goes on along the minus strand of NZ_JBQFYU010000001.1, from coordinate 318,000 downwards.
GGGTCGAAATCATCCGGCAGATCGTCCATCCATTCCTCGGCCTTGGCCAGTTCCTCGACCTCATAGGTCTGGGGCTTCCAGATCTGGAAGGTGTCACCGGCGGCTATGAAGAAGGCCTCATTCTCCAGGTCGATCTTGTTGCGCAGCTTGGCTGGCAAAACCAAACGCCCGGTTTCATCCACATTGGTGGGAAAGGACTGACCGTGGAACATACGCTGAAGCATCTTACGCTCCATCGAGCCTCGCGGCAGAGCGTCGATCTTGTCGTCGACCTCATCAATCGCCTGCATGGTATAGCATTCAAGGTATTTGCGGCGGTGGTCGCCATAGACAATCACAAGCTCAGGATTGTCACCGGGCTGCCAATTGGGGTCAGACGATTCAAGCACACGGCGAAACGAGGCTGGGATCGAGACCCTGCCCTTCGTGTCCACCTTATGGTGGCTTTCACCTCTAAACCTGCGCGCCAAGACGACTGTCCCTTTCGCTTGCGCCCCACTTGAATTTCACGTTCCCCCGGGATGAAAAACGGCGGGTTGATCTGCTGCCACTGATCAACCCGCCGCATTGGCCCGCTTTGCGGGATGTCCAGCTGCACGCGCCACCTGGGGGGATGTCTGCTCGCCCGCGCGCCGGATCTCTTGAGTGATGAAAGCGAGATGCCTGTATGAAACCTGATTATTTTTGGTTGGGGTCGTTTGCTGCCCCTGCTGCCTCGTCCTCATCGGATGCACTAGGGATGGCATGGGAATTTACGGAAATCAATAGGAATTTTTGGGCGTCGTCTAATACGGGCTATGAAAACAAGGCGAATTTTGAGTCAATTTTAGAACCTACACACCTCATATCGACATCAAAAGTCATTCGATCACTAGATATTGTGACCTCAAGAACCTCCCTCAATCACCCATGAATTCCCAAAAAAATTTCGAATTCTCGGAATTTTTGCCGACTGAGACACGCCAGCAACGCAAAAACAAAGAATCACACGGACGGAAACCGCGTGAAATGTGGCCGTTTTGATCTGCTCCCACGAATTCCCAAGCCAGGACCCAAGATCGCTTTCCCGTGATCGAGTTGAAACAAAGCGTCCATCAAACGCACAAACTTTCGCAGCTGCGCTCAAACTCCGGGCAAGTCGAATGATGAGACGGAATCTTTGCTCGACCAGGACTTAGCGCCCAAGGTACCGCAAACCCCAAAAAATCATGGGTGATTTCAAACCGCGACTGACAAGGCTCTGATATCCATGCATTTGCTGCATAGCAGCATTGACGTTGCGGGCTATTGTGCAATCGCAGCATTCACTTATTTTCATCCTCAAGCAAACGCTGGCACCGGTCAGCAAGACAAGAATGAACGGAATAACAAGATGGCAATGGCAACAAACACACCGGCACTTAAAGGCACTCACTTTGGCGGTATTACCACCATGATCGAGGTCGCAAAGACACGTTTTGCCCGCTACCGCCTGTACCGCCAGACGGTAAGTGAGCTGTCCGCGCTGTCCAACCGCGAGCTGGCCGATCTCGGCCTGAGCCGCGCAATGATCCGCGGCCTGGCCCGTCAGGCGGCTGACGACTTCACAGCGCGTTAAGCGCAGAGGAACACACGAGATCAGACCCTTCCTCCTCCCTTTAGGGTCTGTAATCAGCGGCGACGTCTCTCCTCCTCCCTGACGTCGCCGCACCTAATACCGGCCTTGCGACGCCGGACCTAGACACACCGGGCTCTCCTCCTCCCTGCCCGGTGTTGAAAGCGCGCGGTGACGTCTTCCTCCTCCCTGACGTCGCCGCGTCTTCCTCATACCGGGCTCAAACCCGGGTTCAGATACATCGGGGCTCTCCTCCTCCCTGCCCCGATGTAGAAAAGAACGGCGGTTTCCCTTCCTCCTCCCTGGGAAACCGCCGTTTTTGCATTTTGGGCAAACGGACTAAGATCGGCGCAGTTACGTTTTTTCAGGAGTGCGTCATGGCCGCCTATTTCATCGCCCAAATTTCCATTCACGACACGGACGGGTATCAGAAGTATCTTGAAGGTTTCATGCCCATCTTTGACCGGCACGGCGGGCGCCTGCTGACCATTTCTTCAAAACCCGTCGAGATCGTCGAAGGCAGTTGGGCCGAAGAAGGTATCGTGCTGATGGAGTTCCCGGACATGGCCGCAGCCCGAGCGTGGAAAGACGACCCAGACTATATCGAGCTGGCCAAGATCAGACGCAAGACAGCGAAGGCCAATCTGGTGCTGGTCGAAGGTCTCTAGCGGTCAGAACGGAACGTCGTCTTTGGTCGTCAGGAAACGGGAAACGACCTTTTTCACGCCTGCTTTGTCGAAATCGACCTCGACCTTGTCCCCTTCGATGCCGATCACCGCGCCATAGCCGAATTTCTGGTGAAACACCCGCTCACCCAAGGTGAAACTGGCAATGGCCGTGGCATCAATCACCGTATTTCGGCTTTCTTTCGGCTGGGACATCCCATATTGGCCCTGCCGTGCCTGCATCCGCTTCCAGCCCGGGGAGTTATAGACATTCGCCTCGGCCGCGCGGGTTTCGATCGTCGCAGCTGGTTGCCCGCCACCATACAGCCCCGGAGGCGTCAGAACCTCCACATGATCCTCAGGCAATTCGTCGATGAACCGCGACGGCATCGCGTTCTGCCATTGCCCGAACACTCGCCGATTGGCCGCGAAAGAAATCGTGCAGACCTCCTCAGCGCGGGTAATGCCCACATATGCCAGACGCCGTTCTTCCTCGAGACCCTTGAGGCCCGATTCATCCATGGAGCGTTGCGAGGGGAACAAACCGTCCTCCCACCCCGGCAGGAACACGGCGGGAAACTCCAACCCCTTTGCCGCGTGCAAGGTCATGATCGAAACCTTCGCCCCGTCGCCCTCTTGTTCATTGTCCATCACCAGGCTGACATGCTCCAAAAACCCTTGCAGGTTCTCGAAATTGTCTAGCTGATTCACCAGTTCCTTGAGGTTCTCTAGCCGACCCGGAGCCTCGGGCGTCTTGTCGTTTTGCCAATGCCCGGTATAGCCAGATTCGTCCAAGATGATCTGCGCCAGCTCGATATGCGTGTGCTCCGGCATGCCATAGCGAATGGGCGACACCCCGTCGTCAATAACCGAGTCGTCATCGACCTCGATCCGAGGCCCCCGCGTCAGCCCATTCCACCGCGCCAACCCGTCGATCAGTTCGCGCAGCGCTTTGACACCTCTCGCGCCGATCAGTTTTTCTTCAACGACAATCCGAGCGCCTTCTACCAGCGACACCCCATGTTCCCGCGCCACAACCTGAATCGTCTGTTGCGCCTTATCGCCGAGGCCGCGTTTGGGCGTGTTCACGATCCGCTCGAATGCCAGATCGTCCTCGGGGCTGACCACCAGCCGGAAATAGGCCATGGCATCGCGAATCTCCATCCGCTCATAGAACCGAGGGCCGCCGATCACCTTGTAAGGTAGACCAATCGTCAGAAACCGATCCTCAAACGCGCGCATTTGGTGTGACGCGCGGACCAGAATAGCGATCTGGTCGAGGTTCATCGGCCGCACACCACGCGTGCCGCCCTGCATCGCGTCTATCTCTTCCCCGATCCAGCGCGCCTCTTCCTCACCATCCCAATGGCCGATCAGTCGAACTTTTTCACCGTCTTCGGCATCGGTCCAAAGCTCTTTGCCCAGACGGCCTTCATTGCCACGGATCACATTCGACGCAGCCGCCAGAATATGGGGGGTCGAGCGGTAGTTCTGCTCCAACCGCACCACGAAGGCGCCGGGAAAGTCTTTTTCGAACCGCAGGATGTTGCCCACCTCGGCGCCGCGCCAGCCATAGATCGACTGGTCATCATCACCCACGCAACAGATGTTCTTGTGCCCTCCGGCCAGCAGACGCAGCCAGAGGTACTGGGCGACGTTGGTATCCTGATATTCATCCACAAGGATGTAGCGGAACCAGCGCTGGTATTGCTCCAGCACGTCCTGATGGGTTTGGAAAATCGTGACCATGTGCAGCAGCAGGTCACCGAAATCCACCGCATTCAACTCGCGCAGGCGGGTCTGGTACTGGGCATATAGCTCCACACCCTTGTTGTTATAGGCTCCAGCATCCGCAACCGGCACTTTGTCAGGCGTCAAAGCGCGGTTCTTCCAGTCGTCGAAAATTCCGGCCAGCATCCGCGCTGGCCAGCGCTTGTCATCTATGTTGGCAGCCCGCAACAGTTGCTTGAGCAAACGCAACTGATCATCACTGTCCAAAATGGTGAAATTCGACTTCAGATCGACAAGCTCGGCGTGGCGACGCAGCAGTTTGACGCAGATCGCGTGGAAGGTTCCCAGCCATGGCATCCCTTCGGCGGGCTGGTCGAGAAGACGGCCCACCCGCTCTTTCATCTCGCGCGCAGCCTTGTTGGTGAAGGTCACGGCTAGAATCTCGTTCGGGCGCGCTTTGGCGGTAGTTAGAAGATGCGCAATCCGTGTGGTCAGAGCCTTGGTTTTTCCTGTTCCCGCGCCCGCAAGCATCAGCACCGGACCGTCCAACTGCTCAACCGCTTCTCGCTGCGCGGGATTGAGGCCGTCCAGATAGGGCGTAGGTCGCGCGGCCATGGCCCGCGCCGATAGCGATGCGCCCTCAAAGGCGTCCATTTCATCAAAACTGCTCATATCGGCAAACTACGCTGGATGGGCCAAAAGGAAAAGGGTTTGTTCACGCCTTGTTCGCGCGAATTTTCCGTCGAGGTCTTACAAATCTTAATCACTTTCGCACCCCCACATGCAAGGAAGTTAACACTCTGTCAAAACCTCTTGCCGATGCTGCTCTGCACTTTGTGGGAGAACGCGGGTATGGAACAGACGGCAAAAGCACGCCTTATGGGCAAGCTGAAGGTCTTTGTCAGCACGGCAGTGCTGATCGCTCTGACGGCTTTGGCCGGTTGGGGGATATATACGCTGCCTGCCCCGCTTGTGGACCGCATGCTGGAATCGGATCTGCGGCATCACGCCGTACGCCTTGAAAGGAAAGTGGAAAGTCAGCTTTTTGACGTCAAGACCAGTTTCGAACGACATATCCTCAGCCAACATGATGAGGCTTTTCTGAGCTTGCTGTCAGAAACCTCGGATATCTACCGCTTCAAACTGTTCGATTCCTCGGGTGAGGTGTTCTGGTCAACCCGCGATGACGATGTCGGTTCGGTGAATACCAAACCTTATTTCAAGGACGTGGTGGCCATGGGCAACCTGTTCTACAAGCATGAGGAAAAGCCCATCGCCGAGGTGGACTCTCTGAACGCCGATCAGTTGGAGAATCTGGACAGCAACACCCGCCACGTGGCCGAAATTTATACGCCTGTGATTCAAAGCGGAAAATTCCTCGGCGCGATTGAGTTCTATTCCGACATCACGGATGTGAGGAACCTGTTCATTGATCGGGTTCGCATGTCGCTGATCGCGATCAGTGCGGTGGTCCTGCTGGCCTTGTCGGCGGTGATCCTGATCGTGCATCGCAACAATCGCAGGCAATTGGGCGTGCTGCGCGTGCGTGCGGAGAAAGAACGAGAGTTGATGGACGACCAACTGCGTCTCGCGCGTGAGGTCCGGTTGCTGGGTGAATTGAATGAATGGCTGCAATCCAGCCGCTCTCTGGATGAGCTGTTCGACATGGTCTCGCGCTTCATGACCCACATCCTGCCCGAGGCTGAAGGCAGCGTTTATGTCTATTCCAATTCACGCGATGTTCTGGACGGATGCGCCAGTTGGAACGGCGGCACCCACAAGGCGCATATCCACCCCGAGGGCTGCTGGGGCTTGCGCCGTGGACGGACCTATGAATTCGGTGCCTCCGAGATTGATTTTGTCTGCGAGCATGCCGAACCCCATGACGGTCGGGCCTATTTCTGCTTTCCGATACTCGCGCATGGCGAAACGGTCGGTCTGTTGCACCTGCGCGCGCATGAAGGAAAGTGTGAGGCGTTTCATGCCAGCAAGAAACTGGCGCAGCTTTGTGCGGAACAGATCAGCATGGCGATTGCCAATGTGCGGATGCGCGATCAGTTGCATGACCAGTCCGTGCGCGATCCTCTGACAGGGTTGTTCAACCGACGCCACATGACCGACAGTCTCCGCCGGGGAATCAGCCGCAGCCAACAAACCGGAGCACCGCTCAGCCTGATTGCAGTGGATGTGGATCATTTCAAGAAATTCAACGACACACATGGGCATGACGCGGGTGATATGGTTCTGCGCGCCGTGGGCGCCGCCTTGGAACAGGGGTGCGACCGCGATGAAATCGCCTGCCGCATCGGTGGCGAGGAGTTCATGCTGATTCTCCCCGACAACACGCCGGATGATGCGGTGACACGGGCTGAAACTCTGCGTCAGGCAGTCGAGGCGGTGTCGGTCAGATATGGCGAAAAGTCCCTGCCGCGGATCACGATCTCGGTCGGGGTAGCGCATTACCCTGCACATGGGACGATGCCGCAAGACTTGATGCGAGCGGCCGATGATGCCCTCTATTCAGCCAAGGATAACGGCCGAAATCAGGTGCGCGTTGCAAGTGGTCATACCGACTCGGCGGCTGAATGTCCGGGGCCAAAATCGCTCAAACAGAAGCCTGATGCGGCGTGATCCTCTTGCCGAATCGCAGCGCAGGTTGGATCAAGCGCCATGGACCTGCACAGCACCTATCCCGGCATTGCCGACCTGAAACACCGCGCCCGACGGCGGCTTCCGCATTTTGTTTGGGAGTATACCGAAAGCGGAACAGGGACCGAAACGGCCATGCTTCGAAACCGAACAGCACTGGATTCAGTGCGGCTACTCCCCGCGGTTCTAAAGGGTGAACTGGAATATGACACCAGCACGCGCTTTCTGGGGCAGGAGTGCCCACTTCCCTTCGGAATCGCGCCGATCGGCATGTCGGGTATGATCTGGCCGGACGCAGAAGGCATTTTGGCGCGTGCGGCTGCGCAGGCCTCTCTGCCCTACACATTGTCAACGGTGGCCAGCCAATCCCCGGAGGATCTGGCCCCTCATCTGGGTGAAAACGCCTGGTTCCAGCTTTACCCGCCTAGGGATCCCGAGATTCGGGCAGATTTTATGGCCCGCGCCCGACAGGCAGGATTTAAAACTTTAGTCCTGACAGCAGATGTTCCTGTCGCGTCCCGCAGAGAGCGTCAGACACGCTCAGGGCTGACCCATCCGCCAAGGCTGACGCCGAGATTGCTGGCCCAAGTCGCGCGGCGCCCCGCTTGGGCGTTTGGGATGCTGCGACAGGGCATGCCCAAAATGCGCACGTTGGAAAAGTACATCGACAACACAAAATCGATGCCGCTCACGGCCCATGTCGGATACTTGCTGCGCACGTCACCGGACATGGAATACGTCAAACGGTTGCGCGATCAGTGGGATGGGTCCTTCGTAGTCAAGGGAATCATGCGCCCAGACGATGCCGAAATGCTTGAACGAGCCGGGGTGGACGCGCTTTGGGTTTCGAACCACGGAGGCCGTCAATTTGACGGTGCCCCCGCCAGCATCGAAGTTCTACCGGAGATTCGCAGCGCCACCAGCTTGCCTCTGATCTTCGACAGCGGCATCGAAGGCGGGTTGGACATCCTTCGCGCTTTGTCCAAAGGGGCCGATTTCGTCATGCTTGGACGGGCCTTCTTGTATGGGCTGGCAGCACTTGGCCCCAAGGGACCAGCTCATGTGATTGACCTGTTGCGGCAGGATATGCTCGCAAATATGGGGCAGATGGGCCTTGCCGACCTGACGCAAATCAAGACGATTCATCACGAAGATTGATGCTGCGACGCAGCAACGCTAAAAGAAACGCGCGAACAATGGCCGTTTGCGAGCGTTAACATGCCGGTTATACCCAGAACCACTGATACACCTGCGCGTATTCTCCGCCTATGAACACGGCCGAAACACCAAGACCGGGACCCAAAATGACCGATTTCAAGAAGATCCTGATCGCCAATCGCGGCGAGATTGCCATTCGCGTGATGCGCGCAGCCAACGAGATGGGTAAACGCACCGTTGCGGTCTTTGCCGAAGAAGACAAGTTAGGCCTGCACCGCTTCAAGGCGGACGAAGCCTACCGAATTGGCGAAGGTCTTGGCCCCGTCGCGGCATATCTGTCGATTGACGAGATCATCCGCGTTGCCAAGGAATCGGGTGCGGACGCGATCCATCCCGGCTACGGCCTGTTGTCCGAGAACCCGGACTTCGTGGATGCCTGTGTTCAAAACGGCATCACCTTCATCGGCCCCAAGGCCGAAACCATGCGTGCCCTGGGCGACAAGGCTAGCGCCCGCAAGGTGGCGATTGCCGCCGACGTGCCGGTTATCCCTGCCACAGAGGTTCTGGGTGATGATATGGCCGCGATCAAGAAAGAGGCGGCCGAGATCGGCTACCCATTGATGCTGAAGGCCAGCTGGGGTGGCGGTGGGCGCGGCATGCGCCCAATCCTGTCCGAGGATGAGCTGGAAGAGAAAGTTCTGGAAGGCCGCCGCGAGGCCGAGGCCGCATTTGGCAATGGCGAAGGCTATCTGGAAAAGATGATCACCCGCGCCCGTCACGTCGAGGTTCAGATCCTCGGCGATAAGCACGGTGAGATCTATCACCTCTATGAGCGTGACTGCTCGGTCCAACGCCGGAACCAGAAGGTGGTTGAACGCGCCCCTGCCCCCTATCTGACCGAAGAACAACGCGCCGAGATTTGCGAACTGGGCCGCCGCATCTGCGCCCATGTGAACTATGAATGCGCTGGCACCGTCGAATTCCTGATGGATATGAATACCGGCAAGTTCTACTTCATTGAAGTGAACCCTCGCGTTCAAGTGGAACACACCGTCACCGAAGAGGTCACTGGCATCGACATCGTTCAGGCTCAGATACTGATCGCCGAGGGCAAGACACTGGCCGAGGCCACTGGCAAAACCAACCAAGATGAGATCCGCCTTAACGGCCACGCGCTGCAGACCCGTGTGACCACCGAAGACCCGCTAAACAACTTCATCCCGGACTATGGCCGCATCACCGCCTATCGCTCGGCAACTGGCATGGGCATCCGTCTGGACGGCGGCACCGCCTATGCGGGCGGCGTGATCACGCGCTACTACGACTCGCTGCTGACCAAGGTCACTGCTTGGGCGCCGACGCCCGAAAAGGCGATCGCCCGGATGGACCGTGCCCTGCGTGAATTCCGCGTGCGCGGCGTCTCTACCAACATCGCATTTGTGGAAAACCTGCTGAAGCACCCAACCTTCCTGTCGAATGAATACACCACCAAGTTCATCGACGAGACACCGGACCTGTTCGCCTTCAAAAAGCGCCGTGACCGGGGCACCAAGGTTCTGACCTATATCGCGGACATCACCGTCAACGGTCACCCCGAAACCAAGGATCGCCCTGAGCCGCGCGCCGACCTGAAAGAGGCGAAAGCCCCAGCTCAGAAAGCCGAACCCCAGATGGGGACCCGCAACCTGCTGGAGCAAAAGGGCCCGCAGGCCGTGGCCGACTGGATGAAGGCCCAGCGTCAGCTACTGATCACCGACACCACCATGCGGGACGGTCACCAGTCGTTGCTGGCGACACGGATGCGCTCGATCGATATGATCAAGGTCGCGCCCAGCTATGCCGCGAACCTGCCGCAGCTGTTCTCAGTGGAATGCTGGGGTGGCGCGACATTCGACGTGGCCTATCGCTTCTTGCAGGAATGCCCGTGGCAACGCCTGCGTGACCTGCGCGAGGGGATGCCGAACCTGATGACCCAGATGCTGCTGCGCGGCGCAAACGGTGTCGGCTATACCAACTACCCTGACAATGTGGTGCAGGAGTTTGTGCGCCAGGCCTCGCAAGGGATCGACGTGTTCCGCGTGTTCGACTCGCTCAACTGGGTTGAAAACATGCGCGTTGCGATGGATGCAGTCGTTGAAAGCGGCAAGATCTGCGAAGGCACCGTTTGCTATACTGGCGATATTCTGGACCCGGATCGCTCGAAATACGATCTGAAATACTATGTCGGCATGGCGAAAGAGCTGCGCGATGCAGGGGCGCATATTCTGGGCTTGAAAGACATGGCAGGTCTTCTGAAACCGGCCTCGGCCAAGATCCTGATCCGCGCGCTGAAGGAAGAGGTCGGCCTGCCGATCCACTTCCACACACATGACACCGCAGGCATCGCCAGCGCCACCATTCTGGCGGCGTCTGAGGCCGGCGTCGACGCGGTGGATTGCGCGATGGACAGCTTCTCAGGCAACACGTCTCAGGCGACGCTGGGCACCGTGGTTGAAGCGCTGCGCCATACCGAGCGGGACACTGGCCTCGACATCAAGTCGATCCGAGAGATCAGCGATTACTTCGAGGCCGTACGTGGCCAGTACGCGGCCTTTGAATCCAGCCTGCAGGCCCCGGCCTCCGAGGTGTATCTGCACGAGATGCCCGGCGGCCAGTTCACCAACCTCAAGGCTCAAGCGCGCTCTCTGGGGCTTGAAGAGCGCTGGCACGCGGTCGCGCAAACCTATGCTGACGTGAACCAGATGTTCGGTGACATCGTGAAGGTGACGCCGTCGTCCAAGGTTGTCGGTGACATGGCGCTGATGATGGTCAGCCAGGGCCTGACGCGAGAGGAAGTGGAAAGCCCAACAACCGATGTGGCCTTTCCCGACTCGGTCGTGGATATGATGCGCGGCAACCTGGGCCAGCCTCCCGGTGGTTTCCCGCCTGCAATCCTTCAGAAAGTCCTCAAGGATGAGGCCCCCAATACCGAGCGTCCGGGCAAGAACGTACCTGCCGTTGATCTCGAGGCCACCCGCGCCGACCTGTCCAAGCAACTGGACGGCAAAGAGGTCGATGACGAGGATCTGAACGGCTACCTGATGTATCCAAAGGTGTTCCTCGACTATATGGGCCGTCACCGCACCTATGGTCCGGTGCGCACCCTGCCTACCCGCACCTTTTTCTACGGAATGGAGCCGGGCGAAGAGATCACGGCCGAGATTGACCCAGGCAAGACGCTGGAAATCCGTTGTCAGGCCATTGGTGAGACCGACGAGAAAGGCGAGGTCAAAGTGTTCTTCGAACTCAACGGCCAGCCCCGCGTCATTCGAGTACCCAACCGTCTTGTGACAGCCACTACACAGGCCCGCCCGAAGGCTGAAGTCGGAAATACCAACCACATCGGCGCACCGATGCCGGGTGTTGTGGCTACTGTTGCGGTCACCGCAGGCCAAGAAGTCAAGGAAGGCGATCTGCTGCTGACCATTGAGGCGATGAAGATGGAAACCGGCATCCACGCCGAACGCGACGCCGTGGTCTCTGCCATCCATGTCCAGCCCGGCGGCCAAATTGACGCAAAGGACCTGCTGGTCGAACTGGAATAACCAGTTTAGTTTTCAAAGGCACAAGGGCCGCTCGGGGAACCGGGCGGCCTTTTTCATACTCAGGAGGAACACGATGCTGTCCATCACCCCAGTTTACGCCTCGTTGCTGGCGATCCTTTACATTGTGCTGAGCTTCATGGTCATCAGCCAGCGCCGCAGTGACAAGGTCTCTTATGGCGATGGTGGCAAGCCGGACATGCTTAAGGTTATACGGACGCATTCCAATTTCATCGAATACACGCCCTTTGCACTGCTGCTGATCACCATGGTCGAGCTTCAGGGCGCCGGGGCGTTGATGCTGAACCTGTTGGGGCTCTGTCTGTTAAGCGGCCGCCTATTGCACGCCTACGGCTTTGGCCGCAGCCCGCAGATCGTGATTCTGCGTCAGATCGGGATGGTCCTGACCTTCACTGCTATCCTCGTTGCGGCAATTGCGAACCTCGTGTTGGCGCTTTGAGCCAAGCATCCGTTTTTTGGCGAACGCCTATATTTTTCGACCCGATGCGATCAAGCTACGATGGAAGGATGCCAACGGTTCCATTGGCTGCCTCCAGTTAAAATCGTAGCGTATGAACAACGTTGCAAACTGAGTAAATTACCGGGTTGCGGGCCAAAAAATTTTGCCATATACGCCTGCTCATCCAGTTGGCCGTTGCCCAACGAACATAGACCAAAATGTTCAAGGTAGCGCCCTAACTTTTGAAACTTAGCCTTTCGTGGCTTGATCTGAATGCAAAGAAGATCTGCCTCTGCACCAAAGGACCAAGTTGAAAAAGTGCCCCTATAGCTCAGCTGGTAGAGCAACTGATTTGTAATCAGTAGGTCCGCGGTTCGAGTCCGTGTGGGGGCACCAATTTTTTCAAAGACTTACGCGGCGATCTCATGCCTAACACTCGCTTCGGGTAAGCGTAGGGTAAGCGTAGATGCCGATTTTCCCCTTTACATTCGCCTGATGGTTGTATGCCTCTTCAGGCAAGGGAGGAACTGATGGGACACATCAGGCTTGGCACTTTGCCTCGGTCCAGGAAGTGGCGCGAGGTCGTTGATCTGATCGCAACCGATGCGTCAGTCGAAGAGATCGCCGAGGCGGCGGCTGAGGCATCAGACAAAGATCTCGCGCGCGCGAGTCGTGACCCTCGGTTTCAGTTTGTAAGTGATCTCCTCGTGAGGCTGCCTTTGCTTGCAAGGGCTCCGGGCTTCGAAGACGCTTTGGCTGACTTGGGCATTGCGACGTCGGAACTCGGTTCAGTGACCGGCTTGCTGGCCGGTTTGGATCGTGCCATTGATCGCAACAGCTTCGATCTCCGAAGTTCCTCAGATGCAGGAGAATTGGCGAAGGTCGCGCTCTTGGAAAGCCTTTCCGTTCAGCTGCACGACCGGTTGCCATCCCTGTTTGAACCGACACCGCAAGAAATTCGCCAAGCACTCGCGAGCTTCGCCTCGGGCGATGCATTTGCGAGACTCTCGCGGGATTTCTTTGCCCGGCTGACATACCGCTCGCTAGACTACTATCTGAGCCGGGAACTCGCCAATCACACTGGCGAGGATCGACGCTTTTCAACTGATGCACAGCGAGTGGCATTTCAACAAGCCCTCGCCCAGCACACATTTGAAGTGTCTAGAATTGTCGAAGAATATGCTGGCGGCTGGTATGGCAAAACCGTCTGGCAGAAGCAGGCGCTTGATCGCGATGCAATAGACAAGTTCACAGCTTACGCTTTCAAAAAGATGCGCTCGGAGTTTGGGCGCCGTCGCGCCGTTGTCTGAAGTTGAAGTCAGATGGTTGCCGCCGCTGACAAAAAGCGGCGGTGATGAAGTTCTGCGTCTCGACATTGCTGGCCGCGAAGTTGCAATGACGCTGCGGATTGGACAATTGAACCGTCAATTGGTCGAGGCCCTGCAGGATCGTGCACTCGATTTGCTGGAGATTGCCGCGCTTGTCTATTGCGCGGACGCAGCAGTCAGCCGTGGTGGCCCGGCGGATCAAAAGATGGGTGAGAAGTGGCACAGACGGTTCGTAGCCACAATGCCGGTTCGCGATCTGGATTTCTGGCAACGTGAGAGCGTAACACAGGCTCTGGAAGAAACGTTGATGTTTCTATCCGGCGACCGCTTTGAATTTTCTTTTTCGACCAAAGACGAACCGGATGCAGAGCGATCGCGCTTCTTCAAATTCGGCCGAAATAGTTCATGGAAGCCCCACCGCGTCCTGATGTTTTCCGGCGGACTCTATTCCTTTGCGGGCGCTGTGGAAGAAATCGTGGAACAGAAGCATCGGGTTGCTTTGGTCAGTCATGCCTCGTCCACGAAAATAGCGCCGGTCCAGAAACGGCTGATATCAGCGTTGAGCAAACGGTACGGACCGGAAACGTGCCGTCACATTCCCATGACCGCCCAGTTGAAGAGCCGATCGACCGCGGAAAGAACGCATCGCACACGCTCATTCTTGTTTGCGGTACTTGGGTCGATCACTGCAACGGCCTTTGGACTTGACCGCGTGTCGTTCCATGAAAACGGGGTCGTGAGCCTCAACCTACCGCCGGTCGGCAACGTCGTTGGAACACGAGCGACGCGAACCACGCATCCCAAGACACTGAAGCTCTTCACTGGTCTTCTGCGGCTTGTTTTCGAGAACGATATGCGCGTCGACAATCCCTACTTCGCGCGCACTAAAGCTGAAGTCGTGGAGCGCATCTCCCAACTTGGGATCGCAGACCAGATCGTTGAGACGCGCAGTTGCGCTGATGTGCATAATCAAACCCATCAATACTTCCATTGTGGGCGCTGTTCGCAGTGTATCGATCGGCGGTTCGCGATGCTTTCAAAGGGGTTGGAGCGATTTGACTCGGAAGATGCCTATCGCGTGGACCTTGTGTCGGACTCTAGACCGAACGGGACCGACCGGGAGATGGCGTTGTCCTACGTACGCAATGCAGTGTTCTTCGAGAACGCCACACCAGATGCGCTGGCCCGTAGTTTCCCGGTTGTTCTGGACGCGGTCAATCATCTCGACAGTCCACCAGACACAGCAATGTCGATGATCGCAGATTTGCTTAACCGCCACGGCAAGGCGGTCACATCTGTGATGCGCAGAACTCTCGAAAGCAAGTCACCCGGCGAGTTCCCAGAACAGAGTTTGCCAAGACTATATGGCGAGATGCAGAGCGCCTTGTCCTTGCCATTCGTGCCAGCTCCCTCAGTTGAAAAAAACGAGAATGAGAAACCACCGCTGACCATAGAAATCGACAAAACCTCACGTTTGGTTTTGATCGGCGAACATATTGAGCTTAAGAAAAACGCCACAGCGGATCTGTTGATCGTTTTGGCTGAAGAGTGGCTCCGTGCGGCAGGCAAAGGTCGCGAACCTTTGGAATTTCCCTGCTTGAAGTCTGGCGACCTCGTCAAAAAATTAGGCGTTGAATCCGACGAAGTCGTTAGGCGGAGAATACTGACCGCGCGAAGAACGATTGCAAAGAGATTCGAGTCCGCTGGTCTGTCAGTTGATAAGCCCGAAGAGTTGATGGAAAATCTCTCTTGGAACGGATACCGGCTTGCTCCCGAACGCGTGGTCGTTCGGGTGCGCCACCGGAGCTGATCATTCATCTATTGCCGCGTCCTCGTCTGGCAACGGTCCACGGCGGCGATACCGCCCCATCAGTTCGACCTGACGACCAGGTGAAACGGAACCATAGGAGCTGAACGTCGTCATCACGTCGTTGTGTCCCATGTTCTGCGACCAGGCTTTGTAATCCTCTGGTGTCCTGCAGTGAAGTTTTGCCAGTTCTGCGATCGTATCTCGCACGCGGTGCGGCGAAAACGGTGGCAGCCCGGCGTTGACGAAAGCTTGCTTGAAGATCCTGGCCGCTGACGACGGGCCGGCCCACGGGTCGCGCGCGATACCTAATGCCTCAAAGCGTCTGGACGGGCCAACAGCGACGCGCGTCTTTGGGAACAGAGGATCCGTGTCCGAGAAAAGATGGTCCTGACGAAGCTCTGTGATCCAGTCTCGCAGAATCCTTTCGACATCATCACCGAAGGGAAAGAAACTGGTCGTGAAGGACTTTCCAAACTTTGTATCCACAGAACGGCCGTCAAACTGCACACATTTATTGACTAGATCGACATGACGCAGTTGCACGGTGATGGCGGCACCTTCACGTGATCCGGTCAAGAAGAGGAAGGCGATCAGGGCGCGGTCACGGCGCTGGACCACTGTTTCTGCAGGCGCGATGGACAAAAGGTGATTTAGTTGTTCATGGGACGGATGCGGCTTCCACAGGGTGCTGCGACGGGCCTGTTCCGATTTGCGATCCGGCGTGAGATAGGCAATGTCTGCGCGCGAGATCCTGGACTTGTACCCCGGTTGGTCCGCCATCCAGTCAAAAAGCTTCATGACGTCGCGCAACACACCGTTGATCGTAGCTGCTGACAGTGGCGCGCCCGTACGTTCATTGCGCAGACCTTGCAGATGGCGTTTGAACGCACGCGCCCTTTCTGAGTGGAACGCCCTGCAGTCCTTACCTTTGAGCCATTTATCATAGATGGCAATCGATGCTGCGGCTTTGTCGATCGAAGATTGCGACAGTCCCTTTGCGTCCTTCAGCCAGACAAGGTGTTTGCGCTTGATGCGCAGGTTATCCGAGGTGTGTTTTGGCATAGGTCTCGGGCTCCTCTTTCAAGGTCACTTTTGAATGGGGTTCGGTACAGGACACTAATCTTGGGGAGGCTTGTTGAAGTGTGACCTCCAGTTTGGCCTGAATGGCTTCCAGATCTGAACGGCGAATGATCTTGTTCATGACCGCACCGCACGTCGGACAGAGGGCTGTTAGGCGGCCGCTGGAAGCTGTTTCCTGAACATAATCCGCAATCTTGCCGTCAGGTTCACGCGGACCTCTGCAACTGAGGCAGTAGCAGTGATGCAATGCCAGCTTGCACCGCGCTTTGCGCTGTCTTTGTCCGAGGAAGTCCTTGAGCACATGTCCTTCGATCAACCAAGGCTTGCTGCTGGTATCAGCCGCAAGTCCGTTGTTCCCAATCCAGCGAATGACGGTTTGGCGATGACATCCTAAAAAGTCCGCCACCTCCCAGGCCGTATAGACAATGTGCGATTTGACTTTGTGTGAGGGGAAGGACTTTGCCATTACACACCCTCCCCGGAAATCATTCCGCATGTATTCTGGCAGACCTGCGCCTCCTCAAAGGCTTCGATCACGCTTTTGTCGTACAAAACGCGCGCGCCGATCTTTAAAAACCTGGGGCCCTTTCCGAGCCAGCGCCATTGCTCCAGCGTCCGCGGCGACATGTGCCACCGCTCCGCCAGCTGATCTTGTGTCAACTTGGGCATATCAACCTCAACTGCTCACTGCGGCACGAGGAAGTTCGGTCCGCTTCTGTTGAACAAAGTGAGGGTTCGGATCTCTAAAATCTGTGGCCGCCGTCAATAAGGCCGTGACACATTCTAGGGCTAAATCATTGATATTATGTGACTTGAATCAGAAAGGTGTGACCCATCCGCAAAATGCGTGACCTTGCCATCCAAATCGCAGGGGCTCAGCGGCTGCAAATGACCCGAAAGGTGACGTTAATCAAAAATGCTTGGAAGACGGCTTCGAGCCCAGCAGAGACATCTCCACATCCTCGCACTACAATCGGTCGAAATGGAGACGGAACGCCATACCGGAAAAGAACCTAGGATTTTCCGAGGCAGGATTGTTGTGCCAGCAGAACTATCGGCCTGTGAGCGGCGAGCACTGTCGAACATACTGTATTCAGTACATCAAAAGATCTTTGCGGGCGTTTCCGCCGAAGAATTTCATCAGCACGTGATAGAACCGCCGGCAGAAGCAACATCCATCCAGCTTTACTACGCGGCAGACCAAAGTGTTATTGGTTATTGTGCAGTTCACCGTTATCGACGCCAAGTGCATGGGCGCAGCGTCATTGTATTGCGGGCAGAGGCTGGGTTGGCACCTGGGTTTCGCGGGCGCGGCGCAACTTACGGCTTCGGGATCGTACGTGCTTTAACTGAAAAGCTAAGCCACCCATTCACCCCAGTGTACTATCTCGGCACACTCGTTCACACGTCGAGCTATCACCTGTTCTGCAAGTATTTTCGGCGAATTTTCCCGCACCCGAATGTTAAGCCGCCCGCTGATACTCAGGTAATCGCTCGCCAGCTCATAGAAAGCTTCTCTGATCCGGCAGTTCGTCCAGAAGACCCGTTTGTGCGTGACGTCGGATGGGTCACTATCGAAACACCGCAAGAAAAACGTCTCAACGAACGGCTTGATCCATCAGACGTTCAGTTTTTTAAGCTACGCAATCCAGGTTATACAAAGGGTCATGGCCTTGTCGTTTTAATTCCGATGACCTGGTTCAACCTTTTAGGAGCACTTCTTTCACGTCTTCACGAGCGCACGCGTATCGCTTCCGGAATTCATAAACCCGACCTTTGATTGAACGGTGACTTTGCCTGCAGAGCGGTCATTCAAGCAAAGCGCAGCGAACTACCGCTTCGAACCAAAAATGCACAATGCTGCAACCGGCACAAATGTCTTCTTTGATCATACGTTGGTGATTCAGGTACTTGCTAAATTTCCTGCCATGGGTCGTATTCCAGCCTGCCTTGCCGAGTTTTCAAGTTAACCTCGTCGGAGACCAACCAGCGAGAAAAACGAATGCCACCAATTGACCTGATCGCCTTACGCCACGAATTTCACAGAATGCCCGAACTCGGGTTTGCTGAAGAAAACACGAAGGCACGGGTTGCGAGTATCCTTCAAGATCTCGGAATCGAGACCCATGTCGGCGCGGGTGTTGTTGGTGTCCTTAAACGCGGGACAGGGAATCGTGCCATCGGTCTACGAGCCGACATGGACGCACTGCCGATACATGAGGCCAGCAGCCATGACTATGTCTCCCAGACGGCTGGTGTTATGCATGCGTGCGGGCATGACGGCCATATGACAATGCTCTTGGGCGCGGCGGCGGCCCTTGCTGAAGAGCCCGATTTTGATGGCACGGTGGTGTTCATTTTCCAACCCAACGAAGAACACGGATTGGGCGCACAAGCCATGATTGCCGAGGGTGTGCTAGAGCGTTTTCCCGTTGAGGAAGTCTATGCCATTCACAATCTTCCTTCCGCGCCGGTGGGGCAGATTTCCACGCGGCCCGGTCAAATCTGTTCGAGCGAAAGCCTGTTTGAAATTCTGATCGAAGGACAAGGAGGTCACGCCTCCATGCCGCAGGTTGGGCGGGATGCGATTACCATCGGGGCAGAGATTGTGCAGGCCTTGCAAACCATCGTCTCGCGCAAGCTTGCTCCGGGCGCGGGTGTTGTCGTTTCGGTAACGGAATTCCTGGCCGATGGTCAGCGCAATGTCCTACCTGGTGTCGCAACCCTCAAAGGGGACGTACGCGCACGGACGCCAGAGGAACGCGAGGAGGTCGCGCGGCTTATGCGCCAGCTTGCCGAAGGTATCGGAGCCGCCCACGGAGTAAAAGTATCTATGACATTTGACACAGAATTCGTCGAGACGATCAATGCCCCGGAACAAACTCGCGCAGTCGTAGACGCGGCTCTCGCTTTAGGGCTGGAGACTGAAGGCAATCGCGAACCCATGAGTTTCTCGGAGGATTTTGCGCACTTCTCGGCCGCTGTTCCGGGGTGCTTCTTGCTGCTCGGCAACGGGCAAGAGGGGCCGTGTGGCCAACCGCTCCATTCGGACGACTATGATTTCAACGATGATCTGTTGCCAATTGGGGTCGCGTTTTGGGCACAACTAGTGCGTGACCGCCTGCCGGTAGCAGGAAACGGATGCGATTGACCATGTTAGAATCCCGCATGAATAGGCTTCGCGTCGAAATGGGCAAAAAAGGCCTTGATGTCGCTCTCATCACCGATGACGACAATGTCTATTACCTGACAGGGTACTACGACTATTTGCATATGGAATTTGGCCGCCCGACCATATTGGTGGTGCCGCGCGACGGTTCCAGCCTGTTGATCACACCCACAATTGACCTCATCGCTGCTCAATCTGCGGCGTGTGTAGACAAGATTGCGGCATGGAATGACGGAATGGGGGTGGAATGGCGCGCTGAACTACCTACCGTCGTCAAAGGTGCCAGGCGTATTGGAATAGAGCCCAATCACATGCCAGCCCTTGTGCGCGCATATATTGATGAACTGGTTGGTGCGCAAAATCTCACCTCGGTCACACCGATCCTGTCCGAGATGCGGATGATCAAATCCGACCGAGAGTTACTGCTAGCACGCCATGCAGGTCAGGTCGCAGACGCCATGATGAACGCCGGTCGCGCTGCCATCGGGGATGGTACGCCAGAATACGAAGTAGCCCTTGCCACATCACAAGCAGGGACACGCAAAGCGGCGGAACTTCTGAACGCGCACTACGAAGACGCCGATATGTCGCCGAATACGCACTTCCTGCAAATTATGGCTTCGGGCGAGGCAATCACAAAGACCCATCACCGCGCCACCACACGTATCATGCGGCGCGGCGAGCCGGTGTTCCTCTGCTTGTGCGGCATGACCAATTTTCACCGCTTCAAGCTAGGCTTTGACCGAACCTTTTGGATTGGCGAGATTAATGACCCATCTCAGGCCGCGGTCTATGAGGTCGCACTGGCCAGTCAGCAAGCCGCGCTTAAAGCGTTGCGACCCGGTGTAACAGCAGAAAGCGTTCACTCTGCATATGCAGAAGTTATTCAAGGTGCAGGATATGAGTATCCTTTTCGTTGTGGCCGCGCGACAGGTTTCAGCTTTCTGGAAACTCCGCAACTGGTTACTGGCGACACAACAATACTCCAGCCAGGTATGGTTTTTGCAGTGGATGGATCTGTGTCTGTAGACACCTTCCGTGCCCAGATCGGTGACAGTTTTATCATAACGCAAGACGGCTATGAGCCAGTGACCAATCATCCAAAGACAATTGATCAACTCATCTTGTGATCAGTCTTGAATAGCCATCCCAATTTTAGCGAAGCTGTTCGAATGATAGAAAACGGCCATTGGTTTTGATGCAGTGAAAGCTCACTCTGTCGGCAATGCGGACATTCAGCGGAATTAACTGAAAGTCTGCTTCGAGCCCAGAAATACCGAATGCTACGCAATGCACGAATGGCTGCTTTTGCTCATCTGCCGCTAACCATACCAGAAATCATTGCGCCTAACGCGACAAGGTGGACAAGCATGAGTGCCTTGTCATTCCATAGAGCGCCAACGGCGAACCAACCAACGACACCGACAAGAAACATGTATAGGTTCCAAGGTGCCCAGCCAAAACCCGTTGCAGTGTATCCCATGATCTGAACGGCGGATGCGCCCCACTTGACCGCGAAGACAAGGCGCTCGCGAGGCGATCCAAGGACCAAAGCATCAGACTGCACGGGTCAAGCCTCCGTCGATACGCAGGTT
The DNA here is from genome assembly GCF_056541705.1 of Ruegeria sp. AG1. Taxonomy (NCBI): domain Bacteria; kingdom Pseudomonadati; phylum Pseudomonadota; class Alphaproteobacteria; order Rhodobacterales; family Roseobacteraceae; genus Ruegeria; species Ruegeria sp. AG1. Next base: position 297,180 of record NZ_JBQFYU010000001.1, on the reverse strand, counting down.
TTGTCCCGTCATGTAGCCACCATCTTCTGAGGAGAGCCACGAAATAAGAGAAGACACCTCCGACGCCAACCCGTAACGCCCTATGGGAATACGCGCTTTGCGGTCTTCGGTTTCGGGCAGGCTGTCGATGAAGCCCGGAAGGACGTTGTTCATACGAATGTTCTCTGACGCAAATTTGTCCGAGTAGAGCTTCGAGAATGCAGCAAGCCCGGCCCGGAATACCCCCGACGTTGGAAAAAGAGGGTCGGGTTCGAATGCCGCAAAGGTCGAGATGTTGATGATTGCTCCGCCGCCCTGCGCCTGCATTGTGGGTGTGACAAGCCTTGTCGGGCGGATTACGTTCATCAGGTAGACTTCCATCCCTTTATGCCATTCGTCGTCGCTGATTTCGAGAACCGGACCCTTCGGTCCGTGGCCAGCAGAGTTCACCAAGACATCAATACGGCCCCAACGATCCTTCGCACCCTCGACCAAAGCGTTCAGCGCTTCTCCGTCAAGGTTAGAGCCGGTCACGCCAAAGCCGCCGAGTTCGCCGCCGAGCGCCTCACCCTTGCCGGACGAGGACAGGATGCCAACCTTGAACCCATCTTCCGCCAATTTACGGGCTGCATCCGCTCCCATGCCGCTACCGCCCGCTGTGACCAGAGCTACTTTTTCTACTGACATAACGAGTGTCCTTTCATGATTGGACTATATATGGCTCGCTCAATGAGAAAGTACGATTGAGAATTGATGTTACATGACAGTAGAAATACTATCGCAAAATGACTGACCTTCCCCCGCTCAATAGTTTGCGTGCTTTCGATGCAGCAGGCCGCCGCCTTAGTTTCCGAGCCGCCGCCGATGAATTGGGCGTCACTCAAGGGGCCGTGGCGCAACAAGTGCGTCAGCTCGAAGCGCATCTTGATGTGGCCTTGTTTGAACGGGTGCCTAAGGGCCTACGGTTTACATCGGTCGGACGCAGCTTTCACAACCGGATAGCTGACGTGTTCGAAGACCTTCGATCCGCAACGGCAGAGTTGAAGCCAGAGCCGAACAAAGTCCTTATCAGCGTCACCCCGACGTTCGCAGCAAAATGGCTGATCCCCAACTTACCGGACTTTTCGGCAGCATATCCGAATATTGATTTGCGGATCATGGCAACTGAGAAAATCTCGAGCTTTCATAGCGACGGGATAGACCTTGCAGTGCGCCAAGGGTCGCCACCCTTCAGCGCGTCACTGGACGTAACGCTTTTGTTCAAGCAATCGCTCATCGCGGTGGCCGCGCCAAAATTCGCGGCCAAGGACGGTAGTCTCCTTGAGCCAGGAACCCTCACTAAACTGCCGAAGATCCATGACACCCATGATCTATGGCCCAGCTACCTTGCGCAATTAGGCGTCAAGGACCAGTCTCCCCGTGACCTCCGCTTGAGCCAAACGTCGCTTGCGGTCGACGCTGCCATCGCTGGACAAGGCGTGGCCTTGGTAAGCCGGTTTCTAGTAGCTCATGACATTGAAGCCGGACGCTTGGTCGAGGTTGGTGCAGCCTGGGTCGTGGGTAAAAATGACTTCTATGTCCTCATGTCGCGGGCCACTAAAAACCATGAGGCAGTAGCCAACGTTGTGGCATGGCTCAAGTTGCGCTCCGCCGAAGATACCTAAGTGCCTTGAATGGAAAGCAGTCATTCGCATCATTTCGGCGAATGGTAGCTTTGTCCGCAAAACGGTCATTCGTCGCAACTCTGTTCAATGTCTGCTTCGCGGACATAGCTGCCGTCCACTTAGCACAAGGTAATGACCGCTCGCAGTCCAAAGAGGGCACCAAAATGTACTGCGCTAAGTAGGCTCGCGCACAAAACGCAAAGCTGGACTCAGGCAATTTCTTTGAAATCACAATTGATTTTGCAGCGAATGGCTCGGCAAAAACGCAAAAGATCCAGTGTCAAATTTTGATTCAGCTGCTTTTCTCAATAGTGTTGGAAAGCAGAAAATTATTGATCGCAAGTCGCCAATCATAAGGGTTAAGGTTGCAGAATGAAACTCTCGTATCTCCTTCACGGTCACGTAACCCATCAACTTTACTGGCTATCACATTGCGCTTCGCGGCAAGCGCTTCGTCCAGCACAAGTCCGTAAGCCTCCCAACGCGAGGGAATCGCAATGATATCAACGGCTTGATAAGCCTCTGCTGGATCTTTGGCATGACCCCTAAATTCGATGCGCGGGTCACCTTCTGCTAACGCCTCAAGGTATGAACGCTGACTGCCTTCACCAAAGATCAACAAGCGCGCGCCCGGCGTTCGGGTTGACCGAAAGCCCTGGATCAGGATGTCGAACCCTTTCTGCTGTTCAAGCCGCCCGATGGCACCAATTGTGGTCTTTGACTTGGGCGGCATCGTGTTGCTAGACAACTGCTCAAGATCAACGGTCGGAGGAATGACGGTTAGTTTTTCCGAAGCAGCCAGGCGTCGTTCCTTCATCCAATCCGACTGCGCATGGCTGACCGCGACCACCTGATCGAAGAAGGAATAGATCACCCGCAGCATCGCAAAGAACCGGCGCTTGTGCGGGACATTCAGGGCGGTGAATGCCCGGGTGTAGCTGTGTTCGACATGGACCAGTCGCGTGTCCAGATGCATTGCGCGAAGGGCCGAGAACGCGGGCAGGCTTCTCCAACTTGGTACGACGTGGGACACGATGACATCCGCATTCAGTTTGCCCCAAGAAAATGCGGTCCGTTTGATCTTCAACACCTTTTGCTCGACCGCGCCGGACAGATCTGACTGCGCTAAAAGATGGTCGAGCATCCGCATCACGCCACCCGCAGTGGTGTCGTCTACCAGGTGGAGGATCTTTTTCTGTTCCATGATGACGCCTCTCTCAAATCGATTGCAGTTTGGATTTCATTTGTGCCACCCGGGTGATCGGGCCGGGTCCAAAAGTTTTCAACGCAAGGGCTGCGGCGAAAGTGCTGAACGATTTCATAGGTTCCTCAAGCACCGGGCGGAGGCTTTCCTGGACGCTTCGCGCAAACAACTCCCAAGCTTTGTCCCGATCGAGGTTGGTGATGGCCCGCCGCGCCAGATAGCGCAGCTGATAAGCGCGGGCCGAGGGTTCGTGCCGGGTGAAGAATTCAGGGTTCAGCGGGCGCAGCTTCGCGACCATCCGCTCCCACGCCTCTAGCTGACGATCCAAAGCGGCGGACAGCCCGCCTGCATTGATCCGGTAGTGGGTCAGCAGCCCCGGAACGCCTTCGATCTGCCAATCGGTCTTCAGCATCAACCGCATCCAGCATTCGATATCCTCGGACTGCCGGAAGGTCTCATCGAAGACCCAATCCCGCTCGGTTTCAAAGCTCGGGCGATAGGCCAGAGCCTCCAGCACAGTCTTTCGAATAACGGCCGCCGATCCATTGCCGATTGGGTTGCGGTTCAGAACATGTGCTGCGGTCACATCCTTCAGGCGGGGTGCTTGTTTGATCCCCATCGCGCACCCCGCCTCGTCGATCAAGGCACTGCCGGAGTAACTAACCCCCACATCCGGTTCGGCCTTGAGATGGTGAATATGAGCCGCCAGCTTCTCGGGCATCCACAGATCGTCGGCGTCGCAAAAACCGATGAACGTACCCCGCGCGGCAGCGATGCCGGTGTTTCTGGCCCCCGCCAGCCCGCGGTTGGCTTGCTGGACAATTCGTACGCGTGGATCGCTTTGGCACGCGCGGGCGATCTCGGCGGTCGCGTCCTGCGATCCGTCATCGACGATGATGATTTCGAAATCGTCGTAGGTTTGCGCCTGCAGCGAGTCGAGCGTTTCGGCCAGGGTTGCTTCGGTGTTGTAGGCCGGTACGACAATGGATGCTGTAGGCATGGTGATCTCCTTCAAAATTCTCATGAAAACCACGCGCGTTTGATCGCTTGCGGCAGGATCGGGGCCAGCGCGGCCCCTGCGGTGGTAGGCAGTCCTCGGCGCAGGGGCAGCAGGAAACTGCGCGCATGCAGGCTCAAGCCTTTGCCTGTGTAAGACAGCGCCTGACCCTGATGTCCCAACCGCAGCGCTCGGCGGGCGAGATAACGCAGATAGACGGCCTCGGACGACCGAGACGGGAACACGCCATAAGACGCAGCCGTTTTCACCGCGTAGGCCCGCCCAGCGCGCATTGCGGCCAAATCCGACGACAAGCCCTCGGCGCTGGTGCGATACCAAACTTGGAATTGATTGACCCCTTTGATGGTGAACCCTTCGCCTGCGAGGCGGATCAACAGCTCCAAGTCTTCGTTGTGCACCGTTCTCGTGTCCAACCCGCCGACAGCGTTGAAGACCTCGCGACGGATCGAAAGATTGGACATGGTGCAGACCGGGTTCTCAGCCAAAAGGTCCCGAATGGTCAGGGGTGCGTCAGAAACGGTCGAACCTGTCTGAGAATCTCCGGGCCGATCCGTGAAGAACCGGATCTGCCCAAAAACCGCATCCGTCGAGGAGGATTGGAAGGTTTCTTTTAGCTGCGCCAGCTTGTCCTTGTGCCACAGATCGTCTGCGTCGCAGAACGCTAGTATGTCACCCTTGGCCAGCTCGGCCCCATAGTTGCGGGCGGCGCTTGGGCCATCGAAGGGGCTGCTTGCGACCCGGATGCGTGGGTCTTGCGCGATGTGATCCAGCACGATGGACAGACACGCGTTTGAGGGACGGTCGCCGACGCAGATCGCCTCCCAATCCTCGAAGCTTTGTGCGCGAATGCTGGTAAGCGTGTCGGCGATAGTATCCGCATCGCTGTGAAACGGCACGATGATGGTAAAGCGGGTCATTGGAAGCCGAGCCTTTCTGTTGTTTTGTGATCCCGAGGCAGCAGCACCCAAGAGGCCGTTAGCATCACGGCAGCACTCGTAAGCAGGTACCCGGTCGCCACTGGCATCAGCCCGAAAGGCGCCATGATCGCGGTGTTGAGGATCAATGCGAAGGCCAAGGCCGCGCTGACCCATAGCTCGGCAACCGCGCGGTTCTCGGAACGCAGCCATCCGGCCACGGCTGACCAGATGACGCTGGGCAATGCGGCAAGGCACAAGACCGAGACTACCGGTGACATCTGTTGCCACTCGGCCCCTAGCAGCAGCGGCACATAGACCGGCGCAAGCGCGGCTTGCAGCAAAACCAACGGGCTTAGCACCAGGAGGGACGTGCCGAGCCCATGACGCAGCGCCTTGGTTTTATCCGGGGCTGCGCAAAGATGTGGGAAAAGAACAACTGAAAAGGCCTGCGTGAAAGATGTCGCCAAGCCGAGCCCAGCGTTGAAAGCCATGAAGTAGATGCCAAGGCTCTCGGCCCCCAGCATCGCGCCGACGACAAGCTTGTCGGCCTGGAGACGCAGAACTTTGACTATCTCGACGCCCAGAACGGCCCAGCCGAACCCAACAAAGGGGCGAAGAGCGGCAAATCCTTGTTTGGTGTCCAACGCCCAGGGACGCAGGCGGCGCATCAGGACCAGCCAGATCGGAGCAGCCAGCAAGCGGGGCAGCACCAAAGCCAGCGGCGAGGCCCAGAGCAGCGCCAGTAGCGCCGCCATGACATTCGCTCCAACCAACTGCCCTCCGGCAATGGCGGCGGTCTGCTGCAGCTTGCCCTCACGCATCGCAAGCGAGGCCTGTACTAGACCGGCGGGCATGAACAGGTACTCTCCCGCCAGAATGGCGAGCAGCAGCGCCAGCGTCTCGTGCCCTATCGCGTAGAGGAACGCAGCGATAGCCAGCTGCAGCGAAAACAGCGCCCCGCACCAGACCCAGAAGATGCGATGCGCAGTGTTGCAGCGCTGTTCCAACTCAGCCTGAGGGGCTTGGATGATCCTCTGCCCTACGCCGTTCTCGGTCAGCGCCTTGAGGATATCCCCTGCCGCAAGGGCAGCAGCAGCCAGACCGATTGCCTCGGGGCTGAGGCTGCGGGCCACGACAACAACGACCACAAGGCGCGACGCCTTTGCAGCCACTTCGGACGCCGCATAGGCCAGCAGGTGCCGCAAAAAACCGGAATGTGCCAATTGCTGATCCATGTCGCCAAATGTCCAAAAACAGTGTTGGGATCAGTTCTAATTGGCCGCGACTTCCCTGTCCCAGACGCGGGCGGACAGCCAGACGAACCATCCGGCGAGGGCCCTATCCGAATGGGATAAACGGCAATCCCGATGCCGGTCTGACGCATATCAAGACACTGCCGTAGCTGTAGATGCAGTTCAGGAGAGTTCAAAATGACACGACATTTCAAAGTTTTGGTATTAGGAGCCGTCAGCGCGATTGCTCTGTCGGGTTGCAGCAGCATGAAGACCCCGCGCAACATCGAACCCGTCGCAAAAGGCGACAGCTATCAGGCGCAGTACCGTGCCCCCTCGCGGCGCCGGGCAAATGCACCTTTGCTGCAAGCGGAACATATGAATGGACGCGCCTGTATGCCTCAGACCGGGGATCAGGGCGCAAGTGCTTTTGCCAAATGGTCACAGCCCGCGCTTAGCCCATTGTTGGGCGAGAAGCTTTCGCGCAATGACATGGTGCAGATCACCATCGACGGGGATGAGCTTCTCAGCGACACCTATGTTGTGTCCCGCGATGGCGATCTGAAGCTGCCCTACCTACCGCCGGTGCGTGCGCAGGGTCGTACGACCGAGCAGGTAGAGCGGGATGTCGCCCGCGTTCTAGTGGCGGCACAGTTCTATGACAGTACCCCGCGTGTCACGGCGCGCATCAGCGATTTCGCCTCGGTTACTGTCGGCGTGAAAGGCGCAGTGTTTGAGCCCCACTCGGTCGAGATCGGAGGCACCCCAGGCGACTCACTGGATCGAGGACGCCAGGGTGTGCTGGGCGCCTCGACCGAGGCGCGCAACCTCTCGGTCGCCATTCGCGCTGCCGGAGGTGTGCGCCCTGATGCGGATCTGTCAGCGGTCGAACTGCACCGGCAAGGCACGATCTACCGGATGGACCTACGCGGCGTGTTCGAAGGCTCAGACCCGACCGACATCATGCTGCTGACCGGGGATCAGATCGTGGTCAACAGCCGAGGGTGTTTCCAGGATGATCTTATGCGCCCCAGCCCGATCAGCCCGCCCGGCGTGACGCTTTACATGTCCAACCTCACACAACCTGCAACTGGCAACGCAGAGTCGGCTATTGGACGCGACGTGCGTGAGGTACCTTATGGCACGCGCTACCTGCAGGCGGTCGTCGATACCAATTGCGTCGGCGGAGCCAAGACGACCAACGCCAATCGCAGCGCGGTCCTGTTCACCCGCAACCCGATGACCGGGAACTCGATCGTCATTGAACGCAACATCGAAAAGCTGCTGCGACGCGGGGATCGGGATGACTATGACCCCTATGTTTTGCCGGGTGATGCGATAGCCTGCTACGACAGCAAGGTAACCGGCCTAACCGAGGTCGCCCGCGCGGTTGGCATCGTCGGCGCAGCGGCGCTGCTGGCCCCCTAAATCAATCCCGAGCGGGCGATGCTTTCGCCCGTTCCCAAACGGTAGAGATTACAGCGAGTTTGTCAGTGATGTCTTTGCGTTCCTTGGCTGCAGTCTCTACCGCAATTAACGCCTCGCGAAATTCTTCTGCGCCGAAGGTTGCCGCGCTGCCAGCCAATTTGTGACAAGCCTGAGCGATTTGGGTCAAATCTGACTGGTCAATGGCACCGGTTTCAAGCTGTTCAACGAACTCATCCCCTTCGACAATGAACTTGGCATGCAGACGGGCAAAGACTTCGGGCCCGAGGCTGTCTCTTAACTCAGCCAACGGATCAGGCTGCGCATGCCCTGAAATCTGGCCGTCGGTTCGGGTGACCACCGAAAGCGCCTTGCGCAGAGCATCAAGCGAGATTGGTTTGCCAATGAAAGCTGTCATGCCAGCGGCACGAAAGGTTTCGACCGCGTCTGGCAGGACATTGGCCGACACTGCGATAATCGGCACATCTGTCGACTGCCCCTGGCCATTGCGGATGTGGCGTGCAGCGGTTGGTCCATCCATCACCGGCATGCTGATATCCATCAGGATCGCGTCGAACCGCTGACTGCTGGCCTTTTCGACGCCGACCTGCCCATTTTCCGCTGTCGTTACACAATGACCGTCCAGCGCCAGCATGTTGCAGATGACCTCGAGGTTGATCTCATTGTCTTCGACCACCAACAAGTTCAGAGGGCGAACGGTCTCGGTATTGATCTGAGCAGCTTCTAGCAGTTGGTCGCGCGCCCACGGCTGCAACGGTATCCGCAGCCAGAAAACACTGCCTTCGCCCAATGTGCTTTCCGCCCCGACCTCACCGCCCATGGCCTGCGCGAACCTACGGGCAATTCCCAGGCCAAGCCCGGTTCCTCCGACCGTGCGACCGATAGAGGGATCGCTGGTGTAGAAGTCATCAAAAATGGCGTCGATCTCATCATCGGCGATGCCAGCCCCGGTGTCGATCACACGCACTTCGTATACATGTGCCTTACCCTGATCTTCAGGTTCACATCTTTCGACCTCAATAGAAACACGGCCATTTTCGGTAAACTTGATCGCATTACCCACGAGGTTCAGCAGAATTTGCCGCAACCTTTGCCCATCAGTCGCGACATGCGGATAGGCTCCACCCACCCATTGCCAAGAGATTGAGTTGCCGCGCGAGGCCGCATTGCCGCTTTGACCATCCACTAGGTCCTGCAGCATCGCGTTCAGGTCGGTTGGCTCGTGCGCGACTGACAGCTTGCCGGCCTCGAACCGAGCAATATCCAGCACCGCATCCACATGGTTTTGCAGAACCTGGCCCGAGATCTCCATGTTGCGGACAAACTGAGACTGCTGTTTGGTCGTGCGTGTATTCTTTAGAAGGGTGAGGTTGCCCAGCAGCCCGTTTAACGGGGTTCTGATCTCATGGCTCATTACAGTCAGAAAATCCGACTTGGCCTTTTCCCCGGCAAGGGCACGGTCGCGGGCCGAGACAAGCTCTTTCTGATCCGCAACGCTTTGTGAGATATCGCGGACGAAACCGATTACGATTTCCTCGTCTCCGGCCTGGGCGGATTGCAACGCAAGTTCGACGGGAAAGACCTCACCATTCTTGCGCATCGCCTCAAGCTGGACGCGACCTTTGCCGACGACGTGGCGGTCTCCTCCGCTCTGCATCCGCTCCATGCCTTGGTTGTGGGCCTCGCGTAGATGCGAAGGCACAATCAATTCACCGATCGAATGCCCTTTGGCCTCTGCCTCGGAATACCCGAAAATTGCTTGTGCAGCCGCGTTGAACTCCAGCACTGTGCCGGCGGCGTTCACCACGATCACGGCATCCAATGAGGTCGAAAGGATCGTATTCATGCGTTGGTTTGCCTGCTGAATCGCCTGCCCCCGCCGATCAGCTTTGCGGTTGACCACCAAGAGGTATGCGCTGACCGCAGTCAGCGTCAGAAATAACCCACCGGACAAAACGGCCAGTTGAAACAGGCTGAGCGCGGTTTCCTCACGGCGCTGATCCGACTGGCTTGCAAAGTACGAGATCGCCGAGACCGAAAGTTCGCGCACCCGCGGAGCGATCCCCTGCGCACCGTCATAGAGATTTGACAGCCCAGCAATCAGGCCTGGGTCCTCAGCGTCGATTGTAGGCACCGAGGCCTTCAGATAGGCGGAGACGTCGTTCAGAGGTTCAGCGAATTTCGGGTCACTTCGCAGCGTTTCAAACAAACGCGAGGTGTCAAGAATGTCGATACGACTATACAAAAGATCGAAACGGCGGCGGACAAGGTCCAGGTTTTCAAGACTTGGCCCTGCATCCGATACACCCGCCTCAAGCGCGTTGAGGTAGAACAGGAACTCGACCTCGACCTGCGTTAGCGTCCATTGCACGTTATCTGTCCGGGCTGACTGCCGGTCGCGCAGGTCGGATATCACCTTGACGGACAGCAATACGACCAAAGCTAGGGCACAAAGAACGGCGATGCCGATGAGCCCGAAAGCCCACCGGCGCCTCGAGTGGTTTTGGAAATTTCTTGTCAATGTCTGGCCCGTATCGCCCACTTCATGCCGTATTTTAACCCAATGCTATTTAACGATTTCCAACCTGTCGAGTTGCCAAATACTGCGAGAGTAAATCACCTCGGTCTGGTACTTGGTGTCACTGTCATAAGGATAAACAATCCATAGCGGACCTTTTTGTCGGCGGGACATCGCCTCCCCATCCATCTGATAGGCGACAATCGGGTCCTGTGCTGAGATCGACTCTACTGGGATCTCAACCGCGTAGTCATTTATCGCCGTTGCTCGGATCGTCGCGCCCTCTGCTCCGATCTGTTCCAGCAAGACAGAGAGGGGAACGCCGACAAAACTGGTCTCGCCTTCAGTCCAGATCGTCGAGGTTTCAAAGCTGCGCTGCGGTAGCGCCTGCAACATTTCCATATCGAACTGCGCTGCCCCGTCGGGTCCGGCCTTTGCGATGTTGCCTGAAATGGTCAGCACAACCTCACCTGCCGGGGTCGCCAAATCTTCGGCTTGCGCTGACGTCAGGCAAAATGTGAACACAGCTGAGAGGATCGCAAAAAACAGACGCATAATAGTCTCCATTTCTTTGGCCTTAAGAAACCAGAAAGAGGTCCGTCGCGACAGATGGGCAAGGGGATACGCACCTATCCGAACGGATAGGTGCCTCGGTCTCATGCGGCGACAGACAGGAGGTTCATGCGCTGACGCAACATGGATTTGAACCCGTCCCGCAGCTCTGCACGTTCCAATGCAAAGACGGTGGTTGCCTCAAGATATCCAGCGACCGACCCGCAATCGAAGCGCTCTCCCTCAAAGGCGAAGCCGTGGCATCCGATCTTTTCGATATCGGACGCAATCGCATCAGTCAGTTGTATTTCATTGCCCGCGCCGGGTGCCAATCCGTTTAACTGATCGAAGATCGAGGGGTGCAGCAGATACCGCCCGACGATGCCAAACTCGGACGGCGCCTCATCGGCGGAGGGTTTTTCGACCAACCCTTTCAGATGCTGCACCTGCCCAGCCCTATGCGCGATATCGACCACGCCATAGGCGCTGATCCGGTCGGATGGAACCTCTTCGGTCGCGATCATGTGTCTGCCTTCAAAGTTCTGGACCATTTGCGCCAGGACCGGGCGCTGCGCGTGGATCACATCATCCGGCAGGATCACCGCGAAGGGTTCATCACCGACAATGTCACGTGCCAGAGAGACTGCGTGGCCCAGTCCGCGTGGGCTGTCTTGTTGGATAAAACTGTATGCCTCATCCTCAAGATTCGTGCGGCGCAAACGGTTCAGCAGGGTGGTTTTGCCGCCATCCTTCAGTTTGCGCTCCAGCCCCGGGTTCCGCCCAAAATACGTCTCCAGCGCGGATTGGCCGGTTGACGTGATAAAGATGAATTCAACAATCCCGGCGGCGCGGGCCTCGTCCACTGCATATTGGATCAAGGGGCGGTCGATCAACGGCAGCATTTCCTTGGTCACCGATTTGGTGGCCGGCAGAAACCTTGTGCCCAGACCTGCGACCGGGAAAACAGCTTTGCGAATACGGGTCATTTCAATGCTCCTAGGATTGATCAGTAAGCGCCTCTGCCCGACACGACGGCACGTGCGGTCAATGCGATGAGAAATAGGTTCAGAAGGGGCGAGCGGGCGCGGACATAGGCCGTATCCAGTTCGATCATGCGGTCAAAGCCGATGCCCGCGCGGCCCGAAACCTGCCAGAGGCCAGTGATACCGGGACGCACCTGAAGGCGCTCCAGTGCTTGTTCTGGATAGGCGGCAACCTCTTCGGGTAAAGCCGGGCGCGGGCCAACCAACGACATATCCCCTTTCAGCACGTTGAAGATTTGCGGCAGTTCATCCAGCGAGCACCGGCGCAGAACTTTCCCGACACGGGTGATGCGTGGATCATTTTTAGCTTTGAAGCACACGCCTTCACGGTCCGAACGGGCGAGCAGGTCCGTACGCCGCGCTTCTGCCTCCTGCGTCATCGAGCGGAACTTGTACATCGTGAAAGGCACGCCGTTTCGACCGATCCGCGTCTGCCGAAAAAAAGCGGGGCCGCGGCTGTCCAATCGCACCAATGTGGCGATTGCGGCCATGGGCAGGGCCAGAAGAGACAGCGCGACCACCGCCAAAGTGAGGTCCAGCAGGCGACATGCTGAGACCTTGGGAACAGAATTGTGCGCAGCACGCCCAAGGAATTCGAAATTGCCCAATAGATATCTGCGGGCCATGCGACGGGGCTCCATCGCTAACCGCCATGCCCACTCCATCCGGGCGCGTCGAACGATGCGCGGTGCCCGGCGCACGTTGCCAGCCAGGAAGTCAAACAAAGCACCCACACCTAGCGCGATGCGAGGGTCTAGCCGGTGGCGGTTCTGCGTAATCCACAATTCCTGCAGCGGAACACCCATCGCGACCAACAGGATGTCGGCGCCGGACTGGTTGATATCGTCGATCAACTCATCAACCCGCGCGGCACCTTCATAACCATCGCGCGTACCAGCCACGGCCAAATCGGGGATCATATGCCGCAACCGGGCCGCCGCTGCCTGAGCTGTTCCGGGACGTCCCCCCAACAGGTAGACCGACTGCCCAAGACGCGCCGCGCGTTTCAGCAGTTTGGGCACAAAGTCCGTACCGTTCAGGTTCTCGGCCAACTGGACGCCTTGCAACTTTGCCGCGACCTCTACCCCAATCCCGTCAGGTAGGATCATATCTGCCCGGACCAATGCTGCTCGATAGGTATGGTTACGGGCCCGTGTGTTTGCGCAATGTGCATTTAGGAAAAAGACCGTCCGGCGGGTTCCATCCAGCAGTTTTGAGATCACCTGCCCGGATTGGGCATTCACAACTGGCAAACCCAAAATCTCGGTCTCTTCCAGATTTGGTGTGGGTGTCGGCTGCGCGCCTTTGTACATATCTTGGACTGACAGGAACTGCATGGAACTCTCCGATCAACGATGACAATCTGTGGTTTCAGACTGCCAACGTGATCCTGCAACCGATAGGCGAGCATCCGGAGAGGGATCGGAGAATAGGTCTATTCAAACGACCCCGCAGCACATAGCGTGGTGGAAACGGCCCGCTGACCTATCCGATTGGATATTCACCTGTCCGTCAGGCAGGCTTCATGCCATGTGTTCAATGATTTATTAACGCATTTGGGTGTGGTTGGGGGCAGACGGAGATTTGAGATGAAAGTTCTTATTGCTGACGACCATGAGCTTATTTTGGACACGCTCGTTGCCTTCATAGATGCCGCGGGCGGGATCGAGGTTGAGACCGCGCCGGATTTCCCAGCCGCGAAGACTCTGATCGAGAACGACGGAGCCTTTGATCTGGTCCTTTTGGACCTGAACATGCCCGGCATGAACGGGTTGGCCGGACTTGAAACCTGCATCGCTTTGGACGGTGCCCAGCATGTGGCCTTGTTTACCGGCGACACCTCGCGCGATCTGGCGCAACGCGCGTTGGAGCTTGGGGCGGCCGGTTTCGTCCCCAAGACTCTACCGGCCAAATCCCTGGTCAATGCGATCCGCTTCATGGCGATGGGCGAGCAATACCTTCCTGCGGGTTTCATGAACGCGGAGCAGCCGGAAGACTCCCACCCCATGGCTCAAAAACTCACAAAGCGAGAGCGGCAAGTTCTCAAAGGGCTGACTGAGGGCAAATCCAACAAGGAAATCGCCCGCGATCTGGATCTGTCAGAGCCGACGATCAAACTGCATATGAAGACTTTGTACCGCAAAGTTGGTGTCAGCAATCGAACCCAGGCCGCCTTAGCTGCGCGCGAGGCGGGGTTGTTCTAAGCGTCACTATCCAAAGGGATAGGGGGCGCTCCCAATCCCCTCGGCCCCTAGCCTGCTGAGCGAATGATCAGCGATCAGATGCGGTGTATCACCCTTGCAAGAAAGGGTTTTTCCATGCCGCAACAGATTTCGAACTGCTCTGATTCCACGCGCGACATGCAATTTCTGCATTGGGTCCGCATTTCCCGATCCAATTTCAGATCGCTCGGGTGGCGTCGCATCTTAAAGGGAGGGCGCCTCAGCGATGCAGGCCGCCTGCCCCGTTACGTGGCATTATACCTTCTTGGGGCGAGTTGCATCTGGGCCCCGATCAGCGGCTATTTGGCGACCGCGCCTGTCAAATACACCTCCCACGCATCATTGATCCTGCCAGGATCTGGCGCTTCCGCATCGGTGAACCTGGCCAATATCGGTCAGGCATCCTCATACGCGAACTCTGCCTTTGCCAACGGTTCGATCAGCCCGACCGAGACGTATAAACGTTTGTTGTCGGCCGATCGCATCCTCGATGCGGCAACCAAGGCGGTAGAGGCTGACCGAGATGGGTTTGGCAAGCCGCGGGTTCAACTGGTCGATCAAACCAGCCTGATCCATATCGAGCTTCAAGCGGCCTCTCCGGCTGACGCTCAGCAATATGGTGACGCCCTAGTGGCGGCTTTTTTCGCCGAAATTGACGCTCTGCGCGCCGATGAAATTGCCACCCGTGAGGCCAGCAATACGGGCGCGATCGAAGACTACACGCGCGCAATTCAGGCCACACGGGCCGAAATCAAACAGCTGCAGTCGCAAAGCGGCCTAGTATCAGTCGCGCAATACCAAGAGCAGGTCGCTGCAAATGACCGTGCAAAGCAGGAGTTGCGTACGCAGGAGAGCGAGCTGGCACGCCAATCGGAACGTGTCGCCGCGCTTCAAGTCGCGTTGGATCTGCCCTCTGATGCAGCGGCGGCAACGCTGAAACTCTATGCTGATGCGCAGTACCTATCGTTGCTTGAGGACGTGTCGGCGGGGGCTGCAAAGCTGGCGCAAGCTGACGCGACCTATGGATCGCGCCATCCGATCTACGTGAATGCCCAAAACGACTATGAAGGGGCGCGTTCGGTTGCGTTACAACGCGCGTCGCAGGTGACCGGCTTGACGGCCGAGCAGCTCGGTGGACTGGATCGCGCGCCGGAAGGGCAACGGGCGCAGTTGCTCAGCGAGTTGGTGCGCGAGGATGCCTTGCGTGCGGGATTGGAAGAACATGTCGCGACGCTGCGCACACAAGTTCGTCTGGAAACTCTGCGCTTGTCAGACCTCGCCCCCATCGCCGCTGAATTGGAGGACCGGCAGAGAGATTTCGCCGTGGCAGAAGCCGTGTTCGCCTCTGCCATCGCTCGGTCCGAGTCGAAAAAGACCGATGTCTATGCCTCCTATCCCTTGATCCAAGTGCTGGAGAACCCGTCTCTGCCGACCCACCAGTCTTCGCCGAACAAGAAAATCTCGATTGCCGCCGGGATCGCTGCAAGCCTTATGCTGCTGATGGGTTTGGTGCTTGCCTGGATCCGAAACCCGCTGATCTCAAAGCTGCTAAAAGACCAGAAAGAGGCCGCAGGATGACGCATGTGGCCCCTCAAACCCCGGCCGAAAAGATCGTCTGGTACACGCTGGTCTGGACGTGGCCGTTCTACGGGCTTGGCGCGCTCTATGTTGTCGGTCCGATGCTAGGTTGGATGTTGGCTGCGATGGCCGGGTTGTCACTTTACCTCGGCCCGGCGATCCGTTCGGATATGCGCGCAACCGGCCCCGTCCCCGCCTTGGTCTGGGTCTGGAGCGTTGGCATGCTAGCGATGCTGGTCTCACTTTGGGCAGGCCACGCGGATTGGAATCTCGGCACCACCAAAACGATCAAATCGAGCATCGGTTGGGCCAAGGGTTGGGCACTGATCCCGTTGTTTATCCTTGCCGGATCAGTCTTGCCCATCCGACGCGAGGTGCTAGTCAGAGGACAATGCGTGTTGGGCCTTTGGACCTTGTGCCTTCTGCCGTTGTTAATTCTCGCCCCCTATGCCGGTCTGCCACATCTGCTGTTTACGTCTCCGTTGAAAGCAGTGGGCGGCCCGGGGCCTGAGTATTTCTCGGTCTACCTATATACAATCGACCCCGCCAGCGGCACGCCGCGTTGGCAGTTCTTTGCGCCTTGGTCGCCATTCGCGGCCTTGCTGGGCGTCTGCATGGTCTTGTTTGCTCTCGAAGAAAAGCACCGCAGCTGGAAGGTTATCAGCTTAGCTGCCGGAGTTCTGATGATCCTTATGTCCAAGTCCCGAATGGGTATGGTTGGATTGGTGATCTGCTCGCTGTCACCCCGCCTATTGCCACTTGTCGCCCGCAGCTTGGGGTGGATTTTAATGTCTGCAGTCACCACCACCGTAGCCGTTTGGGGCGCCGCCTTTGTCGAGTTCGGCAACCGAGCCCTCTACAGCTTCAAATCCGCGCGCGCCGACAGTACCCGCGTACGCGAAACGCTGCAGCGCATCGCATATGAACGATGGCAATCAGACGCGATGGTTTTCGGGCACGGCACGGTCAGACCAGGAGCGCATCTTGTTGAGTACATGCCGATCGGCAGCCATCACACCTGGTACGGATTGCTATTCGTGAAAGGGCTGACCGGATTTGCCGCGTTTCTCGTTCCTTTCCTCGGTCATTTAGCAATCGTCACCCTGGACGCCATAAAGTCGGAACGCGGGAGACTGCCGCTCGGGCTGTTGCTCACAGTTTTCCTGCTGACCTTTGGAGAGAACGTTGAAATCCAAACCTACTTGCTCTGGCCGACCTTACTGATGCTCGGATTGCATTTGCGAGAGGTCAAATCAGTGTGTCTGGGAAGCTGATACGCCGCTAGGATTGTTGCGATACCAGCGTAGTTTCAGACGTCATTCTTTTGGGTTGGTTCAATTGCCACTCTCGAGAACGAATGGTAGATATTTTCAGGTGAAGACTTTCATGTTTTTACGGTGAACTTGCTGTCGATCTGAAATCTGCGCCTCCAAGTTCATCAACGACAGTTTGGTTCTTCAGCCAACTACTGAGATCGGATATCTGGTAGTCCGCTTTGGGCTCGGTGCTGTCGTTCGCTGTGATCTGTCCGAGGGACTGCTCTGCGGACAAAGCTGCCATTCATTACGACGCACCGGATGACGGCAACACCACTCAAACCGGACATTCGCCACAAATGAATTCCAACGGAGTGTACGTTAGGTCAATCGGTCGGGCACCTGCGCCGCATTACTCCATTGCCGGGGCGACTGGCCGTAAATCCGCTTGAACTCGCGGCTGAATTGAGACGAGCTTTGATAGCCGACATCCCAGGCTGCCTCCGACACGGTCTTTCCTGCTGCGATCTTCATGGCGGCGTGGTTCAGCCGCATGGATTTAACAAACTGAATCGGAGACATCGTCGTGGCTTCCTTGAACCGCCGGTGGAATACCGCACGGCTCATGCCAACGTGGTCGGCCATATCGTCGATGGTGACCTGTTCGTTTAGGTTGTTCGAGAGGTAGTCGATGGTGCGCGCGATCTCGTTGCCCACGCCAAAGGCCCGCATTGCGGCTGGCCCGGCCTCGCCCATGAGCACCGCGTAACACAATTCGCGCAATCGTCCCGATCCGAGAACCTCCAAATTAACTGGATTGTCGAGCAACTCGAGAAGCCGCAACAGCGCCTGCGTAAAACCAAAATCCCAAGAAGCTAACTCCAAAGCTGACGGCGCGCTGCCCCGGGGCTGCCTATTGCCACCGGCGGCGGTCTCGATATCCATAGTGAGCTCGCGCATCGTCCGTGGTTCCAGCGCAATCGCCACGCCAAGCAGAGGATCTTCTTTGGAAGCCAATGGCGTGCCTGCCTCCACCGGTAAAGTCATTGGGCACAGCAGATATTTGCTGCTGCCATAGACGTGGTGCTCACCGTCCAGAACAGCTTCCTTTGTGCCGCTGAGGATTGCCACCACCGTGGGCTCGTAGACAGCAGGCACGCAGGGCATGGCCTCGGTCACCCGGAAAAGCTGGACGCCCTTCAACGCGGTATCGACAAGGCCTGCCTCGGGAAGATGGCGCTCGATAAGGTTTTTGATCTGGTCTTTGCTCATGCAATCTAGTTGGCAGAGGGCTTTCATCTTTGCAACGGGGTTGAGACGATTGGGCAAGTAATCGAGAGGATATCGCCTGTTTGAACGTCCAGCCAGGTTCTATCTGTGCCCTCAAGCAACAACACCCCACATCGCCAGTTTGGAACGGCAGGAGACAGAAAATGGCAGATACGACATTTGGATCCAAAGGTTGGACACCCGAGCGTCTCAGCGACCAGCCAGGCAAGACCTACATCATCACCGGCGCCAACGCGGGCGTAGGCTTTCAGGCCGCGCGCATTCTTCTGAAGAAAAACGCCAAGGTGGTTATGCTGAACCGCTCCGCCGAGAAATCCGAGGCGGCAATCGCTGACCTGAAACAGGAATTCGGCGCGAAAGCAGATGTGAGCTTTTTCCGGATGGACTTGTCCGTTCTGGACAGCGTGCGCGACGCCGCCGCAGAAGTTCTGAAGACGGTGCCTCAGATCGACGCACTGATTAACAACGCGGCCGTCGCGCAGGTGCCGACACGCAAGCTGACCGTCGACGGGTTCGAAAGCCAACTTGGCACCAACCACTACGGGCACTTTCTACTCAATGGCCTGCTCTTCGATCGCATCGCCGAAAGCAAAGGCCGGATCGTAGTCGTCGCCAGCCTCGGCTACAACATGGGTCTCAAAACCATCAAGTTCGACGACATGAACTGGGACGAGAGCTACGGTGCGAACACCGCCTATTCGCAAAGCAAGCTGGCGCAGATGATGTTCGCCTACGAACTGCAGGACCGTTTGGCCGCGGCAGGGCGGAAGGAAGTAGAGGTCTTCGTCTGTCATCCGGGCTCGTCCGCCACGTCCCTGATCACAACAAGTGGCAGTCGTACAATGCGTTTCATCTGGTGGCTGATGACCAAGACGCCGATGGTCCAGACTGCGGAACAAGGTTCATACCCTGAGGTAATGTGCGCAACAGAAGCGGCCCTGACCGAGCAACGCGCCCTCTACGGTCCTACGGGCAGCATGGAAGCGGTCGGCCCAGTCGGCAAAGGCACACTTAACGCTCACGCCTACGACAAAGCTGCTATGTCGAGGCTCTGGGATGAGTCTGAAAAAGCTGTCGAGTTCGAATGGAAACTCTGACCAATTGATAGAAGCTGGTTACTAGCGCAGCAGTCCAGAAAGCAGACATTGGTGCGCTGTGCAGCATCTGGGAAGTTTGGGCTCTCAGCGGAAGATTAAAGGGTGATTTCAAATGTCTGCTTGGGAGCGGCGAGCGGACGATCCCGCCCGCCTAAATAGTTAAAGATCGATACGTTCGGCAATACTAAGTGCGTCTTCAAGCTCGACGCCAAGGTATCGCACCGTACTGTCCACTTTGCTGTGACCGAGCAGAAGTTGAACGGCACGTAGGTTTCCGGTCTTTCTGTATATCAAAGCCGCTTTGGTTCGCCTACGCGAATGCGTGCCGTAGCTGGACGGATCGAGACCAATCGCTGACACCCATTCCCAGACAAGCCTAGCGTATTGCCGGGTCGAAAGATGCGGCAAAGCATGCATACGACTTGGAAACAGATACGGTTGTCCATGCATGTATTGAGAAGAGACCCACTGCGACAGGACTTCACGTGTATTCTCCGTCACTTCAAATTGCACTGGCTTCGCAGTTTTGCGTTGAACAACGGATACCCGATCGCGAACAGAATTGCCGACGGCGAGATCGTTAACCCTCAGGCGGACGAGATCGCACCCGCGCAACTTGCTATCGATGGCTAGATTGAACAATGCTAGGTCTCTCAGCTTGTTTGCAAGTTCGAGCCGAGCGCGAATGGCCCAGACTTGCTTTGACTGCAATGGCCGCTTCTGTCCGACTAGTCTGCCTTTGTTCCAAGGCGGACGACGCGTTGTGACAACGGGAAGTAGAGATTTGGACATCTTATATCTCCGTCCATTCCCGTCCGTCCCAAACATCGACACAGTGCCAACAGCTGCAGTCTAGTTGCCGCTCGCGTGCCTTCAGCACAGGAAATTCTCAGGTTTCAGGAACTGCCACCGCTGATCTTCTTTCCCATCACATCCGCTGCCTGCCGCAACGGGTCATCTGCGAGGTGCGCGTAGCGTTGCGTGGTAGACGGGTTCGTGTGTCCAAGCAATCGACCGACTATGGGCAGACTCAGACCGCTGGAAACGAGATGCGACGCATGCGTATGCCGATTGTCGTGGATGCGGTAGTCTTGAAGACCTGCTGACGTGGTGACCGAGCTCCAAAACTTCTTCAGATCTTTGTACGGTTGGCCTGGAGAGCGTCCCGGAAACAACCAGCGACTTTCTGGAGATGCCCCTGCTTTCATTGCCGCAAGCAAATCACAGGTTGCTGACGAAATCGGCAGGTGCTCTCGTCGCTTTTGCTTTGTGTGGTGCGACGGCTTTGTCCAGACCGCGCGGTCCAAATCGAAGTCTTCCCATTTTGCCTTCAGCACTTCGCCGATCCGTGCACCTGTCAGGAGCTGCAGGCGAATAGCGTTCGCTGCAACCTGATTTGGATGCTCTGACAGAGCCTCCAAAAGTCTTTGCAGCTCACCGTCTGACAACCAGCGGTCCCGCTTTTCCTCAGGGAACTTTTCTATGCCGCGCGCAGGATTGTCAGAACGCTGACCCCAGCGCACAGACAGTTCAAACATTTTCGACATGAGGGCCAGAGTGCGATTGGCTTGATAGGGCGTATCACGCATTTGATTGTGAAGCTTCTGAACATGCTGATGCGTCACTTCAGTGACTTTAAGATCCCCAAGCTTGGGGAGAATGTATCTGTCCAGCATTGACCGATCATTCCGAACGCTACCGGGACGTTTCTTCGGTTCCGCATGTTCGGTCATGTATTGCGTGGCAAGTGAGTTCACCGTTGGTGAATGCCTTAGGCTTTGAGCATCGGCGACAGGATCTGCGCCACGTACCACGTCAGCAAGAAGCGCGCGTGCTATTTCGCGGGCGGCGCCTAAAGACAAGGTCGGCCCATATCGCCCAAGTGTCTTGCGTTTCGACCGACCGGTTTGTTTGTTGCGGTATTGAACTAAGAAGCTTTTGACGCCGGTCGTTTTCACGCGGAGTCCAAAACCCGGCAGACCGTCGTCCCAATAGATCGTGTCCCGGTTTGTTGCTGAAAGGCGATCGACACTTGATTTTGTTAATCTGACGTTGGGCATTTTGGTCTCGGACGGATTGGGTAAGCACAAGGTAAGCAAAGTGCGGAGAGTTGGGAAGGGTCTTATAGAAACCTCTGCACGCTAAAGCTTCTGTTATTTAAGAGAATATACTGCCCAATCGAAGTGGCTATAATGCTATCGAAAATATGGTGATAAGATTTGTAATCAGTAGGTCCGCGGTTCGAGTCCGTGTGGGGGCACCACTTTCATGCAAGAACAGTATGTTGCCCTGCTCAAATGGTCGGCCCACACCAACCTTTGGGAACAAAGGTCAAGAGTAATTGGTGACAACAAAGCTCTGCGCGTTCGAAAAATCTGAAAACTCTGTGCGCTGTGTGAACAACATTACTGAACGCAAAATCGAAAGCCGCCATAGTCAACACTGTAACGAGTTAGCGTTCATGGTGTGTTTCGAACGCGAGATCGGTTTCTCCTCCCTGAGATAGGGGCGCGCTTTGTTTCCGGCGTGCCCCGTCTTCTTTTTGGCTCGATGTCACGCTTACCGACCCAACTCGGGCTTGCGTAGAACCCGCGCGGTACGACTTTGTCAAACGCTCTCACCGTCCTACAATTTGGGTGTGAACAAACGAAGCGAATGGCCATGCTGGAAGACAAGCGCAAAGATCTTGATTCGGAGAAGCAGAAACAACTCCTACGGAAGTTGGTTGAAGATCTGAGTAAACAGCAGATCGACCTTTACTATCAGCCCACGAGCGAAATCGCCGCGTTTCTTGAGAAAAAGATCGAAAGCGGTGAGTCTCTTCTGGCAGAAGACAGGGCGCTTCTGCGTCGGTTGAGCCGCCGCGATATCGAAGTGCTTCTCAGTCTACACTGATAGATTTGCCAAAATTTTCTGCTAGAGAAAGTGGTGGGCGACCCTGGAATCGAACCAGGCGTGCGTCTCCGCGAGGGAGTTACAGTCCCCTGCCACACCTTGCGGCCTGTCGCCCACTGTCAGGCGTTGCACCTGACGTGGAGGCGTGATTACTAGCGCACCAAAGGAGCGTCAACAGGAAAATACCGCTTTGACGCAGGAAATCGAACGCCCGGCCCGGAGGCCAATAAAATGAAGAAACCCAAGTGGGTCGTGGAAAAGGAACAGGCGCGCAAAGCAGCCGCTTCGGAAACGGTTTGGCTGTTTGGTCTGCACGCCGTGCGCGATGCGTTGATGAACCCGAAACGGCAGAAATTGCGCCTGATTGTGACCCGAAACGCCCGTGACAAACTGGCAGAAGCCATTGATTTTGCGGGCACCGAGGCCGAGATGGTCGATCCAAGAAAGTTCAACGCTCCGATTGATCAGGGATCAGTCCATCAGGGTGCCGCCCTTGAGGTCAAGCCGCTGGAATGGGGCGGGTTGACCGAAAACTGTATCGGGCGCGAACACCCTCGCGTGATTTTGCTGGATCGGGTGACAGACCCGCACAATGTCGGGGCGATTCTGCGCTCGGCCGAGGTGCTGGGCGCCAGTGCTGTGATCGGGACTCGGCACCATTCCGCGCCTGAGACTGGGGCGCTGGCCAAAACCGCGAGCGGCGCTTTGGAGCGTCAGCCCTATTTGCGAGTCCGCAATCTGGCCGACGCGATTGTCGAGTTGCAGGGCATGGGCTTTCTGGTGCTGGGTCTCGATGGTGAGGCCGAAGATACGATCGAGGCCGCCATAGGGGATCAACGTGATCGTCCAGTGGCGCTGGTGCTGGGTGCAGAAGGCCCTGGATTGCGGCAAAAGACCAAGGAAACCGTGGACAAACTGGTGAAAATTGACGCAGCCGGTGGTTTTGGATCTTTGAACGTCTCAAATGCGGCGGCGATCGCCCTATATGCCTCACGGTATACAGGATAGGAGCGCGTCATTTCTGGCCCATCGAAAATCGCCACCTGCTGCTATTGCGGGACCCGAGCGGCGCTTGTCCTGAAGGGAAAGCAGCGGCATGAGCTGAGCTGCTCCAGCTGCGGCGCGCCGTTGCATGACCTCAAGATGTTGCCCAAGCGCAAGGTGACCGAAAGCGTGCCTAGGAAACATGCGGTAACTCATGCCGCGCCGCCGAAATCCAAGCGTAAGAAAAAGAAGAAAACCTTGTTTTCGCGCGTGATGGATGAGGCCTGGGATGTGATCGAGGATATCTTCGACTGATCCTCACGCCTTGGAATGATCACAACCGCGTCATCTGGGGTGTCTCGCCGCGCAAAACGTTGCAGATTGAGATGCTGAGTCCATGATTCCGTTGTAACTATGCCAATCCGCCACGCTCTCATTGGCGCGCTAAGCGCCACTCTTCTCGCTTCTGCCGCTATTGCGCAGCCCATGCCCGTGTATTTCGCGCCTGAGGGGGCTGCGATGGCGGGATACGATCCAGTGTCATATTTTCAGGGTGACATACCCGTGCAGGGCCGCCCCGAGATTTCAGTGACGTGGAAGGGAGCCGAATGGCATTTCGCCTCTCTCGAAAATCGCGCGTTGTTTGAGGCGAATCCGCGCGCCTTTGCCCCTCAATTCGGGGGGTATTGTTCCTATGCGATGGCCCAAGGCATTCTTAAGGGAACCGATCCGGGGGCCTGGCAGGTGGTAGATGGGCGCCTCTACTTGACGTTTTCGCCTGAAATTGAGCGGAAATGGCGTGAGGATCAGTTGGAATACATCCATCAGGCCGAAGGGAACTGGCCTGAGATTCTGTATCGAGAATAGGCAACCTTCCGCCGTTTGTGAAAAGTCATCACAAAAATGCGCACGCCCTCTTTTTTTTAACCAAAACATGCCTAAATGTCACAGTGACCGCGGAACGGAACTGCCGCGGGTCATTTCACTGTCCCTCGTTCCAACAACTGGCGCCCAAGGTTTCTTGGGCGCTTTTTTCTTTTCCGGCCCTCGCATAGGGTAGCGGTATGGCTGACTATTCTGATGAGTTCCTGAGATCCATTCTAAAGCGCACCAAGACCGTCGCCGTGGTCGGGGTGTCCATGAACGAGGTGCGGCCGAGTTTCTACGTGGCCCGCTATCTGTCGCTGAAAGGCTTTACAGTAATCCCGGTCAATCCCGGCCATGCGGGAAAGCAGCTTTTCGGTCAAACCGTGCGCGCCAGCCTGTCAGATATCACAGAAGATGTTGATATGGTGGATATCTTCCGCCGCTCTGAGGCTGTGCCTCCGATCGTGGATGAGGCGCTGGAGGTATTCCAATCCCTACGCACCATCTGGATGCAAATCGGTGTTGAACACGCAGAGGCTGCCGCCAAGGCAGAGGCGCGCGGCGTGGATGTGGTGATGAATCGCTGCCCCAAAATCGAATATCAGCGCCTGTTCGGAGAACTGCGCATGGGCGGCTTTAGCACTGGTATCATTTCATCCAAGCTATAGCGTTACTGCGCCTGGTAGGGTTTGAGGCGGGCCACCTGCTCTTGCCTGCGCTTTTCCAGAACAACCTCGCGCGGGACCCAGTCATATCTTGTGTCTTCCTGCAGCGGAGACCAGAAAAGAACCCCGCCATAACGCCACGGGTCCAAAACCACGCCATCATAGAGCGACTCGCCGCGCGCGCTGATAATGGCTGTGCTGTGGTCGATTCGCAGTGGATTGTCGGCATTGGCGATGGCGCGATGCATGTCCAGCGTTTGGAAGTTCTCTTGCTTCAACCGCCGCTCGATATCTTCGGCCCAGTGCCAGCATAACCCACGCGGGCGCAGGCCCTTGTTGACCTTGGCATTGTGGATCAACGGAGGATCGGTGATCTCGTATTCCTGCACCAGCTGCGCGGTGTAAGAATACGCAATGCGGGCGGCCCGGTTGGCCTCAGCCGGATCAATATCGGGGCCGAGGCTTTGGATTTCCGAAGCAAGACGCTGAACTTCATCCCCGGTGGACGGCGGCGGGGCCGCACAGGCGCCCAAAGTCACGAGGGCCAGAACGCAGGCCAAAGCTCTGATCATTGTGATGTCCCTCGCCCGATAGACCGTGAAACATGATCATAGAACCGCTTCGGCGCGGACGGAAGACTGAGCTTAACTTTTTGGGCGTGCGGCCTTTTCGGCGATACCGCTAAGGCCCTGACGCCGCGCCAGCTCCTCCAGCACATCGTCCAGCGCAACGTCGCGCGCGGCCAGCATGACCAAAAGGTGATACAGCACGTCGGCGGCCTCGGCCGTCAGCCCGTCTTTGTCATTTTTGACGGCTTCGATGATGGCCTCAACGGCCTCTTCGCCGAATTTCTCTGCGCATTTTTCTGGGCCCTTGGCCAGCAGCTTTGCCGTCCAACTGCTGTCCGGATCCGCCCCTTTGCGCGCCTCGATTGTGGCGGCCAGATCGTGCAGAATGCTCATGTCAGCCTCATCGGGATACCGGCGGCGGCCATGTGTTCCTTGGCCTCGCGGATGGTGTATTCGCCAAAATGGAAGATCGAGGCTGCCAGTACGGCGCTCGCCCCGCCTTCGGTGACGCCTTCGACGAGATGGTCCAGATTGCCAACGCCGCCCGAGGCGATCACCGGCACATCCACCGCGTCGCTGATTGCGCGGGTCAGCGGCAGGTTGAACCCTGACTTGGTTCCGTCACGATCCATCGAGGTCAGCAGGATTTCTCCGGCACCTTTGGCGACCACGGTTTTCGCGAACTCGACCGCGTCGATGCCGGTGGGTTTGCGGCCGCCATGGGTGAAGATCTCCCATTTTCCGGGGCTGACGGTTTTGGCGTCGATGGCGCAGACGATGCACTGGCTGCCGAACTGGTCTGCCGCCTCGGCAATCACATCCGGGTTGGCGACAGCGGCCGAGTTAAAGCTGACCTTGTCCGCCCCTGCCAGCAGAAGGGCACGCACGTCATCCTTGGTACGCACGCCGCCACCCACGGTCAGAGGAACAAAGCACTGCTCGGCCGTGCGCTGAACTACATCGAACATGGTACCACGGTTCTCATGCGTTGCATGAATGTCCAGAAAACAGATCTCATCCGCGCCGGCGGCGTCATAGGCCTTGGCCGATTCCACCGGGTCGCCTGCATCGCGCAGACCCACGAAATTCACACCTTTGACCACGCGGCCATCGGCGACATCCAGACAGGGAATGATACGAGTTTTCAGCATTCGCTTTCCTTTGTTGCCCGCACCCTTACCGGCAAAGCCCCGCCGATGCCAGACTTGTGATTGTCACCCCTCTCAAACCTGTGAAAACTGTCCCCAAATTCATCAGGAGATCAATAAGATGCGAAACCTTATTCTGACCACCACTTTCCTTTTTGCAGGAGCAGTTGCCGCAATGGCTGACGATATCATCAAAGTAGAAACCACAAAATCTGTTCCCGAGGCGCTGGACGCCCTGGAAGCCGCAGTGGGGAACGCAGGCGCGACGGTCTTTGCGCGCATCGACCATGCCGCAGGAGCCGAAAAGGTCGGTACGCCGATTCCGCCCAATCAGGTGCTGATCTTCGGCAACCCGGCGCTGGGGACGCCTGCGATGCAGATCGACCCGCGTGCAGGCCTGTTCCTGCCGTTGAAAGTGCAGGCCTATGAAGACGCGAACGGGCAGGTCTGGCTGGCCTATGAAGACCCGAAAGAGACGATGGATGAACTTGACGAGGTCGAAAACTCGCCCGTGATCGAGAAAATGCGCGGCGCGTTGAAGAAACTGACCTCGGCTGCCGCGCAGTAAGGCGTTTAGCTCAGGGCGCGAATGGCCTCGGCCAGGTCAATCGCGCCATCATACAGCGCCCGGCCCGAGATCGCGCCGTTCAGCTCAACCCCGCAATCGCGCAGGGCGATCAGATCATCCAATGAGCTGACACCACCCGAGGCAATGACCGGGATGGAGACGGCTTGGGCCAGCGCGGCTGTGGCTTCGATATTGGGGCCCTGCATCGCGCCGTCGCGGTTGATGTCGGTATAGATGATTGCCGCAACGCCAGCATCTTCGAAGCTGCGGGCCAGATCGGTGACCTGCACATCGGTTTCCTCGGCCCAGCCTTTGGTTGCGACCATGCCGTTGCGAGCGTCGATGCCAACTGCGACCTTACCGGGGAAGGCTTTTGCGGCCTCGCGCACCAGATCGGGGTTTTCGACGGCAACGGTGCCCAGAATGACCCGCGCCAAACCCTTTTCGATCCAAGTCTCGATGGTGGCAATGTCGCGAATACCGCCACCCAGCTGAGCGGGCACGTCGCAGGCCTTCAGGATCGCCTCAACCGGGGCGGCATTGACCGGCTCGCCCGCGAAGGCACCGTTCAGGTCGACAAGGTGCAGCCACTCACATCCTGCATCAACAAAGGCACGGGCCTGCGCGGCGGGATCTTCATTGAAAACGGTTGCTTTGTCCATTTCTCCGCGCAGCAGGCGAACAGCGTTGCCGTCTTTCAGGTCGATGGCGGGGTACAGGATCATGTCGGGCGGCCTTATCTGAATGTTACACGGGCGGCGTATCGCACAAGCGGGTTAGCGACGCAAAGTCAATCTTGCCCGAAGCCCGACACCGGGCCAGAGTGAACCCAAATCAGGGAGGTTATCATGAAGAAACTTGCACTTTCGATTGCTTTTGCATCGCTGGCCACAGGCGCGATGGCGGCAGATCCGGCGGATGGGCTGTGGAAAACACAACCCGGCGACACAGGTGGGTACCTGCACGTGTCGATCAGCGAATGCGGCAGCGCAATTTGCGGCACCATCGACAGCGCCTTTGATGGCAATGGCGATCAGATTCTGGACTATGAAAACCTGGGCAAACAGATCATCTGGGACATGGTTGCGGAAGGCAGCGGCAGCTATGACAACGGCAAGATCTGGGCCCCGGATCGCGACAAGACCTACAACTCCAAAATGACACTGGACAGCCAGAACCAGCTGACGGTCAAAGGCTGTGTCGCAGGCGGTCTGGTCTGCCGCGGACAGACCTGGACCCGCATTCAGTAACGCCCAAGATCGTTTCGGGTTAAACTCGCGACACGAATACCCTGTCACGCTTTCAGCGTTCTCGGGGCATTCGTGTCTCTTGATGTTTCAGGTAAAACCCGAAACGCTTTAGGGTGCCCAAGTCAGGAAGTTGCCTATCAAGCGCAGGCCAACATCCTGACTTTTCTCGGGGTGGAATTGCATCCCAAGCATCGTGTCGCGGCCAATCACGGCCGTGACGTCCTGCCCATAGTCCACATAAGCCAGCCGCTGGGCCGGGTCCGCGACGCGGAAATGGTAGGAGTGGACGAAATAGACATGATCGCCGGATTTCACCCCGTCAAACACTGGGTGATCGCTATCCAGAACCAGATCGTTCCAGCCCATATGTGGCACCTTGAGCGAGGCGTCCGAGGGTTCGATCCGCAGCACGTCCCCAGCCACCCAATCCAGACCATCGGTTTCGGTGTATTCATGGCCTTTTGAGGCCATCAACTGCATTCCGACGCAGATACCAAGGAAGGGGCGGCCTTTCTGTTCAACCGCCTCAACCATCGCATCATAGATGCCCTTGTGACCGCGCAGCTCGGCGGCGCAGGCCGGGAAGGCTCCGTCGCCGGGTAGCACCAGCCGGTCCGCGCGCGCGACGACATCCGCGTCCGAAGTCACAACGACCTCACCCGAGTCCAGTTCATTCGCCATGCGCTGAAAGGCTTTTTCGGCCGAGTGCAGGTTGCCGCTCTCGTAGTCGATGATCGCGGTGAGCATTTGAGTCCTTTCTGTGCGCAACTTGTCCGAAAACCGGTGCCCACTTTTCGGGTTACGCTTACAACGCGCCCTTCGTTGACGGAATCGCATCCGCCTTGCGCGGGTCGGTTTCAACCGCATCCCGCAGGGCGCGGGCAACGGCCTTAAAGGCAGCCTCAGCGATGTGGTGACTGTTGAAACCATGCAACTGGTCGATGTGCAGCGTGATGCCGCCATGGGTGCTAAGCGCCTGAAAGAACTCGCGCACCAGCTCAGTGTCGAAGGTGCCGATCTTCTGGGTTGGCAGGTCCACGTTCCAGATCAGGAACGGGCGCGCGGACAGATCCAGCGCACAACGCACCTGAGCGTCGTCCATAGGCAAGTGACACTCACCATAACGGCGGATGCCCTTCTTGTCGCCCAATGCCTGCGTCAGCGCCTGACCCAGCGCAATGCCGGTGTCTTCGACGGTATGGTGATCGTCGATGTGGTAATCGCCCTTGGCGCGGATCGTCATGTTGATCAGCGAGTGACGCGCCAACTGATCCAGCATATGGTCAAAGAAGCCAACGCCAGTCTGGTTGTCATACTGGCCGGTGCCGTCCAGATTGACCTCGACCGAGATCTCGGTCTCGGCGGTCTGACGGCTGATCTTTGCGCTGCGCATGGGCGAATTCCTTTTGCTACAGGCGCGCTTATAGACGGGGTTGGGCGGGTTGATCCAGTGCCCGCAGCGCATTCGCTTCAAACTGTTGCAGGGGATTGCACACAGGTCCGGGCCGTGCCAGCCTGCCGGAAACTCAAGTCAAAAGGCCCGGCACATGTCCACCTGCGTTTTCATCCAGATCCGCTGCAAACCCGGTACCACCTACAAGGTCGCCGAAGAGATCGCCCTGCGCGAGATTCACTCGGAGCTTTATTCCACAAGCGGCGAATACGACCTGCTGCTGAAGCTCTATATTCCCGAAACCGAGGATGTGGGCCATTTCATCAACGAACATCTTCTTGTGATTCCAAACATCGAACGATCCTTGACCACGATGACGTTCAAAGCGTTCTGAAATGAACCTGCACTCATGATGCGGCAGGATCGGCCCGGTCGCGAAAGACCTCCGGGCCAATGCCAAACACAGACGCTCAGACTCTGCAATTTTACCGCGATCTACCATTTGGGAAGGTTCGTATCTGGAGCGGGCGAGGCGATTCGAACGCCCGACCCTAACCTTGGCAAGGTTATGCTCTACCCCTGAGCTACGCCCGCATCAGATACATATGTTGGTCCGAAGACCTTAACTCAATGGAGCGGGCGAGGCGATTCGAACGCCCGACCCTAACCTTGGCAAGGTTATGCTCTACCCCTGAGCTACGCCCGCGCCGTTGAGTGAGGAGGGATGTATAAATTCCCGCGCGAGCCTGCAAGCGGAAAAAGACAAAAACCTGTAAAAATCTTTCGACGGAAATTCGGAGCTGACGCGTTGAATGGGTAATGAGGCTTACAAGGCGAAGGGACGCGTGATGAAATCAAGGGCATTGGCCGAAATGAAGACGGCACTGTTGGCGGCGCTGATTGTTTTCGCGGTATTGCTCTGCCCGCCCGAGGACGATCCGTTGGCCGAGGTCCCCTCCCCTATGTATGAGCGGCAGATTTTGACCGGATAGGCAATCTTGCCGGGACCTGCCAAAAGGGTATCGCATTCGGCGTAGGCGTGGTCCAAGCTGACCTCTGCGGACGGGCGCCAAATGTCGATCTCTCCGCAACGACCCTAGCAGCCAACAAGCCGCTTGCCAGTTACGGCATTTACCGATGAAGGCGCAGGATGTAACACCGGAGAAAGGAGCCCGGCAAAAACAGGACGAAGATGCAGGTTGTTATCCACGCAGGCGTGGCCTTTTCCGACAATGACCGGTTGATCGAAACCCTTATCGCGAACGCGTCGGTTCTGAACCAGCAGCGGGTCATCCCTCTGGACCTCGCGCAGGGGCGGCAGTTTGTGAAAGTCGCCTCAGATTCCATGACAACCGGAGTGCCTCTGCCAGATGTCCTGATGGGCTTGAATGAGGTTCTTCCCGACCGCAACACCTGCGATCGCGTTGTCCTGTCGAGCGACAAGGTTTTTGGCCCCAGACGCACCGCGATTCTGCACGGGCAGTTTTATCCAAATGCGGCCGAGCGGATTGCGTTCCTGGACCGTGTTCTAGAGGCGGATCAAATCGAGCTGTGTTTCGCGCTGGTGAACCCAGCGAGCTTCATCTCGAAACTGCTGATGTCCCTGCCCGAAGAGCGGCGGAAAGCCGTTCTAGGGAACACCGACCTGAGCAGCCTGAACTGGCTGACCATGATCAACGAGTTGCGGGAAACGGCTCCGAACGTTCAGATCACGCTCTGGGCCAATGAGGACACTCCGCTTATCTGGGGCGATATCCTCAGAACGCTTGCAAGACTACCCGATAAGGCGGCCCTGCAACATGAATACGCGTTCCTTGCCTCAGTGCTAACGGACGCGGGCCGTGCAGAACTAACGCAACTGTTGGAACAAATAGCGTGGCAGGATCGGGACATGCTGCGGGATAGTCTGACCCATCTGTTTGATGAACATGCCGACCCGGCGCAGATCGAAGAAGAGCTTGAGATTTCGGGTTGGAATTCCGATGTGGTCAGCGCGTTTTCCGAGATCTACGAACAGGATCTCGCGGCACTACGCGCCATGCCGGGCGTAAGGGTGCTGCAGCCCTGACACGGGCTGCATTGCATTACATACCCAGCGCTTCCTTATACATTTCGAGAACCGCCTCTTCTTCGGCGATATCATCCTTGTCGCGCTTGCGCAGAGCGACCAGTTTGCGCATGACCTTGGTGTCGTAACCGCGCGCTTTCGCTTCGGCCATGACCTCTTTCTGTTGCTCGGCCAGATCTTTCTTTTCGGCATCCAGACGCTCGATCCGTTCGATGAACTGGCGCAGCTCGCCTGCTGTCACGCGGTAGTTGGCGGCGGCCTGATCTTCGGTCATGTCTTCCATGTAGGTCTCTCCCAGAGGCTGAATTGCGATGCTGAGACATCGGGCATGGTGCCGGATACATTGCCGGTGCCCGGGTCGCAAGCACCCAATCCCATGGGCGGGCTTGTCGGCAGGCCCCTGATCCGCTAAGCGCAAAAACACGGCACCAGCAAAGGCAGGCAACCATGTTCGAAATCATCACCTGGGGCGGCGCCGCCCTGTCAGTGGCCGGGCTTGTCGGTCTGATCTGGTGTATTCTGCGCGTAATGAAGGCCCGCAAAGCGGGCCTTTCAGATGACGAACTGCGCGCTGTTGTTCAGGGTGTTCTGCCCTGGAACCTTGGGGCGTTGTTTCTGTCGGTCATGGGGCTAATGCTGGTCATCCTCGGCATTTCGCTGGGATAACCCGACCGATCAGATCGGCAAATTGTCAAACCGCGCTTCCATCGCGTCCTCGCACAGGGCCGCATCCAGTCGGCGCATGCGCGACGGAACATGCATCCCCTGCTGACGCATGCGATCTACGATCTTGCTGAAACTGGGCTGCAGCGCCAACCGGGTATCCAGACACGCGTTCTGAAGTTT
This sequence comes from Ruegeria sp. AG1, assembly GCF_056541705.1. NCBI lineage: Bacteria > Pseudomonadati > Pseudomonadota > Alphaproteobacteria > Rhodobacterales > Roseobacteraceae > Ruegeria > Ruegeria sp. AG1. Next base: position 264,911 of record NZ_JBQFYU010000001.1, on the reverse strand, counting down.
TTGCTCTAGCTCTTGCGCTTCGAAATAGAGGTTATCTGTCGTCATTGTGATCCTCCCAATTGTCAGTATCCCCGATATAGGTAACGCGGATACGACACGAAGATGCTACCGGAAACGATGGCGGTTTATTGCCCGCTAAAATACCCTGTTCGGCAAATCTGCGCGTCTGGGTTAAAGTTTAGGCAAATTTCATCTGTCGTGCCTTGACGGACATCAAAAACCAAACTGGCTCTTGTATCATATTCTGTTTTTCTTATATGTCGTCTAAGTGGAGGAGACCATGAAGCCAAAAGTGAAAGCGTTCTTCGACGACCAGACCTTTACGGTCTCGTACGTCGTCCACGAAGACAGTAGCCGCGCTTGTGCGATTATCGATAGCGTTCTGGATTTCGATCATGCCTCGGGCCGGACGGGGACAAGCTCTGCCGATCAGATCATCGCTTATGTGCGCGACAATGACCTCAAGACCGAGTGGATTTTGGAAAGCCATGTGCATGCAGACCACCTCTCGGCTGCGCCATATCTGCAGCAGGAACTGGGCGGCAAAATCGGGATCGGACATCACATCGTCGAGGTGCAAGAGACCTTTGGCAAAATCTTCAACGAAGGGACCGAGTTCCAGCGCGATGGCAGCCAGTTTGATGCCCTCTTCCGCGAGGGCGACAGTTTCCACATCGGACAGATGCGAGGCGATGTGCTGCACACACCCGGTCATACGCCGGCCTGCCTGACCTATGTGATCGGCGATGCCGCTTTTGTCGGCGACACCTTGTTCATGCCCGATTTCGGCACCGCACGATGTGATTTCCCGGGCGGCTCATCCGAGGTGCTTTTTGAGTCGATCCAGAAGATCCTGTCTCTGCCCGATGAGACCCGCATTTTTGTGGGGCACGACTACAAGGCCCCGGGCCGGGATGAGTATGCGTGGGAGACAACGGTGGGCGAGCAAAAGGCGCTGAACATCCATATCGGGAAAGGTCGCAGCATCGAAGAGTTCGTGGAAATGCGGGACGCACGCGATGCGACCCTCTCCAAACCCAAGCTGATTCTGCCGTCGCTTCAGGTCAATATGCGCGCGGGTCAGATGCCCCCGGCCGACGAACAGGGCGATGTTTTCCTGAAATTGCCGATCAACAAGCTGTGACCCGCGCCAACAGTATAGGATGGACATAGAATGAACCCGGACTGGATATGGGGCCTTTGTGGCGGCATCCTGATCGGCTGCGGCGCTGCGCTTTACCTGCTTGGCAATGGCCGAATCATGGGGGCCAGTGGCATTCTGCGAGGTTTAATCGACGGCCCGGCAAGGCGCGAGAAACTGGCATTTGTCGTGGGGCTGATCGGTATGCCTCTGATCATGAGCCGACTTATGAGCGAACGGCCTGAAACGCACCTTACGGAAAATCTGGGCCTTTTGGTCGTGGCCGGGCTGCTGGTTGGCATTGGCACGCGTTTGGCCAACGGTTGCACATCGGGCCATGGGGTCTGCGGCATCTCTCGGTTTTCGCTGCGCGGGATTGTTGCGACCCTTATCTACATCGGTGCCGGAGCGGTGGTTTTGGCCCTTTTCCGCCACGGTTTGGGGGTGATCTGATGCGGTTGTTGATCGCTTTGCTATCGGGCGCGCTTTTTGGTGCGGGGCTATTGCTGTCGGGGATGACGGATACCCAAAAGGTACAAGGCTGGCTGGATATCTTCGGCGCATGGGACCCGACTCTGGCCTTTGTCATGGGCGGCGCGATTCTTCCCATGTTGGTCGCGTGGCGCGTGACCAAGACCCGCCAACCGTTGACTGGCGGCACATTTCCCACCCCTGCACGGACCGAACTTGACCGAGGGCTGATCCTCGGCTCAGTCCTGTTTGGCGCGGGCTGGGGATTGGTCGGCCTATGCCCCGGCCCAGCCATGGCGGCTCTGTCCTATGGCGGGACCAGCAGCGCCGTCTTTCTGGTGGCAATGGCGGCAGGGATGCGGCTGGCACCGGGGCTGCGCGCGCAACTGGACAGGGCGGCCAACGCGGCCTAATCAATTGGCATGGAGATTCGACCAATAACCCCCCGCTACGCCGTGTCCCCGCAGATCACTGTCGAGGATGTGCCCGCCATTGCCGAGGCCGGCTTCGTCAAGGTTATCTGCAACCGACCCAATGCTGAGGTTCCCGAGATCATGCAATCGGATGCGATCGGAGACGCGGTCCGCTCAGCCGGGCTGGAATACGAGGTGCTGGAACTGACCCACCAGACCATGACGCCCGAAAACGTCGCCCGGCAGAGGGATATGGCCGAAAGTTGCTCTGGCCCGGTTCTGGCATATTGCGCGTCCGGCACGCGATGCTCGGTCGTATGGGCTCTGGGTCAATGCGATCAGATGAGTACGGATGAGATTCTGACTGCCACCACCAATGCCGGGTATCAGTTGGAACAGCTGCGCCCCACTCTGGATCAACTGCGCAACACGTCAGACTAGCTCAGACCTCCCCATCCTTCGGGCCATCGAGGCCCGCCAGTTGCGAGATTTCTGCAGCCATTCGATCGGGTTGAATAAGGCTCTGGTCGTCGTCGACCGGATCAGCAACTGAGGGGCTCGCGACCAGATCGAGAGGGTCGGACAGGATATCTACGTCTGTGTCAGCCATATCGCCCCGGACACTGGCCGGTCGGCTTTCTATGAATTCGGCGGACTCCAAAGCTTCCAGCGAGGGCAGCGGTACGTTTTCGTTCAGCCGAACGGCGCGCATCCCGCCCGACTGCCCCAGACGCCCGACCGAGGCGCGGGCGCATTCGATTGTCAGAACCTCAGTCCGGTCCAACCGCGCGCCGGTCAGAGGCAACAGTCTGCCCACCTCAAGCGCGGAAAGATGCGCCAAAGGCAACCTCATGCGACATACCACGGCGTTCAGTTCGGCCCGGACGACGCCTGATGACTGTTCCAGCCGAGGGCCCGTATCGATGTCCAGCTCGATCGCGGCTTCGTCGGGGGTGGGCGGATCCGGCAGCACAATCGTGATCTGGCCCTGACGCAACCCGCCAGCAAGCTCCACTGTCAGATCAAAAACGCGGTAGCTGTCGGCCACAAGCGACAAGGTCAGGCCGCGCAAATCCGCCGCCCGTGAGGTATACTCATACCCCGTCAGCCCCTTGTGATCCGCCGCATCGACCAGACCGACGGCACGGCGCAACGCATCCTCGACCAGTGGGGCGGCCATGGCGGCGTCCGTATCCGTAAAGCCCCGCTCGGCGGGCGCGTCCGGTGTAACCTCACCAATGGTTTGGGTCTGAACGATGGCCGAGACGCAGTTCAAATCCAGACAGGCCGCCGCCATCCCGTCGGGTCCCGAAAATTTCAACAACAACCAATCCTCGGCCAATGTGGCCGCAATCCCGGCCTGCGCCCGATCTGCCTGTTTTGCCCCTATAACAGCCAGCGGAAGGTTCAAACGCTCACCTGCGGCCCGCGCAAAGCCCAAGCGCAACGCCCGCAGGATAGAGCGGGGCCGATCCCCCAGATCCCCCTGCCCCACTGACAATTTGCGCGCCAAAGCGGCGCCGGCCGTGTGTGCCATGGCTTCGGTACCATCCGATTTCTTGTCGTGAATCTTGGTGTAACCCAGCAGAGGTTACGAACTTCTTTAAACCGAACTATTGCGCGGCCTGCCGGTAGGCCAAGGGCAGGCTGACGCGGAACGCCGCACCGCCCTGCCCCGGCAGATATGTGATATCGCCGCCCAAACGGTGCATGATCTCGCGGCAAATCGCTAAACCCAGCCCGGCACCGCCGGCCTTGTCCCCTCCGACCCGGGCAAATTTCTCAAAAATCATAGACCGCGCCTCAGGCGGAACACCGCTGCCATTGTCGATGAAGTCCACAACCAGTTGCCCGCCCACATCATGCGCCGAGATCGTCAAAACGGGCTCATCGGCATCACAGTATTTCCGCGCGTTGGAGATGAGGTTGATAAACACCTGCCCCAAGCGGTCGAGATCAGTTTGCAAGGGGATACGCTCGGATGCCTTACTACGCCGCACAACGAGCCGCTGATCCGTGCCCGCCAGCGCGCTGGAGATCGACCGATCCAGAACAGAACGCAGCGTATCGTCGCCGAGGTTCAGCCTGACCTGCCCGTTCTCAAGAACGCTGAGGTCAAGCAGATCGTCCAGCAGACGCGTAAGGCGCAGCGCCTCGTCGTGAATGATGGCGGCATAGCGGGTCTGTTCTTCGTCGCTCAGCCCCTGGGTGTCGCGCATGATCTCGGAAAATGCCCGGATCGAGGTCATAGGCGTGCGCAATTCATGACTGACCTGGCTGAGGAAGCTGTCCTTCTGCTCGGATATTTGGGTAAGCTTGGCGTTGGCATCGCGCAACTGTCGTGCCGTGCGGCTAAGTTCGGCAGATTTCTCTTCCAACTGGCTGGAGTATTCCAGCAATTGCGCAGATTCGTCGGCGACTGCCAGGAGGTCCTCGACCGAAACCGAGGCTCCTCCCACGATCTGCCCGATCATCGCATGTGCCGTCGCCGCCCCTACTGAGCCGCTGAGCTCCCGTTCAAGCCGGGCCAAAAATCCGGGCGTCGGCTCGGGCAAGGGCGAGCGTCCGCCCTGAAGCTCGGCCTCGCGCTGGAACAGTTCCTGGGCGGGTGATGTGCCCAGAATGCGCTGCGTCATGATCATCAGGTCTTCGCTTTGCGCAACCGACCCGGTCCAACCGCGCGGCGCGACCGAGTGGTCAAAGACATTGACGAACTGCGCGCCCTGAAGCCGCTCCAACGGGCTGGGAAAGCTCAGCAGGGACGCAACACAGAACACAATCGCATTCAAGGAAATTGACCACATGACCGAATGCACCATTGGGTCGATACCTTCGATCCCGAACAAGGCCTGAGGTCGCAGCCATGCAATACCGAATGGGCCGTTCAGCAGCACACTCTCGGGCATCCATGCCGCCCCCATTCCGGGTAGAAGCAGGGTGTAGATCCACAGAACAAAGCCCACGGTCAAACCTGCCAGGGCACCGGTTCTGGTGGCCCCGCGCCAGAATAATCCGCCGACCATCGCGGGCAGGATTTGCGAAATACCGCTAAAGGCCACCAACCCGATCGAGGCCAACGCCGCGCCGCCGCCAGACAGGCTGTAGTAGAAATAACCGAGCGCCATGATCGCAGCGATCGAGATACGCCGCGCCATCAGTACGATGTTGCGCACGTCTCCCGGTACAGACCCGACCCGCTCGTGCGTGTTCAGCCAGATCGGCATCACGACGTGGTTCGACACCATCGTCGACAGGGCCATTGCCGTCACGATCACCATCGAGGTCGCTGACGAGAACCCTCCGATAAAGGACAGCATCGCCAGACCGTCCTTGCCCTGAGACAACGGTACGGTAAGAACGAACAGATCCGGGTTGGACCCTTCCGGCAGCATATCAAGCCCGACAACGGCGATGGGGACGACAAACAAGCTCATCAGAAGAAGGTAGAGCGGAAAAGCCCAGGCGGCGGTGCGCAGATGGCCTTCGTCATCATTCTCAACCACCATCACCTGGAACATGCGCGGCAAGCACACAAAGGCGGCGGCGGACAGGAAAATAAAGGTCGTCCAGCGACCGGCATCCACTTGCCATTTACCAATTTCGGAGGCGTCGATCCGCTCCATCATCGGGCCAAAGCCACCGGCAACGCCCCAGACCACGAAGATACCGACGGCCACCAGCGCAAAAAGTTTGACCACCGACTCGACCGCAATGGCTGTGACCACACCGTGGTGGCGTTCATTGGCATCCAGATTGCGGGTGCCGAACAGGATCGCAAACATCGCCAGCCCAGCCGCCACCCAGAACACGCTGGAGCCTTCGCGATAGAGGCCCGAGGGGTCGGCCTCGGCAAAGATCGAGAAAGACAGGGTAATCGACTGCAATTGCAGCGCGATATAAGGCGTGCCGCCAATCACGGCCAAAATCGTGACGCACACAGCAAGCGTGTTCGATTTGCCATAGCGCGAGGACAACAGGTCCGCGATCGAGGTCACGCGCTGGCTGCGCCCGACCCGAACCAGTTTGCGTAGCCCCCACCACCAACTGATCATCACAAGCGTCGGCCCGAGGTAGATTGTCACGAACTCCAACCCCGACCTTGCCGCGTTGCCAACTGCGCCGTAAAAGGTCCAAGCCGTGCAGTAGATCGACAGGGACAGCGTGTAGATCAAAGGGGAGCGCAGCCATTTGCCCCTCCCCGCAGCCGCCATTCTGTCTGCGGCAAATGCCACGCCGAACAGCAGAACGACATAGCCCAGACAGACCAGAATCAGGACGTTCAGCGTTGCCATCAGCCCGCATCCGCCTCAGAGTTGTCATCCGCGCCGGTGCGCCGGGCGACGAAGCCAAAAATTAGGCTGACCAGAATCAGACCGATCCAGCAGGCGAAGATGTAGAAAATCGCCGACGACAGAGGCGCACCGCCAGATTCAGACTCGGCAGCTGGCCACAGCAGCGGCAACACCAGCAGCGCACCGCCCAGAAATGGCAGTAACCGAGCCGAATCCGCCAACCTACGTCTGCGATAGCTTTGCCGTTCCAGAAACAACGTGGGCCGCGCAACGCGCGACGTGCGGTCCTGACCCTCGGGCGACGTCATAACTGCGTCGCCTGCGCATGCAGATCGCGCACGGCGGTCAGCACCTCGGCGTTGGAAAACGGCTTGGTCATGAAGCGGCTGACGCCCGCATTCTCGGCCATCTCACGATCTCTGGACTGCCCGCGAGCGGTCAGCATCAGAACCGGCAAGTCCTGCATGTCGTCCAAGGCACGCAGATCGCGCAGGATGTCCATCCCGCTCTTGCCCGGTAGCATCACGTCCAGAATCACCAGATCGGGCTGTGCGCCCTGAATCACCTGAAGCGCATCCGTTCCATCGCCATGTGTCTCGACCTGCCACCCCTCACGGGTCAGCAGAAACCGGATGGCCTCGGCGATGTTGGGCTCATCCTCAATTAGCAGAACCTTACGGCTCATTTGTGTATATCCTCCCGATGACTGGCCTCCACCCCGGAACCAGTCATCGCCAGACTAAGCGGTTGTTCGGGAACCTGTCAAAAGCCTTCGCTGAGAATCGACGGCTCGCGACGAGAACCGCAATCACCGCTTGGGCAAATTCGGCAGCTTGGTCCGACTCGTGTCGCCTCTGGGTTCGGTTCGGCCTCGACCAGCGGCAGTATCAGCATGGCCGCGCGATATGAGGGTTCCTGATCGTATCCGGACACGCCATGCGGCCAGGCATAAGCATGACATTCGAACATTGCAGCAGCACGCCCCTGCTGCGCGACCTGCCGTCTGATCGGAACCAGAGGCCGGTTCAGCGTAGAAAACAGCGGCCAATGCGGGCAGGCCTCGCCGTGGCGTGGCAGTGACAGGCCGGGGACAGGCTTCAGAAAAAGGATACTGCCCGAGCCGTCGCAGATCACCAGCCCTACTGGGCGGCTCAACACCCCTTCGGGCAGACTGGCGAGGCGTCGGAACACTGTCGGCAGATCGACCGAGAATCGCTGCGCCAGTTCCAAAGGGTTCGGATCACCATCTGCCAGCGTGGTTTTTAGGGCATCCAGCGGCATCGCCTTGGCATCAGCCTCACTCTGCCTAAGCCATTCCTCTGCGAGATTGCGTGCAGCCGAGGTATTCAGGCCCTCTAGATCAATGACCTCTGCCCCCTGTCCGGCGTCGAGTTCCGGAAAACTGTAGCCGCGCGCCTCAAGAAACACCTCGACCTCTTCCAGCGGTGCGCCACGCGGGTCTTTCGATGCATCGCTTTCGTCCAGATATGCCACCAACGCCTTTGAGCTGTCGGCCAGTCGCTCGGCATCCTGATGAAGGTTTTGGTGGAACCGATCCTGCCACTCGGCGTCGATATCCTGCGGGTCGGCCAGAATCGCTGCGGTTGACCGAATCGCCGCTGCGGTCGACAGAACTTCGTGCATCGAGGCTGCCAGATGCGGGTCATGGGTCAATCGGTCCGAAAGCGTTGCAACCGTCCGTTCCAGCGACACCACGCGCCGGTGCATCTGCGCCAAAACTCCGGACCAGCCGGGAAAGCGGCCTGCAAATTCCTCAAGCGTTTCAATTTCGGCCTGCTGGCCAACTGCATCGGCTGCAGCTTCGCGCAAAGCCGATATCAAGGTCGCTTCAATCCCTTGCGTCAAGACAGAAGGCTCAACCGCCAGCGCCCCGGCGATATCGACCAGCAATTTTCCCCCGATCCGGCGGCGGTTGTGTTCGATCAGGTTCAGATAAGAGGCCGAGATCCCCACCTGACGCGCAAGCTCTGCCTGCCTCAGACCCGCGATCTGCCGTCTTTCGCGGATCCGGCTACCGGTCAGCAAATCCCGCATGATTAAAGTCCTCAGTCCCGTTTAGCTATCTCTGGTTGGCTGTGTTTTCAGTTTATCCTATCATTTTCTGAATGTTACACACCAATTTTCAGAATGAATTGACAAGGTTAACAACTTCTGGTCCTCGACCGCATCACCGGACGCGCTTCGCCCCTTCTCATTTCCTGCATTTACCGCCACCATATGGGCATGAGCGATCCAGCTTTTGAATATGCACCCATCGGCCTTGTCGAATTGGAAAACCGCATCATCCGACGGTGCAATCTTCAATTTGCACGCACCTTTGGCGGGGATGAAGCCGAATACAACAACATGCCCTTGCTGCATCTCTACCCCTCGGTCGCGGATTGGGAGAGAATCGGGCAACGCAGCCTGCAGGTGATGCGCGACACCGGCTACTACACCGATGAACGGGTGATGCGCCGCAGGAACGGAGACCTGTTCTGGTGCCGCGCACGTGGGCGATCGCTTACCCCTGACGACCCGTTTCGCCATGGAATCTGGAGCTTTTCCGACATCTCGGAGGAGCGCCCGCTGGTGGAACTGACCGTGCGCGAGCGCGAAGTAGCGATCCTGTCCTGCCGCGGCCTGTCTGCCAAAGAAATCGGGATGGAACTGGGTCTGAGCTACCGCACGATCGAGGCCTACCGCGCCCGGCTGCTGGAAAAATTCGGTGCCCGCAAACTGCCGGAACTGGTCGCAAAGCTCTCTGGTATGCCGCTGTAGGCATAAGCGCCCGTCACAAACCACCCAAACCCCCTGTTTTCAGGCTTAAACGGCGCTTTTCATGGCTGCTCGCTTGGCTTATAACGCTGCGTAATCAGATCGAAGCCCGCGCAAACACAGACGGGCCAAAGGGGAACCTTCGAGGATACTCATGACAGATACCAAACACGAAGCGGATGTGGCGTTCATCAAAGCCTTGGCCGAACTGCTGCGCGAAAATGACCTGACCGAGTTGCAGGTCAAACGCGAATATGGCGAGGAAGACAGCCTGAACGTGCGCGTCAGCCGGGCAACGCAGGCGGTTGCTGCTCCGGTTCAGGTTGCCGTTCCGGCCGCAGCTGCAGCTCCTGTCGCTGCCGCACCGGCCCCTGCAGCAGCCCCCGCAGCCGCGGCCGCAGATGTGGAAGACCCGGCCAGCCATCCCGGCGCCGTGACCTCGCCCATGGTCGGCACGGTTTACATGCAGCCCGAACCCGGCGCGCCTTCTTTCGTTTCGGTCGGTGCGTCTGTTTCCGAAGGGGACACGCTGCTGATCGTCGAAGCGATGAAGACGATGAACCACATCCACGCGCCCAAATCGGGCACCGTGAAACGCATTCTGGTCGGCGATGGCGACGCTGTGGAATTCGGCACCCCTCTGGTCATCATCGAGTAAGGCGGGCCCATGTTCGACAAGATCCTGATTGCCAACCGAGGCGAGATCGCCCTGCGCGTCATCCGCGCCGCGCGCGAGATGGGGATTAAGACGGTCGCCGTCCACTCCACCGCCGACAGCGACGCGATGCATGTGCGCATGGCGGACGAATCGGTCTGCATCGGCCCCCCGCCCAGCCCGCAAAGCTATCTGTCCGTCCCCGCCATCATCTCAGCCTGTGAGATCACCGGCGCGCAGGCGATCCATCCCGGCTATGGCTTCCTATCCGAGAATGCCGAGTTTGTGCAGATCGTCGAAGACCACGACATCACCTTCATCGGCCCCACCGCCGAACATATCCGCGTGATGGGCGACAAGATCACCGCCAAAGACACGATGAAAGCACTGGGTGTGCCATGTGTTCCCGGCTCCGACGGTGGCGTTCCAACGCTGGAAGACGCCAAGCGTATCGGTGAGGAATTCGGCTATCCTGTCATCATCAAAGCCACTGCGGGTGGCGGCGGGCGCGGCATGAAAGTCGCGATGAGCGCGGATGAGATGGAAAGCGCCTTCATGACCGCACGTGCCGAGGGCAAAGCAGCCTTTGGCAATGATGAGGTCTATATCGAGAAATACCTGACCACACCGCGCCATATCGAGATTCAGGTCTTCGGCGACGGCAAAGGCAACGCTGTCCATCTGGGTGAGCGCGACTGCTCGCTTCAGCGTCGTCACCAGAAGGTGTTCGAAGAGGCCCCAGGCCCTTGCATCACCCCCGAAGAACGCGCCAAGATCGGCAAGATCTGCGCCGACGCGGTGGCCAAGATCAACTATATCGGCGCGGGCACCATCGAGTTCCTGTACGAAAAAGGCGAGTTCTACTTCATCGAGATGAACACCCGCCTGCAGGTGGAACACCCGGTGACCGAGGGCATCTTCGGCGTCGATCTGGTGCGCGAACAAATCCGCGTGGCCTCAGGCTTGCCGATGTCGTTCGGACAGGATGACCTTGAGATCAATGGCCACGCCATCGAGGTTCGGATCAACGCAGAAAAACTGCCCAACTTCTCGCCCTGCCCCGGCAAGATCAGCGCGTATCACGCGCCTGGCGGTTTGGGAGTGCGGATGGATTCGGCGCTTTACGATGGCTACTCGATCCCGCCTTATTACGACTCGCTGATTGCCAAGCTGATCGTTCAGGGCCGTGACCGGGCTGAGGCTCTGGCCCGCCTAGAACGCGCTTTGGGAGAGCTGATCGTAGACGGCATCGACACCACAGTGCCTCTGTTCCACGCGCTGTTGCAGGAGCCGGACATCCATAGCGGTGACTACAATATCCACTGGCTGGAGCATTGGCTTGCGGAGAATATGGCCGACTAACCCCACAGGGCCGGTTGGCATGCGCCGCCCGGCCCTTGGATGCTTCTCATGAGCCTGTCACCAGAACTTTTGCTGCACGGCTATTCGATCGGCATTTTCCCGATGGCCGAGCATCGCGATGACCCGGACCTGTTCTGGGTCGACCCCAAATTCCGCGGGGTTTTCCCACTGGACGGTTTCCACATCTCGCGCAGCCTTGCACGGCGGATACGGAGATGCGGCTTTACCATCTCGATCAATCAGGATTTCGAAGGCGTCGTCGACGGGTGTGCCGATCGTACGGACACTTGGATCAACGCCGAGCTGCGCGACCTGTATCGACAGGTGTACAACGCAGGCCAAGCGCATTCTCTGGAAGTATGGGAAGATGACCAGCTTGTCGGAGGCGTTTTCGGAGTAGCTCTGGGCGCTGCGTTCTTTGGCGAGAGCATGTTCTCACGTCGCACCGATGCCTCGAAAATCGCGCTGGCTTATCTGGTGGACCGCCTGCGACAGACTGGTTTTCAGCTGTTCGATACTCAATTTCTGACCGCCCATCTGGCCACACTTGGTGCAATCGAAATCCCCCGCAGCGAGTACAGAAAAGCGCTGGAAGAAGCGATTGGCGATAGCGCCGACTTTGCGGCTGAGGTGCCTCAGTCCGCCGATGGGGTGATACAGCGGATCACCCAAACGTCGTAGCGCGAATGATCTAAGGCATTCAGTGCCGGAGAGGTCGCGATCATCCAGCCGTCGAACAACTGCTCCGCCTTGCCCTGTTCCCATATGGTCAGGAAGGCAAACGCATCCCCTGTTGGGTTATCGACGGGATAGCGGCAATCCCCCAAGGCGACATCCAGACCAAAGATCGACTGTGTTTGACCAGCCTGCAGCTCTACATCCACGGTCTGACCGTTGACCTTATCCAAGCCGCGCAACATCGCGCCGGGTCCGGACTGAACCGTTTGCTGCGCCGTCGCGGATGTCGCGGCCAGCGCCAACGCAAATGCCAGAGCGCGCATCATTCGCTGCCGTCTCCGGCTACGAACTTCACCAGCAACGAGATCAGGCTGACCGCGCCCTGTGTATCTTCGATCTGATCACCCGGCTCAAAATAGAACGGAGAACCGCCCGGCATCACCTCAACAAAATTGCCCCCCAACAGCCCCTCGGACGAAATCACGATGGCACTGTCATCGGGCACGAGAACACCATCCGCGACCGAAAATGTCGTATCAGCGCGGTAAGTCTCGGGATTCAGGGTCACGTCGGTGACGGTCCCGATTTTGACGCCCGCAAGGCGCACATCGGTTCCGACATTGACCCCTTCCAGCGACCGGAAGGACGCGCCCAGCTCATATCCGGCACTGCCTTGTGACAGGCCGGTGGATTGGCTGGCATATACACCAAACGCGACGGCGCAGGCCAAGACGGCACCGCCGACAAATACTTCGGTCCAGTTGTGGGTCGACATTGCTCGCCTCGTCTTATTCTGGGCTCCAGGCCTCGTAATCCTTACGCTCAACAGGCTCAACCCGGCGCAAGGACCCCGCAGGGGTGTAGGCAAGCGCGGTGCCTGTCAGGTTCTCCTGATGCGGTTTTTCCCAGGCCTTGTGCGCCAACGGTTTGTCTGTCGGCGGCTCATCCCAGGTGCGGTGAAGCCAACCATGCCAATCTGGATCAACCCTGCTGGCTTCAGCCTCACCATTGAAAATTACCCAGCGTTTGCTGTCATCGGCGGTTCTATAGAAGACGTTGCCTTCATTGTCCTCGCCAACTTTAACACCTTTACGCGCAGTAAAAATCTGCGTGTTCAAGGTTGCCCCGTTCCACCAGGTTACGGCCCGTAAAAGAGTGTTAAGGATGCCCATGATCCGCCTCCGGCAATTCGGTCCCGAGAAGGTATGACCCAAAGGCGCGCCAAGGTCCAGTACCCGCCGCGTGACTGCGTCACTGCGGCAATAAAGCGGTCACTTCGATCTCGATCCGGTATTTGGGGTTGATCAGACCGCATTCAATCATCGTCGCAGCCGGTGGATTGGCTCCGAAAACCTCGGATAACACCGGCCAGCACGGCTCGAACTCGGTCCGGTCGGGCAGCATGTAGGTCACGCGTACAACATCGGAGAAACCTGCGCCCGCCTCATCCAAGGCTTTCCCGATGACGTCCAGAGCTGATCTGCATTGATCTACAACGCTCTCACCCTTTCCAACAGTGCCGGAAACGTGAACCCACCCTCCGGCCACCACGGCGCGGCAATAACCGACCTTGCCCTCGAATTCACCACCTGAAGAGATACGCTTGATGGCGGACACGGCTCATTTCTCCGAGAATTTGAATGTTATGAGATTTCGCGAGGCTCTGCCTCGCGCTCCGGGATGTTTATGGCCAGATGAAGTAAGGGATCCCCTGTTCATCTGGCTGGAAATACCTCGGGGGAGGCGCCTGAAAGGCGGCGGGGGCAGCGCCCCCTTTCTCCTTAACCAGCTGACGCCGACTCCGGCACGGCATCCGCATAGATGATCAATGGCTGCGAGTCAGAGGTCACGGCCTCTTCGTTTACAACCACTTCGGTCACGTTCTTGAGGCCCGGAAGTTCGAACATCGTATCCAGCAGGATATCTTCGAGGATCGAACGCAGCCCCCGAGCGCCGGTTTTGCGCTCGATTGCTTTCTTCGCGATCGACTTCAGCGCCTCATCAGTAAAGGAAAGTTCAGCATCTTCCAGCTCAAACAAACGCTGGTATTGTTTGACCAGAGCGTTCTTGGGTTTGGTCAGGATGGTGACCAGCGCGTCCTCATCCAGATCCTCTAGCGTCGCCAGAACCGGCAGACGACCGACGAATTCCGGGATCAACCCGAATTTCAGCAGATCTTCCGGCTCGAGATCCTGGAAAATCTCACCAACGCCACGCTCGTCATTGTCGCGGACGTCAGCGCCAAAGCCCATTGCCGAGCCTTTGCCGCGCTGCGCGATGATCCTATCCAGACCGGCAAAGGCGCCACCACAGATGAACAGGATATTAGTGGTGTCCACCTGCAGGAACTCCTGCTGCGGATGCTTGCGGCCACCCTGAGGCGGAACCGAGGCGACGGTGCCTTCCATCAGTTTCAGCAGCGCCTGCTGCACACCCTCACCCGAGACGTCACGGGTGATCGATGGGTTTTCGGACTTGCGCGTGATCTTGTCGACCTCGTCAATATAGACGATGCCACGCTGTGCGCGTTCAACATTGTATTCACTGGCCTGAAGCAGCTTCAGGATGATGTTCTCAACATCCTCGCCCACATAGCCAGCTTCGGTCAGTGTCGTCGCGTCGGCCATGGTGAACGGCACATCCAGAATACGCGCAAGCGTCTGGGCCAGCAGCGTCTTACCGCAACCGGTCGGGCCGATCAGCAAGATGTTCGACTTGGCCAGTTCAATATCGCTGCCCGCTTTCTGGGCGTGGTTCAAACGTTTGTAGTGGTTGTGGACCGCAACCGACAGAACCCGCTTGGCTGTGGCCTGACCGATTACGTAATCGTCCAGAACCTCACAGATATCCTTGGGTGTCGGCACCCCGTCCGAGGATTTCAGACCGCTGGCCTTTGTTTCCTCGCGAATGATGTCCATGCACAGCTCGACGCATTCATCACAGATGAAAACGGTCGGGCCTGCGATCAGCTTGCGCACCTCATGCTGGCTTTTTCCACAAAAGCTGCAGTAGAGCGTGTTTTTGCCGTCACCGCCTGAATTCGTCGCCATGATCTACCTTTCGGGCTTCGTCTCTGCGCCCTTACCTTTGGGGCGCGCTTGCGCATGTTCGTGCAGCTTAGGCCAGCGCTCTGGCGGCTACAATCTCAAAATGGGCCCGCACTTGGCACGCGGGACGCGTTTCTTAGGCCTCTTCCGTATCCATCTTGGCACGGTTTTCGACGATCTCGTCGATGTGGCCCCAATCCTTGGCCTCTTCGGGACTCATGAAATTGTCACGATCCAGAGCCTTTTCAACGGACTTCTTGGTCTGACCGGTGTGACGTACGTAGATGTCATACAAGCGATCTTTCAGCTTCTGTGTCTCAGCGGCATGGATCATGATATCGCTGGCCTGACCCTGATATCCGCCGCTGGGCTGGTGAACCATGATACGGCTGTTGGGCAGCGAAAAGCGCATACCTGTCTCACCGCCGGCCAGCAGGACCGAGCCCATTGAGGCCGCCTGACCGATGACCAATGTGGAACATTTAGGCTTGATGTACTGCATTGTGTCGTAAATCGACAAACCGCTGGTCACCACGCCGCCGGGCGAGTTGATGTAGATCGAGATTTCCTTGTTCGGGTTTTCCGCCTCAAGATGCAGCAACTGCGCGACGATCAAATGGCTCATCCCGTCGTGAATCGGACCGTTGATGAAGATGATCCGCTCTTTGAGCAGGCGCGAGAAAATGTCATAGGCGCGCTCCCCCCGGCTGGTCTGCTCAACGACCATGGGCACGAGCGTATTCATATAGGTATCTACTGGATCGAACATTCGGAACCTGCCTGCTTTGCTATGGATTGGGACATTATCCCAACAAGAGTTACCCGAGTCTTAGTGTTGCCACTGGGGGGCTGCAAGGGGGGGCCGGTAAGAACGACCTTGCAAACTGTTCGCAAGATACGGCGGCCCTTGTCTTCAGGTCCCACCTCACAGGGGCCGAAAACGGCGCTTTTTTGTTCACCGCTTCTCTGATCACAGTATTTTGATGCATGCATATGGGCGTAAAAGTGCAAAACAAGTAAATTGGATGTACTTATCCGGAAAGCAGTATATGGCTGGCTCCACCCACAGCGGGATAGTAAGGAACGAAGTTTAGATGGCACTCCCCCAAGTAACCCAGGACATCCCTTCAGCAGAGCTTGACCACATGGTCGAAAACGCGGCTAGGGCGGCGAATTTTCTGAAGGCAATTAGCCACGAAGGGCGTCTTATGATCCTGTGCCATCTGGCGTCGGGCGAGAAATCTGTTACCGAGCTTGAGACCCTGTTGTCCGCACGCCAGGCCGCCGTGTCGCAGCAATTGTCGCGCTTGCGGCTGGAGGGGCTGGTGACGCCCCGCCGCGACGGCAAAGCGATCTATTACCGACTGGCCGATGACAAGCCCCGTCGGATGCTGGAAACCGTCTATGAGCTGTTCTGCAGCGAAAACACAGGGCACTAATAGTTTGCCCGGCAGGCCGCAGGCGTAGACGCAGCGCGACCTCCGGAAAACCGCAAAAGTGCTAGCCTCCTCAGTAAGATACTGCTACCGAAGGCCTGATCGAGCATGAAGGAGAAAAACATGATCCGCGCAATTCTGATTGGCCTGAGCCTATTTGCATTGACCGCCTGCGAAACCGCCAAAGGCGCGGGCAAAGACATCGAAAAAGCGGGCGATGCGATCCAAAACGCAGCCTCGGACGTGCAGGAAAACCTCTGATTTACGCCTTCATCTTGCGGATCGCAGGATGACGCACGCAATATGTTGTTGATGTGGTAGGCTGAACTGGCTATTATGCAAGGACAGGTGCATAGACGCGGCATTGCATCATCTGACGTTAACACGGGGCTCTTTTGCACATGCGAAAGAGCCCCGTTCCCATTCTGACGAGGGGTGGGTGGAAGCCTGCATGAAGCCAGCGAGGGAAAAGGCGTCAGGTGCGCAGACGCGGTCTTTGCATGCGCCCTTGCGGGCAACCCCTGACGCCTTACCCGGACGAAGTTTGTCCTAAGACCACTTCGATCCAGTTGCCTCGGCCCCCGAAGGAACCGCAGCCGTCGCCACAAACTCGAAAGTCGCCGCGACGCACAAAGCCCATTTGAGAAGATGATCCGACGACCCAAGGCACGAAGCCCCAACTCGATGCACCACCCACCGGTAAGCCCTTGCAAATGAATGTCAATCCTAAGATCAACCTTCCCTGCGCAGACCTCCTTGGCCTTTGCATCCCGCCTTCTGATCCGAGGAACTCCAGCGGTGAAACCAATCTTGCATTGCACTCGTTATCGAGCAAGAAAATAGCACTGCAGCATGGAAATCAGACGGGGATAAGTTGTTGATATCTGCCGGGATGGTACTGTGGATAACTGCGGATTTCTCGAAAACCACGTAGGGTTAGAATTGCAAAACTCTTTTCGCTAAATTCTGACCGGAATGTTGCGAATTGCTGCAAGCGCAAAGTGCAACAGACGATAAACTGATCGCAAATTGCAAAAACTGACAACGCCGCGCTGTCTGCAAAACCGAATCGTTCGGACTGAAATAGCGCTAAATTCCCTCCATGATCGCCTGTGCTGTCGAACATATTTGCAAGACGGTTGTCAAAGCGAGACTTGCACCCGGTAATGATCCTTAACCGACGCTTTAAAAACGCCGACCCTACTGACGTCAATCGCGTAGGCAGAGCAGATATGCTCGCAAGAGGTCGACTGGACAAATCCTCCCAACAGAATCTGCGGCATACTGCGGGTAGGATGCCATTCTGAAATGGAGCTTGGACCGGACGGCGAATTTTTCACCGTGCGCGACTCCGCGCTGAAGGTTCGCGAGATCCGAATAACCCGGGCCGAGGAACACGGCGTGTAAACCCGACATATACTGGATCCCGTCGCGAGCGGCGAAATCACCGTCCGGTCCGCCTCCTCCCTGTGGAGACGATCCTTCCGATATTGAGAAGCGTTCCGGCCCAGACGGTTTACCTACTATTCTGTCGCGTTCAAAACCGGGCGACAGTCTGTACCCCCTACAGTCCGGCCGGGCCGGGAACGCTTCAGTTCACCTGACGTTCCAGAACGGTGCTGTAAGTTGTTCCAGTCCGCAGGCTACGGAAATCCGCATAGATTCGCCCATCTTCGTAGCGCGCGTCGATCAAAGCGTTCACGCCAATCGCTGGCTCGGCCGAGCTTTCGACGATCCCGATCTTTCCAGAGCCATCCTGGCTGATGGAACCAGTGGCCTCGTACATCGTCCAGTTATCCATGGCATTGCGCCGCCACATGCTCGGACCCCAGAACGCGTTGTCGTTTTGAACCTGAATCTCGAGCACCCATTCCGACTGGTTAAATCGCGGCGCATCACCGGTAGCCGAATTCGACGGCGAAACTGTAGTCTGGCTGGCCGTCCAAATACCGCGCAGATCAGGCGTGTTTTCGGCAGCAGCGGCAGTACCAAGGGCTAGGCTCGTGGCCAGAGCGGCTGCTCCGGCAGTCATAAATCTGGTCATGGTCTCTTTCTCCCTGAAATCGGTGCCATCTCTGGCTGTGTTCAACAGATTGGGAGGAGTGCGACGGGTTACAACTTTCCTGAAGGAACCTTCATCAAGCGTTCATGCTGTGTTTGATCGTGCAGCCCGCTTTCCGCTCTATACATCCGGCGCCTCACTGGGTAAGGAGTGCCCTTCGACGATCATCCGCGTGTTAGACGCTCTGAGGGTGACCGCAGCATCCCAACGAGCCGAGCCATGAAACAAACACTTCAAGACGCCCTTGATCGCAAAGGGTATGACACGCTGACCCCAGTCCAAACCGCCGTAACTACGCCCGACCTGCAAGGGCGCGACATGTTGGTTTCAGCGCAGACCGGGTCAGGGAAAACCATAGGCTTCGGCCTTGCCATCGCCCCGACCGTTCTGGGCGACGTGGATGTATTCGATGCGGCTGGCGCGCCTTTGGCGCTGGTCATAGCACCAACGCGCGAGTTGGCGATGCAGGTCAAACGCGAACTGGCGTGGCTCTATGCGGATGTAGGCGCGTTCATTGCGTCATGTGTTGGCGGCATGGATATGCGAGACGAGCGGCGAGCGTTGGCTCGCGGTGCGCATATCGTGGTCGCAACGCCGGGCCGTCTCCGCGACCATATCATGCGGGAGTCGATTGACCTAACCGCTGTCCGCGCAGTGGTTCTGGATGAAGCCGACGAAATGCTAGACCTGGGCTTCCGCGAAGATCTTGAGTTCATTCTGGAACAGACGCCCTCCGAGCGTCAGACACTGCTGTTTTCCGCTACGGTTCCTCGCGCCATCGCCTCCCTCGCCGCTCGCTACCAGCGCGATGCCGAGCGCGTCAGCACCGTCAGCGAGCGCACGCAACATGCCGATATCGAATATCGCGCGATGAATGTGGCCCCGCGCGATGGTGAGAACGCAATCATCAACGTGCTGCGCTTCTACGAGGCCCCCAACGCCATTATCTTCTGCAACACTCGCGCCATGGTCAGCCGCCTGACGGCGCGACTGTCGAATCGTGGATTCTCGGTCGTGGCCCTGTCCGGAGAGCTGACGCAAAGCGAACGTTCGAACGCGCTGCAAGCCATGCGCGACGGACGCGCCCGCGTCTGTGTGGCGACCGATGTGGCCGCGCGCGGGATCGACCTGCCGAACCTTGATCTGGTGATCCATGCAGAACTGCCGAACAGCCATGAAACGCTGCTGCACCGCTCGGGCCGAACCGGACGCGCCGGGCGGAAAGGCGTCAGCGCGCTGGTCATACCGCCTGCATCGTTCAAAAAGGCGCAACGCCTGCTGAAATTCGCCAAGCTGACAGCCGATTGGGGGTCTGCACCCTCGGCCGATGAGGTTCAGGCGCAGGACATGCAGCGGATGTTCAGCTCGGACGACTGGACCGTGGATGTCACCGAGGGCGAAAGCGCACTGGTTGATGATCTGGTCTCGCGCTTTTCACCGCAGCAGCTGGCGGCGGCCTATCTGCGTCAATACGGGCGCAAACACTCCGCCCCGGAGGAACTGAGCGACACGCAAGATGCCGCGCCCAAGCCGAACGTGCCCTTTGGCTCAAGCGTGTGGTTTTCGCTGTCGGAGGGACACAACGAAAACGCCTCGCCTCGCTATTTGCTGCCCATGTTGTGCAAGGCGGGCAAGATCACCAAAGACGATATCGGCGCGATCCGCATTGCCGACACCGAAAGCTATATCGAGATTCGCGAAAGCAGCGTTGAAGGTTTCCTGAAGGCCATTGGCCCCGAGATGACGGTCGAAGGCACCAAGACCCTGGTGCAACTGGACGCGCCGCCTGCCTTTGCCGGTGGTGGCCGCAAAGGTCCCAAGCGCGACTTCAAAGGCAAGAAGCGCCACGAACGCCCGGCCCACGCGGCTGAGCCACAGCCCGCAAAACCACGCCGGAAGCCGGCCGAGAAACCCAAGCCCGAAACGCGGCCCAAACGGGATGAGACCCCCTCGGGCGATCAGCACAAGAAACCTGCGCGCCGTCTGAAAGGCCCGCCTCCGCCCAAAGGCAAGCCAAGCAGCAAGAAAAACCGCGCACGTGCGGCTGCGATGAAGGGTGGCAACGCGATGCCCAAGCGGAAAAAGTAGACCGCCTTAGCGCACGTGGCTGGTTGTGCAAGCGAAGAAAATTATTTTCTTCGCCACACCATATATTGACAACACTCCACCACCAACCCCAATATGGTGTTGCTTCGGTTCTTTCGATTCCTGTTGAAAGCTAAGAGGGAAACCGGTGAAAAACCGGCGCTGCCCCCGCAACTGTAAGCGGATAGTTCGGCTGAATACGCCACTGAAAGCGTGCTTTTGGGAAGGCCAGTCCGAACGTCAATCCGCGAGCCAGGAGACCTGCCGCAAGCAAAGAAAGAGAACCGCGAACGGAGGGTTCGGGGGCGTGTTCAGGGGTCATTTTGCCCGCAGCGTCCTCGGCATTCATTAAAAGGACAGAGGACGACATGAGCATTACCGTATATTCCAAACCCGCATGCGTACAATGCACCGCCACCACCCGAGCGCTGGATGCAAAAGGCATCACCTATGACGTCATCGACCTGACCCAGGACGACAGCGCCATGACCCATGTGACCGAGCTGGGTTATCGTCAGGCCCCTGTCGTTGTGGCGGGCAGTGATCACTGGTCGGGTTTCCGCCCGGACATGATCGCCCAACTGGCCTGATCCATGGCCGCGCCGATCCCGGCGCTGGTCTATTTCTCTTCGAAATCCGGAAACACCCACCGCTTTGTCTCGCGGCTGGGCCTGACCTCTTTCCGCATTCCGAACGGGATGGACCCGCTGCCTGACCCCCGACACCCCTATGTGCTGATCAGCCCCACCTACGCCGACGGCGAAGGGCGCGGGGCGGTTCCTAAACAGGTGATCCGGTTTCTGAACGACCCGGACAGACGTGCCGGGATCGTTGGAGTGATCGGCACAGGCAATCGTAATTTCGGTGCGACCTACGCTTTGGCCGGTCGCATCATCGCTCAAAAATGCAACGTTCCGCTGCTCTACACATTCGAGCTGGCCGGAACAGAGACCGACATCGCCCGCGTCCGCGCCGGGCTGGAAAAACTAGGGAGAAACCTATGCTCGACAGCAGCGTAAACGAGCAGGACTATCACGCGTTGAACGCGATGCTGAACCTCTACGATGGTGAGGGGAAGATCCGGTTCGATGCCGACCGAATGGCCGCGCGGCAGTACTTCCTGCAGCATGTGAATCAGAACACCGTGTTCTTCCACTCGCTGGATGAAAAACTCGGGTATCTGGTTTCCGAGGGCTACTACGAAGAGGCCGTTCTGGACCAGTATTCCAAGAACTTCATGCGCAAGATCTGGGACGCGGCCTATGCCAAGAAGTTCCGGTTCCCGACCTTTCTGGGCGCGTTCAAATATTACACCTCATACACGCTGAAAACCCGTGACGGGCAGCGGTTCTTGGAACGCTACGAGGACCGCGTCGTCATGACCGCGCTGGCGCTGGCACGCGGTGATGAGGCGCTGGCCCTGTCTTTCATGGAGGAAATCCTCGACGGTCGTTTCCAGCCCGCCACGCCCACCTTCCTGAACGCCGGGAAAGCCTCACGCGGGGAATTGATCTCATGCTTCCTGCTGCGGCTTGAGGACAACATGGAGAGCATCGGTCGCGGCATCAACTCGGCCCTGCAACTGTCCAAACGTGGTGGAGGCGTAGCGCTGCTGCTGACCAACATCCGCGAGCATGGCGCGCCGATTAAGGGCATTGAGAACCAATCCTCCGGCGTGATCCCGGTAATGAAACTGCTGGAGGACAGCTTTTCCTACGCCAACCAACTGGGTGCGCGGCAAGGCGCGGGTGCGGTGTATCTGAACGCACACCACCCGGACATCATGCGCTTTCTCGACACCAAGCGCGAAAACGCGGATGAGAAAATCCGTATCAAAACGCTGAGCCTTGGCGTGGTGATCCCTGACATCACTTTCGAGCTGGCGAAGAAAAACGCGGATATGTACCTGTTCTCGCCTCATGACGTAGAAAAGGTCTATGGCGTGCCGTTCTCGGAAATCTCGGTGACGGAGAAGTATCACGAGATGGTCGATGACAAGCGAATCCGCAAATCCAAGGTCAATGCGCGTGAGTTCTTCCAGACCATTGCAGAGATTCAGTTCGAATCCGGTTACCCCTACGTGATGTTCGAAGACACGGTGAACCGGATGAACCCCATTGCGGGCCGGATCAACATGTCGAACCTGTGTTCCGAGATTTTGCAGGTCAATGAAGCGTCTGAGTTCAACGATGACCTCAGCTATTCCCATCTGGGCACGGATATCTCCTGCAACCTCGGCTCGCTGAACATTGCCAAGACAATGGATGGCGGTGATCTGGGCCGCACTGTCGGCGCTGCGATCCGCGCGCTGACGGCGGTGTCCGAGATGTCGGCAATCGACTCGGTGCCTTCGGTGCGTCGCGGCAATGATGAAAGCCACGCGATTGGTCTGGGGCAGATGAACCTGCACGGGTTTCTGGCGCGGGAACATATCCACTATGGCTCGCCCGAGGGGGTTGAGTTCACCTCGATCTATTTTGCCACCGTGGCTTATCACGCGATCCGCACGTCATGCGATCTGGCGAAGGAACGCAATGCGTCGTTCAAGGGATTTGAGGACTCCGACTATGCCTCAGGCACCTTCTTCGACAAATACACCACCCGCGACTGGCTGCCTGAAAGCGACAAAGTGAAAGCGCTGTTCGACGGCATGACCCTTCCCACCCGCGACGACTGGGCAGCGTTGAAGGCCGATGTGATGAAACGCGGCCTCTATAACCGCAATCTTCAGGCGGTGCCGCCGACCGGCTCGATCAGCTATATCAACAATTCGACCTCTTCGATCCACCCCATCGTCTCGAAGATCGAAATCCGCAAAGAGGGCAAGATTGGCCGCGTCTACTATCCGGCGGCTTTCATGAGCAATGACAACCTCGAATACTACCGCGATGCCTATGAGATCGGCCCCGAGGCGCTGATCGACACCTATGCAGCGGCGACCGAGCATGTGGATCAGGGGCTGTCGCTGACCCTGTTCTTCCCGGCCGAGGCCACGACCCGCGATATTAACCGCGCGCAGATCTACGCGTGGAAGAAAGGCATCAAAACCATTTATTACGTGCGTCTGCGCCAGGAGGCCCTTGAAGGGACCGAGGTGCAGGGCTGCGTATCCTGCTCGCTGTAAGGGGCTACTGACATGAAAGACATGATCCAAACCAAGATCCCCCGCGCCATCAACTGGAACCGGCTGGAGGATGACAAGGACCTTGAGGTCTGGAACCGCCTGACGGTCAATTTCTGGCTGCCCGAGAAAGTGCCGCTGTCCAACGATATCCAAAGCTGGGCGACGCTGACGGACCATGAAAAGCAGCTGACCATCCGCGTCTTCACCGGCCTGACCCTGCTGGATACGATCCAAAACACGGTCGGTGCCCCTGCCCTGATGCCGGATGCCGTCACTCCGCATGAAGAGGCCGTACTGACCAACATCGCCTTTATGGAGGCGGTACATGCGCGCAGCTATTCCTCGATCTTCTCAACACTGTGTTCGACCAAAGAAATCGACGAGGCGTTCCGCTGGTCCGAAGAGAATCCCCATCTGCAGGCCAAGGCCGAGGCGATCCTGAACACATACGCTCCGGGCAACGATCCGCTGAAACGCAAGATCGCGTCGGTGTTTCTGGAGAGCTTCCTGTTCTATTCCGGGTTCTACCTGCCAATGTACTGGTCCAGCCGCGCCAAGCTGACCAACACCGCCGACCTGATCCGCCTGATCATCCGCGATGAGGCAGTGCATGGTTATTACATCGGCTACAAATTCCAGCGCGGCTACGAGACGCTGTCCGAAGCCGAACAGCAGGAGTTGAAGGACTATGCCTTTGGCTTGATGTTCGAACTTTACGGGATCGAGAACCAATACACCGAGGAACTTTATGACGAGATCGGCTTGACCGAGGATGTGAAAGTCTTCCTCCACTACAACGCCAACAAGGCACTGCAGAACCTCGGGTTCGAAGCCCTTTTCCCGCCGGAAGTGTCCGAAGTGAATCCGGCGATTCTGGCCGCCCTCAGCCCGGACAGCGAGAACCACGACTTCTTCTCGGGCTCTGGCTCCTCTTATGTCATCGGCAAGGCCGTAGCGACCGAGGACGAAGATTGGGATTTCTGATGGCAAAGGACACTCTGACCATCGTTCGGGACTGGCACGAAGCCTTTGACGTGCCGGTCGTGGACGCACCCGCAATCCCCGAGACGCGCGCTCAGATGCGGTTGGCGATCCTCGAAGAGGAAGTCGCGGAGCTGCGCGCAGCGGTGGAGGATGGCAATCTGGTCGAGGTGCTAGATGCCCTGTGTGACATCCAATACGTGCTGGACGGCACCTTTCTGGAATTCGGCCTACACAGTGTCAAACAAGCTGCGATGGAGGAAGTCCACGCCTCGAACATGTCCAAGCTGGGCGCCGATGGGAAACCGGTTCTTCGCGAAGATGGCAAGGTGCTGAAAGGCCCGACCTTCCGCCGGCCCGACCTCGCCCGTTTCCTTGAGGATGGCTAACTCTGCCTTGGCTTAGAAGAACAGCATCGGCCCAAATTAACAGGGCGAGTAAATCCCCGCCCTTTTTCACGTCAACTGATCTTCGACTGGATCAGCTGCAGTTCAGCGGAACCGCAAAGCCCGAGCTACGATCGGATGAGCCCTTGCTGTAGACATCTCCTGCAGGCAGGCAACCGGTAAAGCGTTCGGTTTCTCTACCAAACGCCGCCCCCACAGAGTTATCGACCCGAGTGCTGTTGGAGCGAGTCCGAACGACACCGAATAGGGTGCCGTTCACATTCACCGTGCTCAGATACAGGTTCTGACTGCTTCCCGATAGTTCCACCGCGTTTGCAGGCGACTGACCGCCGTTTTCGATCGCCACACCGGCAATCTTATCGATCCCGACCTTGTCGGATAGGACTGAGACAGTCGGCAATTCCGCAAGCTCGGCCGGGACATTGGTCGCTGGCGGTAAGAAGGCGACGGCTCCCGGAACATCGGACACCGTGCGCGGTTCACCATCAATCCCGGTGAACCCGACACCTTGGCGATTGAAGGGGTCTTCACAAGCCGCGAGGGTCAAAACGGCGATTGTCGGTAGCAAGATTTTTTTCATGGCGGTCAACATTTTGTGGCGATTTGCTAAACCGTAGCGGTAGCGAGATGTAAAAAGCAAGCCGCGGCAGGTGCGAAGGGGCCTGGCGCTGATGCGTCCCTGCAACGGACCTGTTCCCTTCGCATGGCCGCACCAGTGTACGCGTCCGAAAGAAAAAGGGCTCTGACAACTCAGAGCCCTTTTCAAAATGTCCAATTGGAACGGCAGATTACTTAATCTTGCCTTCCTTGTACTCGACATGTTTCCGAACAACCGGGTCGTATTTACGAATGGTCATTTTCTCGGTCATCGTACGCGCGTTTTTCTTGGTCACGTAGAAGTGGCCCGTGCCCGCGGTCGAGTTCAGGCGGATCTTGATTGTCGTCGGCTTCGCCATGGTTATCTCCTGCGTCCGAAAAGGCAGGGCCTTCCGGTTGAATTCCTATGAGCGTGCGCTTTTACCCCGTCGCGCGCCCGAGTCAACCGGATTCCGCAAGTGAGTTGCACAAAAGCTGAGTTGCACGCTTGCACCGGATTTGGCGCAATCACGCTTTCGTGATATGGTCGCGCAATTCGGAAGACCCAAAAGCCGGCGCCAAGCCCGGCCTTCGAGGCATCCAGATCAGGCTCGACCCTAAAACGGCAGATTACGTTTAAGCGTGTTTGGGGGTTAATCATGACAGAATGGAAACTGCAGGCCGAAGAGCTGGCCAATTGTAACTGCAACTTCGGCTGCCCTTGCCAGTTCAGTGTTCTACCCACCCATGGCAATTGCGAAGCTGTAGTAGTCTTCGATATTGAATCCGGCCACTATGGCGAAACAGATCTTGCCGGTGTGCGGGCAGCAGGCGTGTATCACTGGCCCGGCCCGATCCATGAAGGCAATGGCCAAATGCAGTTGATCAT
Organism: Ruegeria sp. AG1; assembly: GCF_056541705.1. NCBI lineage: Bacteria > Pseudomonadati > Pseudomonadota > Alphaproteobacteria > Rhodobacterales > Roseobacteraceae > Ruegeria > Ruegeria sp. AG1. Next base: position 238,514 of record NZ_JBQFYU010000001.1, on the reverse strand, counting down.
AGATGAAAGCGCCTCTGCCGATCAGCGCGCCGCGTTGCAGGCGATCATGTCCGGCGAAGACACGGATGAAATGGCGACCATGTGGTACGTCTTCAGCGCAATGGCGCCCAAGAAACACGAAACTCTGTACGTTCCGATCGAACTGGACTGGAGCCGCGAGGACCGGACTGGCTATGCGAACGTGACCGGTGTGTTCGATGTGAAAGTCAGACCGATCCCCAATATCGTGACCGGAGACCCGCATCGTGCGGCGTTCCATCTGCCCAACGGGTTCGAATATCGCACCGCCGAGGCGGCCTCGGGCTCAGCCCAAACCACGGGCGCTGCGATAAGCCTGGCCTTTGATGCGACCCACGCGCATCTGGCGCATCTCAACATCTCAGGACATGGGGTTCTGGGCGCTTAGGAAGGGTGTCCAATGACTGAATCCCCACAACCGAGCCATTTGGTCGATCGGGTGCTTCGGCATGACCGTGGAGTTGTTCTGGTTTGTGTCGCGCTGATCATTCTGGCGGCATCGTGGTACACGATTGCCGGGGTTGGCATGAACATGACCGCTGTGGACATGACCCGGATGGCCCGCCCTATTGGCAACCCGATGCAGATGGCGACCGAGGTACATTGGACGGCGCCTTATACCGTGCTGATCTTCCTGATGTGGTGGGTGATGATGATCGCGATGATGACGCCCAGCGCCGCCCCCACTGTTCTGCTGTTCATGGCGTTGAAACGGGTCGGGCCGGACAAGGCCAATACGGCGCGGCTGAGCCTGTTTTTTCTGGCCGGCTATCTGGTGGCCTGGGCCTTGTTCAGTGTGCTGGCGACCGGCGCACAATGGCTGCTGGAAGTAGTTGGGCTGTCCGATGGCCCGATGATGACCATCCGCTCTCGGACGGCGGCTGGGTGCGTTATGATCGCAGCGGGGCTGTACCAACTGTCTAGCCTCAAAACTGCCTGCCTGCGCCACTGCCGTAGCCCGGCGCGTTTTCTGGCCGATCACAACAGACCCTACGCCTATGGCGCATTCCGCACCGGCGCGCTGCACGGAGCTTATTGTCTGGGCTGCTGCTGGGCCCTGATGCTGCTGCTATTCGTGGGCGGCGTAATGAACCTTTATTGGATTGTCGGCGTCGCCATTTACGTCGCGTTGGAGAAACTGATGCCGCGCGCCATGTGGCTGGTGCCTGCAACCGGTGCGACGCTGATCATTCTTGGCGTCTGGCTGGTGGCCGTGCCTTAGCGCACGCCTCGGATCGGATTTCAGGCCAAAGGACCGGCCCAATCAAAGGTCCCTCAACTTCAGTCAGGAGTCATCCATGCCTATTTTTATCACCTATGCATCCTATTCCCAAAAAGGCGCGAAGGGGATGGTCGGCAAACCATCCGATCGGACGGACGCCGTAAAAGCGCTGTTGAAGAAGGTCGGTGCCAAGCTTTTGGCTTTCTACATCACGACGGGGGATAACGACGTGGTTGTCATCAGCGAAGCACCGGATGAGTCGGACGCAGTTGCGGTGGGCATGGCGGTTGCCGCCTCGGGCGCGGTATCCAAGATAGAAACCGTAAGGGCCTGGAAAGCGAAGGACTTCGTGGCGGTTCAGAAAAAGGCTGCGAAACTGGTCGGGGCGTATACTCCCCCCGGCAACTGACAATAGGATACGCGCGGAGGGCCTGTAAGCCGGATCTTGTTCCGGGGTTGCCCCCTTCGATGACCATTCCTCTAGGCCGCGCATTGCTGCGCGGCTCAAGCTGCCAACCCGGTCCCTCTCGGCCAAGACGCGCTTAGCGGTGGTATCGGCAGACGCCGACCATCCCGCGCGGGGACCCTATTTGGCATTGCTCCCGGTGGGGCTTGCCGTGCCGCCGCTGTTGCCAGCGGCGCGGTGGGCTCTTACCCCACCGTTTCACCCTTACCTTTGACCGAAGCCGCAGGCGGTCTGATTTCTGTGGCGCTTTCCGTCGGGTTGCCCCGCCCGGGCGTTACCCGGCACCGTTGCCTTGTGGAGTCCGGACTTTCCTCTCGGGTCTTGCGACCCCAGCGGCCATCCGGCCCTCCGCGCAGAGGGGTGGGTATGCTGTGTTCCCGGTCGCGTCAAGGGTGGATGGGGCGGAGGAAGGGGCCAGCCCCTTCTTGGCCTGCGGCCAATTCATCCCCGGGATATTTTTGGCCAGATGAAGAGCGGATCAGGTCGCGCTTGGGGCCAAGCTGAGCGCCTTGATATCGGCTAGGGAGAGCGGACCGTTGCCCCAAGGGCGGTATCGTAGGCGGATGGCAGCCAGAAGCGTCTCGTTCGGGACATCGGCAGTGAAACCTGCGGCGCGGGCCAGTGTGCGGAAGTTGTCGCACGTGATGTCTGCCGGGGCCGTTTGGGCTCCGCGTGCGGCGGCCAAACCCTGACGTTCGAGCCGCCGCCAGTCGAACTTTGCTCCGGGGTCACTTTTTCGGCCGGGGGCCATGTCGGAATGGCCAATCACGCCCTCGGGCGAAATCGCCCAGCGCGACATGATCTGGGGCAAGAGGGTTTCCAGCGCTGACATCTGCAAATCCGAGAAAGGATGCGCCCCGGTATTGTCCAGCTCGATCCCGATGGAGCGCGAGTTGATGTCGGTCTGACCGTGCCATTCGCCCGCACCGGCGTGCCATGCGCGGTCCTCTTCGCGCACCATCTGCCAGAGCGTTCCGTCAGAACCGATCAGGTAATGCGCCGAGACCTCGGCTTGTGGGTCGCAGAGACGCTCCAGTGCCGCCTGAGCGCTATCCATCGCGGTGTAGTGCAGGACAATCAGCATCGGTGTCAGGCCGTCGCGGCGGGGGCCGAAATTCGGGGATGGGTGCCAGATCGGCGCAGGCTCAGTTGTTGATGGCACTGCGGAACGGGCTCGGGTCCCAGCTGCAGGCATAGCCGTCGCCATCCGGGTCCAGTCCTTTACGGTCGCGCTGTGGCCCTCCGTTCGACAGGAAGGCGATCTGGGCCTGGTCCGGCGAGGGGAATTGTGCGCAGTTGCGCTGTGCTTTGGCCTGCAGGTTGAACCCCGCACGGCTGTAAAGCTGGGTGCCCACCGGGTTGGATGTGCTGAGTGCGTATTGCACGATGTTGGGCTGCCCGTCGCTGCCACGTTCAGGCACGGCCGTAGGGGCAACCACTTCGTAGGTCTGGCGGTTCTGTTCGATGCGAGCAGCGTCGGATTCGATGCTGCGGCGCTCGGACACGGCTCCAAAATCCTGTTCGTCGGAGATGCCGGTATTGTTGGGCACGGGAGTGACCGTTGGTTGCGCCGAAGTGCTGGCCAATGCCGCCGCCGTCTGATTGGCAATATCGGCATTGGCACCGGTCGCAACTGGCAGGTTCGACGCCGAACCCGGTGCACCTAGGGCCTGCTCCGAAACATCCACCGGGGCAAGCAGCGGGTTTACGACACTCCCCTGCCCGGACAGTTGAGCCTCACGCTGGGCCTGATACTCGGGCGTGTTGAAATCGGTTCCGCCAATCGGTGTGACCGTATCACAGGCAGCGATCAGCGAGATCGCCGCGATGAGAGGCAAAGAGCGCATGCTGCGCCTCCGTGTCTGATGTCTTTCAGGCCCGAGGCTTACCACCATTTCGACGGTTTTGCCACAAAACCGGCGGCGTTTTCCAACGCATAGGCGGTATTGAGCAGATCGCCTTCTTCCCAGGGCCTACCGATCAGTTGCAGACCCAGCGGCAGCCCTTGTTTGTCGAGCCCTGCGGGCACCGAAATACCCGGCAGACCAGCAAGGTTTACGGTTACGGTAAAGACGTCGTTCAAATACATTTGAACAGGGTCGGCCTCGGTCATCTCGCCCAGACCGAAGGAGGCCGACGGGGTGGCCGGGGTCAGGATCGCGTCGACACCTGCGGCGAAGACATCTTCGAAGTCTTTCTTGATCAGCGTGCGGACGCGGCGGGCACGGTTGTAATAGGCGTCGTAGAAGCCAGCGGACAACACATAGGTGCCGATCATCACGCGGCGCTGCACCTCGTGACCGAAACCTTCGGCGCGGGTCTTCTCGTACATCTCGGTGATGCCGTCACCCTGTGCCAGCTGCGCACGGCGGCCATAGCGGACACCGTCATAGCGCGCGAGGTTCGAGGACGCCTCGGCCGGGGCAATCACGTAATAAGCGGGCAGCGCGTATTTCGTGTGCGGCAGCGAGATATCGACGATCTCGGCACCAGCGTCCTTCAGCATCGCCGCGCCATCGGCCCAGAGCTTTTCGATCTCGGCGGGCATGCCGTCCATCCGGTATTCTTTCGGAATACCGATCTTCTTGCCCTTGACGTCGCCGGTCAGCATCGCCTCGAAATTCGGGACGGCCAGTTCGGTGCTGGTCGAGTCCTTGGGGTCATGACCGCACATCGCTTCGAGCATGATTGCCGCGTCGCGCACGTTCTTGGTCATCGGACCAGCCTGATCCAGCGAGGACGCAAAGGCCACAATACCCCAGCGCGAGCAACGGCCATAGGTCGGCTTGATGCCAGTGATGCCAACAAAAGCTGCAGGCTGGCGGATCGAACCGCCAGTATCGGTGCCGGTCGCGGCCAGACACAGGTCCGCCGCCACAGCAGACGCCGAGCCACCCGACGAGCCGCCCGGTGTCAACTGCGCGTCGTCATTGCCGCGACGCCACGGGCTGACTGCGTTGCCATAGACGGAGGTTTCGTTGGACGAGCCCATGGCGAATTCGTCCATGTTCAGCTTGCCCAGCATGACTGCACCAGCATCAGCCAGTTGCTGCGAGACGGTGGATTCGTATTCCGGCTTGAACCCTTCAAGAATCTTCGACGCCGCCTGCGAGGGCACGCCCTTGGTGCAGAACAGATCCTTGATGCCGATCGGCAGACCACACATCGACGACGCGTCGCCGCCCTTGATCCGCTCATCCGCAGCCTTGGCGCGCTCCAGCGCGATCTCGGGCGTTTTGTGGACAAAAGCGTTCAGCGCGTCGGCGCCATCAATGGCCTTTAGGCAGGACTCAGTCAGTTCCACCGAGGTCACGTCACCCTTGCGCAGCGCATCGCGGGCCTCGGCCAGGCCCAGTTTGTTCAGATCGCTCATGTCTTACTCCACCACTTTGGGGACTGCGAAAAAGCCTTCGCGGGCGTCGGGGGCATTGGCCAGAACCTTGTCCTGTTGGTTTCCGTCGGTGACTACATCCTCACGACGTTTCAGGCGCATCGGCTCGACCGAGACCATCGGCTCGACACCTTCGACGTCCACTTCGTTCAGTTGCTCGATGAACCCAAGGATGGTGTTGAACTCGGACGCCAGCGCGGGCAGCGCGTCATCCTCGACCTTGATCCGGGCCAGTTTGGCCACCTTGGCGGCGGTGCTTTGGTCAATCGACATCGGAAAACCTCATATGCGTTAGGGGGCATTTACCCGTCTGGGGTCCGGGTCGCAAGAGCGCGATAAGGTCTGCCCTGGCATCATCTGACATGGCCTCTTTTCAATTTTGCATACCTCCCATGCAAAAAAGTAAACCGATTAGTTCATTTTTACTCTTGAAAAACTGAACTGAACTGTTCATTTCTATTCACGACACAGCCAAAACCCGGAGAAAAGACATGAAACCCTTCCTGATTGCATTTGTAGTGGCCACCACTGTTTTAGCGTCGCAAGCACAGGCTTTTGGCCCGACAATGAATACCCTGACACCTGATCTGACCTTCCCCACACCTGCCCCCGAGGTTGTCAGCCAGGATCAGGTCAAGACGAACAAGTGATAGACCCCCTGCCCCGGGTCGGGTGATAACTGCCCGGCCCGGACGGCAACAATTGACTACTGCTCTTTTCGACGCGACCCGCTACGGTAGACTGAGTGATGCGTCGAACCGTAAACTTGGTTCGGCAAGAACCAACGGAGCAGAAGATGAGCGCTCGCAAGCAAGTCGTTCTGGACGCGATTGATGCGGCCAACAGGCAAGACCCCAACATCGAAGACGGCCAACCGGTCGAGCTGATCTATGGCCAGCGCATGAGCACCGAGATGGACAGGCTGTTCCCTGACGCCTCGGACATGTTGAAGATTGCCGCCCGTGGGCAGCATGTTGAGCGCTGGAAGCTGGCGCGCAGCGAGTATCCCGAAGGTCGCGCCGGATATCTGGCGTGGCGCAAGGCGCAGGGTGTCCATCACGCCGAGGTTGTCATGGGCCTGATGCAGCAGGCCGGGTACGACGCGGACGACGTCGACGCGACCGGGCGCATGCTACGCAAGCAAGGCATCAAGCGCGATGATGAGGTTCAAGCGCTTGAGGATGTCATCTGCTTTGTGTTCCTGAAATGGTATTTCGCGCCTTTCGCCGCAAAACACTCGGCCGAAAAGATCCAGAGCATTGTCGAAAAGACCGCCCGTAAGATGTCAGCCGAAGGCCGCGCGCGGGTTCTGCAGGAATTTGATCTGCCCGACAACCTGGCTGCTGCCTTTCAGGACTGAGACGCGCGGATCAGGTGCCTGCGATAGACCTCGATCATCCAGCCCAGCATGGTTGCGTTCAGGATATGCCACATGAAATGCGTGCCCAGCGGGAGCTGCATACATAGTGGCTCATCCAAAGCGCGGAAGGTGATCGAGGCGATCAGGATAAACGCTCCAATCGCTAGCCCTCGGGCCGTTTCCGGCGTGCGATTGCGCAGCAAAAACGCATAGATCAGGATCAGCAGCGGCACCGGAGCGTATGCGGCGGAGCCCCCCAATCCCGGAACCAGTTGAAACAGCGGCAGGGTTGCAGCGGCGTACGGGATGAATAGCGCTGTCACCATCGCGGCGGGCAGCGGACGCATCTGCCAGACGTCCCGATTGATCGCAAAGATATAGACCAGAATATACAGAAGGATCGGCGCAACATCGGCCATCGCAGCCCAGACCTGCGCGTGGGTGTGAAACAGATAGCTGCAGATTCCGATCGTGGCGAGAATCAACACCAGCAACATCGCCAGAGACATCCCCTGCCCGCGCACCCTGCGCCACATGATGAAGGCTGCGATCAGAAACGCAGCGTTGGTCACCGCGTTGATCGGCTCGGCCCAATAGGCGGGGGTAAGGCGTTCGCAATACCCGTCAATTTCCTGAAACCAATCCATGAACTTTTACATAACGGATGCTAGTGTGATGCCAATAGGCATCGCAGGAGGATTTCTCATGAACATCATTTGGTTGGGCCATGGCAGCTTTCGCATTGAAACCGAAGGTCAGGTGCTGCTGGTCGACCCTTGGCTGACCGGCAACCCGTCACTGCCCGAGGATCAGCACGATGCAGCCGTTGAAGGTGCCACGCATATCCTTCTGACACACACCCATTTCGACCATGTCGTCGACATCCTGCCCTTGGCCAAACACCTGAAGGTGCCGGTGGTCGGTCAGTATGACCTCATGGGCTATTGGGCCGAGGCCGAAGGGATCGAGACCATCGGCTTCAACAAAGGCGGAACGGTCAATCTGAACGGCATCAAAGTCACGATGGTGCCCGCCTCGCACAGCTCGACCTTTTCGACGCCGGACGGGTTGCGCACCGGCGGCAGTGAGGTCGGGTTTATGATCGCAGCCGAGGGGCGCATGCTATATGTCTCGGGCGATACCGATATCATGGCGGATATGGATTGGATGGGGGATTACTACAAACCCGATATCGGCATTCTGTCGGCGGGCGGACATTTCACAATGGATATGAAAGCCACCGCCTATGCCGCCAAACGGTACTTCGATTTCAAAACGGTGATTCCCTGCCACTACAAAACCTTCCCCATTCTTGAGCAATCAGCGCAGACACTGATCGACGGCCTGCCCGGTGTGGACGTGATTGAGCCTGAAGTCATGAAAGCGATCGCCCTCTGATGCCGGCATCAGATTTCAGCGCGCAGGAATACGCGGACCGCCTGAGCAAGACCCGCGCGGCGATGAACGCGCGCGGGATTGAGACTCTGCTGGTCACCGACCCATCCAACATGGCCTGGCTTACCGGTTACGACGGCTGGAGCTTCTACGTCCCGCAGATGGTGATCCTGCCTGCACAAGGGGCGCCTCTGTGGTGGGGGCGTACGCAGGACAAGGCCGGCGCCGCGCAGACCACGTGGCTGGAAGCGTCGGATTTGCTGGATTGGCCGGAAGAACACGTCCAGCATCCCGACCACCATCCGGTTGACGCTCTGGTTCTTGCCCTGCGCGACCGGGACTGGACCCGAGGGCTGGGCGTCGAGATGGACAATTACTACTACTCCGCCGCCAGCCACCGCATTCTTGAGCGCGCCTTCGGTGAAATGATTGATGCCACGGGTCTGGTGAACTGGCAGCGTGCGGTCAAAAGCGACGCAGAGATCGACATGATGCGCAAGGCGGGCCAGTTGACAGCGCATATGCATGGGGTGCTGCGTGAGGCGTTTCGCGAAGACCTGCCCAAGAACCAACTGGTCGCCCAAGTGCAGGCAGCAGGCATCGCGGGCCTGCCCGGTTTGGCGGGCGACTACCCTGCTATTGTACCAATTGCTCCCTCGGGCCGCGAGGCCTCGGCCTCGCATATCACCTGGAATGACAGGCCCTTAGTGCGCGGAGAGGCCACCTATTTTGAAATCTCCGGCTGCTACCGACGGTATCACTGCCCCGCCAGCCGCAGCCTGTTTCTGGGCGATCCACCGGATGACATCCGCCGGGCCGAAGCGGCTGTTCTGACGGCGATTGAGGCCACTCTGGCAGCCGCCCGTCCCGGCACAAAATGTGAGGAAATCGCCACTTGTGTCTACGACAGTTTCGCCCGCGCCGGATATGAAAAAGCCAACCGCACCGGCTATCCCATCGGCCTCAGCTACCCGCCCGACTGGGGAGAACGCACGATGAGTCTACGCCCCGGCGACACCACGGTACTGCAGGAAAACATGACGTTTCACTTGATGCCGGGACTGTGGACTCCGGACTGGGGGCTGGCGATAACCGAAAGCTTTGTGGTGACGCCGGAGGGCGGCCAACCTCTGGCCGATATCCCGCGTGAGATGGTGGTTAAACCCTAGTCACGTTGGCTCGCGAAAAAGCACCTGAGCAGGTCGGCCGCCTCCTCGGCGGCGATGCCATCGTAGACCTCCGGCTTGTGATGGGCCTGCGGGTGCGCAAAAACCCGTGCGCCATGGGCGACCCCACCTGATTTCGGGTCGGACGCCCCGTAGTAGATGCGGCGGATACGGGCCGCAGCCAAGGCCGCTGCACACATCGCGCAAGGCTCTAGCGTCACATAGAGGTCATGGCCGGGCAGCCGTTCCGAGCCTGCCTCGGCACAGGCGGCGCGCAGCGCCAGTATCTCGGCATGGGCGGTCGGATCGTTCAGCTCACGCGTGCGATTCCCGGCAGTGGCGACAACCCGGCCGTCGGACGCGACGATCACCGCGCCGACGGGAACCTCCCCCCGTTCAGCGGCCGCGCGGGCCTCGGCCAGCGCCTTGTCCATATGTGATTTGAACACCATGCCCCTGACTGCCTCAGAAACCTGCCTTTCGCAAGCGGGCGGGATGCGGTATGGCCCTGCCATGAGCAACACCCCTCCTCCCGGCGACCGGATCGCCAAAGTCCTGGCCCGTGCTGGCGTTGCCTCGCGGCGCGAGGCGGAACGCATGATCGAAGCAGGCCGCGTCAGTGTGAACGGCAAGGCTATCAAGAGCCCTGCCCTGAACGTGACCGGCAAAGACAGGATCACCGTCGACGGCAAACCGGTATCGGAACCCGAACCCTCACGGCTTTGGCTGTATCACAAACCGACCGGCCTGGTGACCACGACCAAGGACGAAAAAGGCCGCGCGACGATCTTTGACAAACTGCCCGAAGGCATGCCTCGGGTGATGTCTGTTGGCCGGTTGGACCTGAATTCCGAAGGGCTGCTGCTGCTGACCAATGATGGCGGCATCAAACGCAAGCTGGAACTTCCCTCAACCGGTTGGCTGCGCAAATATCGCGTTCGAGTGAATGGACGCCCCAAGGACGAGGATTTCGCCCCCCTGCGCAAAGGTCTGGTGATCGAGGGCGAGCGGTTTCAGCCCATGACAGTCTCGCTTGATCGTCAGCAGGGCGCAAATGCATGGCTGACAATCGGCTTGCGCGAAGGCAAAAACCGCGAGATCCGCCGCGCGATGGAGGATATCGGCTTTACCGTGAACCGCCTGCTGCGTGTGTCTTACGGGCCGTTCCAACTGGGCGACCTGAAACCGGGTGAGGTTGAAGAGGTCCGCCGCCGCGTTATGCGCGATCAGCTGGGTCTGGATGGGGGTGAAACACCCGAAGGAACGGCAAAACGCGCAACCCGACCGCAGCGAAAACGCCCTCCGATCGGCAAGAAACCCCGCAAGTGATGCGGGTTTGGCAACCTTCCCCCTAGCGCCAAGCCCTCGTATCCCCTAAATTTTCTGTGAGTGCTGCTATTTGGGGGGCTGAATGTCCGGGAGCGGAGTGCAAAAACTGGCCTATGCGGCCCTTCTGGTGCTGCTATTTGGCGTCTGCACCGGCCTGCTTGGGGGTCTGTAGCCATGGCCAAACGGTTCGGTGGCAAATACAGCCCTCAGGGTGAGGACTCGCCAGACAGCCCGCTTCCGCGCGGCCAGTTTGACAATGCCCGAGTCGAACCTGCAGGCGCGCGGGCAAACATCCTTTTCATCCCCGCGATCCCTCTGGTCTTTTTATCGCTTAATGATGGCGCGATTGGCATGACCATGGGCCTTGTTGCCGCCGGCATTCTGACAGCCGCCGCGTTTTTGCTGCGCGAAGGGTTGCGGGCCGAGGCTGCCTATAACGCCCGCAAAACCGCGCGTCGCCCGGCGTTCCCTCGCAAGATCTTTGCCAGCGTTCTGACGGGACTTGGGGCTGCGCTCGCGTCCTACCGGACCGAGTTTCTGGACGCTGAGACCGCAGCACAAGCAAGCCTTGTAGCCCCGATTCTGTTTGGCGCCGCCGCCGCGACCCTGCATTCCGTGTCCTTCGGCTTGGACCCCATGAAAAACAAGGGGATGGAGGGCGTCGACACGTTCCAGCAGGACCGTGTCGCTCGCGTTGTCGATGATGCCGAAAAGCATCTGGCCGAGATGACGGATGCGATCAAACGCGCCGGAGATCGCCGGATCGAGGCGCGTGTCGAACGGTTTCAGGATACAGCCCGCGATCTGTTTCGCACGGTCGAAGAAGATCCGCGCGATCTGGCGGGCGCACGGAAGTATCTGACCGTCTATCTGCAGGGCGCACGTGATGCGACCGTCAAGTTCGCGGATGTTTACGCCCGCACCCGCGACGGGCAGGCCTTGGCAGATTACTCCGCCCTATTGGATGATCTGGAACAGAATTTCGCCGCGCGTACGCGCAAAATGCTATTGGATGACCGTAGTGATTTAACGGTCGAAATCGACGTGCTGCGTGAAAGACTGCAGCGCGAAGGTGTCCGGCTGGACTGACCGGCCCTTTATATTTGAGCGAGGAACTCCCCTATGTCCGACGAGATCAAGAACAAAGCGGTTGAGGCCGAAACACTTGTGCAAGAGGTCACCGCGGTGGCCCTGCCCGAACCGCAGGCCGAGGTCGTCTCGCTTGAAGAGGCCGACGAACCCGTCAGCGCCGAGATCCGCAAGCGCATGGATGAGATCGACATGGGCAACACCAATTCGATCGTCGCCTTCGGCTCGTCCGCGCAGGCCGAATTGCAAGAGATCAGCCAAGCCATGCTGGCGGATGTGCGCAACAAGGATGTTGGCCCCGCAGGTGACAGCCTGCGCAACATCGTCACCACGATCCGGGGGTTCTCGGTCAGTGAACTGGACGTGCGGCGCGAACGCAGCTGGTGGGAGAAATTGTTGGGCCGCGCCGCACCCTTCGCCAAGTTCACCGCGCAATACGAAGAGGTTCAGGGCCAGATCGACCGCATCACAGACGATTTGCTTTCTCACGAACACACTCTGTTGAAAGACATCAAATCGCTGGACCTGCTCTATGAAAAGACGCTGGGGTTCTATGATGAACTGGCGCTCTATATCGCTGCGGGCGAGGAAAAGCTGACCGAGCTGGATAGCCACGACATCCCCGAGAAAGAGGCCGAGGTTCAGGCCGCGCCCGAAGACCAGCAGGTCATGAAAGCGCAGGAGCTGCGCGACATGCGCGCCGCGCGCGACGATCTGGAACGCCGTGTGCATGACCTGAAACTGACCCGGCAGGTGACGATGCAGTCACTGCCCTCGATCCGGTTGGTGCAAGAAAATGACAAGTCGCTGGTCACCAAGATCAACTCGACTTTGGTCAACACCGTGCCACTGTGGGAAACCCAGTTGGCGCAGGCCGTCACCATCCAGCGCAGCGCCGAAGCCGCCGCTGCCGTGCGCGACGCCAATGATCTGACCAACGAGCTTCTGACCTCGAACGCTGCCAACTTGCGCGAGTCGAACAAGATGATCCGCGAAGAGATGGAGCGCGGTGTGTTCGACATCGAAGCCGTCAAGCAGGCCAACGCTGATCTGATCGGCACGATCAATGAAAGCCTGGCGATCGCGGACGAAGGCAAAGCCAAACGTGCTGCCGCCGAGCAGGAACTTCAGAAGATGGAGGCCGAACTGCGCGACACGTTGGCAGCTGCCAAGGCACGGCGTGACGGGACCGGCGACAATGCCGGAACGGCTGTTCCGGGATAAGGTGGGCTGGGCGTGCGGCCTTTGACCTGTCTCAAAACGGGCCTTGGTGTTCTGGGGCTTCTAGCGCTTGCGGGGTGCGATGAGGCGCTGACCTCTTCGGTCGTTCCTCAGGTGCGACCTTCGGCCCCGCCGACTGCGGCCAACGCCTATGTGCCACCTTCTGCCGCCAGTCAGGACCTCGCGCGGTTCTATCAACGGATCGAACGGGACCTGCTGACCCGCGGCCTGCTGCGCACCGATGGGGGCGGACCAGACACCCCTTATGACGCCGACGACCTGAGCCGGAACTTTGAGGCCATCGCCTTCTACAGCGAATATCCTGATCACACTGTCTCGCTCGGGTCGCGGCAGACGGATGGGCAACTCAGCCGCTGGTCGGGACCCGTTCGCATCCAGACCGAGTTCGGGCCCTCGGTCCTGCCCGCAACTCGCACCAGTGACGCGGATCAGGTGCAGTCCTATGCCGCAAGGCTGGCCAAACTGACTGGCCATCCGATTTCGACCGTTAGTCGCAAAGCCAATTTCCACGTGTTTTTCGCCGGCAAGGATGACAGCGCCTATGTTGTCACTCGTCTCAAGGAACTGGTGCCCAACATCAGTCAGGCCTCACTGGATCTGGTCGCCAACCCGCGCGCGAGTTTCGACTGTTTTGTGTTCGCCTCGGCCACCCGCAACGATCCGAACAAATACGTGCGTGCGGTGACGCTGATCCGGTCGGAACTGCCCGATCTCGTACGGCGCAGCTGCATTCACGAAGAGATTGCGCAAGGGCTGGGCCTGTCCAATGACAGCCCCGCCGCGCGGCCCTCGATCTTCAACGATGATGACGAGTTTGCTTTGCTGACAAGTCATGATGAGAAACTACTGACAATGCTCTATGATCCGCGTCTTTCACCCGGAGTGACGGTCGATCAGGCCCGCCCCGTGGTACGGATCATTGCGCGTGAATTAATGGGGCAGCCGCTCTGACCCCAAGGACAGGAGAACCCAAATGGGAATTTTCGATTTTCTGACCGGAGAGTTTATCGACGTCATTCACTGGGTCGATGACACCCGAGACACCATGGTCTGGCGGTTCGAACGCGAAGGGCACGAGATCAAGTATGGTGCCAAGCTGACCGTCCGCGAGGGTCAGGCGGCGGTGTTTGTCCATGAAGGGCAACTGGCGGATGTTTTCACGCCGGGTCTTTATATGCTTGAGACCAATAACATGCCGATCCTGACGACTTTGCAGCACTGGGATCACGGCTTTCAGTCCCCGTTCAAGTCCGAGATCTACTTCGTCAACACAACGCGGTTCAATGATCTGAAATGGGGCACCAAAAACCCAATCATGCTACGTGATCCGGAATTCGGACCAACCCGTATTCGGGCCTATGGCACCTATACGGTCCGGGTGAAAGACCCGGCGAAATTCCTGGTCGAGATCGTCGGAACCGATGGTGAATTCACCATGGATGAGATCAGCTTTCAGGTCCGTAACATTATCGTGCAAGAGTTCAGCCGCGTGATCGCCGGATCCGGTATTCCGGTTCTCGACATGGCGGCGAATACGGCCGATCTGGGCAAACTGATCGCAGCCGAAGTCTCGCCCGTGTTGGAAGGCTATGGGCTGGAGATGCCTGAGTTCTACATCGAAAACATCTCGCTTCCGCCTGCGGTAGAGGCCGCTTTGGACAAGCGCACCTCGATGGGGCTGGCGGGTGATCTGGGCAAGTTCACCCAGTATTCCGCCGCCGAGGCGATGACGGCAGCGGCCAACAACCCCGGTCAGGGCGGCGGCATGGGCGCAGGTCTTGGCATGGGAATGGGCATGGCGATGGCCAATCAGATGGCGAACATGGCAGCGGGCCAACCGAGCGGCCCGTGGGGGTCGCCCGCCCCCGCTGCCCCGCAACCATCCGCGCATACAGCCCCGCCGCCCCCTCCGCCTGTTGAGCATGTTTGGCATATCGCGGTGGATGGGCAGACCAGCGGACCGTTCTCGAAGGCCAAGATGGGGCGCATGGCCTCGGACGGGGAACTGACCCGAGACACCCATGTCTGGACCGCTGGTCAGGATGGCTGGAAGAAAGCAGGTGAAGTGCAGGAATTGGCGCAGCTGTTCACGATCCTGCCTCCACCTCCGCCAAGTTCATAGCCTACGGTGATAGATGTCGCTCAATCCCCCTATGAAAAGCGAGAGATTCGGCGCGCAATAAATCTTTGCGCGATATCTGGATGGGTTGCAGTGGTCGGAATACCTTTGGCTTCTGAAATGCTGGTTCGCGGGTTCGATCCTTCGCTGAAATCGTTGTTCTTTCTATTCACGTTGATTGGCTTGCCTTTGTCCTTTCTCATTGCGTGGGTATTAGTAGCGCCTGCCTTGCGCGTAGTATCGCAAAAGCCCATAGGTTATTTACGCGCCGCCAAGTGGGGTATTGGAATTGGGTGTGGCTTGGTAGGAGTGAGCATCTTACTCGGGCGGCTTTTTGGTTGGTTTCAATCAATAAACCCAGATTTTAGTTCGACAATGGGAGGCATCGGCTCCGTTCGGTCGGTCGACGGCATATTGACACTTTACGGATGGTGGATACTCGCCCAAAACTCTGCACAATTTGTTCTGCTATGCGCTTTGATCGCACTGCTAGTGCGTTGGCAGATCGGACCAGGGGCAAGAACTACATTCAGGACGGACGAATGACCGAAGAACACCGCTTTCCCTGCGACCAATGTGGCGCGGACTACAGGTTTAACCCGGGCGATGGCACATTGACTTGCGACCATTGCGGCCACTCGGAACCCATTGGCTCAGGCCCCTGGGGCGGCGCAAGCCTGCGCGAGCTGGATTTTGACGCCGCCATCGCCGACCGTCTGCCCGACAGCGAGATTGAGGAAACGCGGGTTCTGTCCTGCCCCAACTGTGCCGCGCAGGTCGAGTTCGACCCGAATACCCACGCCGCGGAATGTCCGTTCTGTGCCACTCCTGTGGTGACGGATACGGGCGTCAACCGGCATATCAAACCCAAGGGCGTGTTGCCCTTTGCGCTGGATGAACGGTCCGCCCACAAGGCGATGGGGGATTGGCTGGGTCGGCTTTGGTTCGCGCCGAACGGGCTGAAGGACTATGCTCGCAAGGGCCGAAAAATGCAGGGCATATATGTGCCCTACTGGACCTTCGACGCGGACACCAAATCCAGCTATCGCGGCGAACGCGGTACCGTTTACTACGAAACGCGCACCGTCATGCGCGACGGGAAGCGGGTGCAACAACAGGTGGCCAAAGTGCGCTGGAGCCCGAAATCCGGTCGCGTCGCGCGGTTCTTTGATGATGTTCTGGTGTTGGCCTCACGCTCGCTGCCTAAGAAATACACCGACGCGCTGGAGCCCTGGGATCTGCCCGCACTTGAACCCTACCAGCCGCAATACCTGGCGGGGTTCCGGGCCGAGGCGTATTCGGTCGAGTTACCCGATGGGTATTCCGAGGCGCGGGCCCATATGGCGCGGGTGATCGAGCGTGACGTGCGCTTTGACATCGGCGGCGACCGGCAGCGTATTCACGCGGTGGACACTGATGTGCGCGATGTGACGTTCAAGCATATCCTGCTGCCCATCTGGATGGCTGCCTATAAGTATCGCGGGCAAACCTATCGGTTTGTGGTCAACGGGCGCACTGGCCGGGTGCAGGGGGAACGACCGTGGTCTGCGATCAAGATAACCATTGCGGTGGTCCTCGGCCTGCTGGTGGCGGCGGGCGTGGGTTACGTGATGGCGACGTCGCATGGTTGAGCCCACCAAAATCACACAGGCAAACGTTTTCCCGAATACGGGCAAGACGCTGGATGACAAGTGGGCCTCCGGCGGCTAAACCGACTGCTGAACGCATGCGATTTGGGGAGAGCGATGCGCGCAGTCTTACAACGTATCTCTAGGGCGTCAGTCTCGGTGGATGGCGCTGTTGTCGGTCAATCGGGACCGGGCCTGATGATTCTCGTATGCGCGATGCAGGGCGACAGCGAAGAGAACGCGTCGAAACTTGCTGCGAAAATCTCCAAGCTGCGAATCTTCAAGGATGCCGCCGGCAAAATGAACCGGTCTGTTGTGGACATTGGCGGCTCGGCTCTGGTTGTCAGCCAGTTCACCCTTGCTGCGGATACGGCCAGCGGTAACCGGCCCGGGTTCTCGCAGGCTGCTGCGCCGGATATCGGAAAACACCTTTTTGAAAGTTTTGCCAAGAACCTCGCCGCGTGCGGAATCGCGGTTGAGACAGGGCAATTTGGGGCCGACATGGCCGTTGAGCTGGTCAATGATGGGCCAGTGACAATCTGGATGGAGAATTGATGACCCGCGCTGAACAGGCAATCGCACTCTGGCAAGCCGGAGTCGCGGCGGTAGACGGATACACGGCGACCCGAAAAGCACTCTCCGATGTTGCAAAACCGGATCGGATATTGGCCGTTGGCAAACCCGCTGCGGCGATGGCCCGAGCGGCATTGGATCATTTCGGAGACATCCCAACGCTGGTGGTCACCAAGGACGATCACGGGCGCGACTTGCCCGACGGCGTCGAGGTAATCGAGGCCTCTCATCCTGTCCCGGACGGCCGCAGCTTGGCAGGTGGCAGGGCGCTACGCCATGCGGTTGAGGCTATGCCGTCTGAGGCGCACCTGCTGCTGTTGGTGTCGGGCGGCGCGTCCTCGCTGGCCGAAGATTTGATAGGTGGCAAAACGCTTGAGGATCTAGAGGCGTTGAACAAAAAGCTGCTCTCCGAAGGGCTTGATATCGGGGCGATGAATGCGGAACGACGCAAGATTTCGCAGGTCAAAGGCGGAGGATTGCTGTCCCGGCTCAAAGGCCGGAAGGTCACGGTTCTGGCGATCTCGGACGTGCCAGGGGATGATCTGAACGTTATCGGCTCGGGCATCGGTGCGCTGCCTGAACAAGTCTCTTATGAGGCCGAAGCGCAGATCATTGCCTCGAACGCCCATGCCCGTGCGGCAGCGGCCGAAGCGGCCGAGGATGCGGGTCTGTCGGTGCTGGCCAATGAAGAGGCCTTGCATGACGATTATCAGGCCGTCGCCACCGCAATCGGTGAGAAGCTAAGGCAGATGGGATCAGGCGTCATGGTTTTCGGCGGCGAGCCGACTGTTGTGCTGCCCCCAAACCCCGGACAGGGTGGGCGCAATCAGGCACTGGCACTGGCACTGGCGCACGAGATTTCCGGCCTTGAAGATATCACGGTCGTGGTCGGAGGAACCGACGGAACGGATGGCCCAACCAACGCAGCAGGCGGGGTTGTTTCTGGCGCCACTTGGGCCAAAGGCGCGGACGAGGCGCTGGCTGCCGCCGATAGTGGGGCCTTCCTGGAAAACGCAGGCGCTTTGCTGGTGACCGGGCCGACAGGAACCAATGTCATGGACCTGATTGTCGCAATTCGGGACTAGAATGACGTATTCTCCCGATACCGACCAAGGCAACCAATAGATCATTTTCGTCATAGCGGAGGACGCGAAGACACGGCGCTATGACGGCTTTGATAAACACGGTATTGTCAGGCAAGGCACATTTGCGACACGGAATTCCACTTGCCCGACCCGCTGAAATGCGTCAACGTTGACTCACGCGTCAATAAAAAGCCCGAAAACGGGCGAACACAACCAACTGGGAGCTTCTGAATGAACGAACAACTCACTCACATGTCCAAACAGGTGACGGCAGGCAAACTGACCCGTCGCGAGTTCATGGGCAAAGCCGCCGCTCTTGGCGTTTCGGCAGCCATGGCCAGCACGATGTTTGCCGACGCGGCCCGTGCAGCCGGCCCGAAAAAAGGTGGCGATCTGAAATTCGGCCTGCAGGGCGGCGAATCGACCAACTCGCTGGACCCGGCAACCTATGCAAGCTCGGTCCCGTTCCAGAACGGCAAACAGTTTGGCGACCAACTGGTCGAAGTTGCACCCGACGGCACGATCGAACCACGCCTTGCCGAAAGCGTCGAAGGCAGTGCAGACGCGAAGGTCTGGACCTTCAAGCTGCGTCAGGGGGTCGAGTTCCACAACGGCAAGACTATGACCAGCGAAGACGTGCTGAAAACCATGCAGCGCCATTCGAACGAAGACTCCAAGTCCGGCGCATTGGGCATCATGAAAGGCATCGAGTCGATGAAGGCCGATGGCGACAACTTCCAGGTCACCCTGTCCGAGCCCAACGCCGACCTTCCCTATCTGATGGCCGACTATCACCTGATCATTCAGCCTGACGGTGGTATGGAGAACCCGGCAGCCGGTATCGGCACTGGTCCCTACAAGCTGGAAGTTGATGAACCCGGCGTCCGCCACCTGTTCACCAAGAACGAAAACCACTGGAACAGCGATTTCGGCAACTTCGACAGCGTCGAAGTGGTTGTCATCAACGACGCAACCGCCCGGACAGCCGCGCTGCAATCGGGTCAGGTTCACGCAGTGAACCGCGTTGAGCCCAAAGTTGCCGACCTGCTGGGCCGCGCACCAAACCTGACTGTTCATTCGACCGCCGGTCGTGGCCACTATGTGTTCATCATGCATTGTGACACGGCTCCGTTCGACAACAACGAACTGCGCACGGCTCTGAAATACGCCATCAACCGCGCGGATCTGGTAGACAAAGTTCTGCGTGGCTATGGCTCGATCGGGAATGACATGCCGATCAACGCGGCCTACCCACTGTTTGATGAGACCATCGAACAGCGCGAGTTCAGCGTTGAAAAAGCAGCCGAGCACTACAAGAAATCTGGCCACGATGGATCGCCGATCATTCTGCGTGTTGCAGATGGCGCCTTCCCAGGTGCTGTGGATGCGGCGGCGCTGTTCCAGCAAACCGCAGCTCAGGCAGGTATTCCGCTGGAAATCAAACGCGAACCCAATGATGGCTACTGGTCGGAAGTGTGGAACGTTCAGCCGTTCTGTGCCTCGTACTGGGGTGGTCGTCCCGTCCAGGACCAGATGTATTCGACCGCGTATCTGTCGAGCGCAGACTGGAACGACACGCGCTTCAAGGTTCAGGCCTTCGACGACATGCTGTTCGCAGCGCGCGCCGAACTGGATCCCGAGAAACGCAAGGGTATCTACAGCCAGATGGGCCAGATGGTCCGCAACGAAGGCGGCCTGATTTGCCCGATGTTCAACGACTTTGTCGAAGGCATCAGCAACCAGCTGGACGGTTGGGAATCTGATCCGACGCAAGAGATGATGAACGGCAACATCTCGCGCAAGATGTGGTTCGTGTAACTCGGGCAACGGATAATGCATCCTATCATCAAACTGGTTTCCCAGCGCCTTGCGCTGGGAATCCTATTGCTGCTCGGCGCTTCGGCTCTGATTTTTGGCCTGACCGAAGCCCTTCCCGGAGACGCCGCGCAAGCCGTCCTGGGGCAGTCCGCAACCCCCGAGGCCCTTGCCAACCTACGAGAAGAGATGGGCCTGAACCGCCCTGCCCTAACCCGCTATTTCGAGTGGTTGGGTGGCATCGCGCAAGGCGATCTGGGGCAATCCCTCACCAACAAACTTGATATCTCCGAGAGCATCGGAAAACGCCTCGGCAATACGTTGTTCCTTGCTTGCGTTGCTGCGATCGTTTCCGTTCCGCTGGCGATTTTCCTGGGCCTTCTGGCCGTTCGGTTCCGCAATCGCTGGCCCGACAAGCTGATCTCGGCGATCACGCTCACGACAGTTTCAATTCCCGAGTTTCTGATCGGTTACGTGGTGATCTACTTTATCTCAGTTAAACTGGGCTGGTTCTCATCCCTGGCGATGATCAACGATTCCATGACCTTCGGGCAGAAGCTGAATGCAATCGCCCTACCGGCTTTCGTTCTGACATTGGTGGTTCTGGCGCAAATGATGCGCATGACCCGCGCGGCCATTCTGAACCTCATGCAATCGGCCTATATCGAAACTGCCGAGCTAAAGGGCCTGAGCACCTTTCAGGTCATTGCACGCCACGCCTTCCCCAACGCGATTTCCCCGATCGTAAACGTTGTAATGCTGAACCTAGCCTATCTGGTTGTCGGCGTTGTCGTGGTCGAGGTTGTATTCGTCTATCCCGGCATGGGGCAATATCTGGTGGATGCGGTGACCAAACGTGACGTGCCTGTTGTGTTGGCCTGTGGTGTCGTATTCGCGGCCGTCTATATCGGCTTGAACATGGTTGCCGATATCGTGTCGATCCTTGCCAACCCAAGACTGAGGCATCCGAAATGATAAAGAACATTCCTCTTTCGGCACTGATTGGCCTCTTGTTCACTGGCGCCTATTTCTTTGTGGCCATCGCGGCCCCCCTGATTGCGCCCTATGGAATGGCAGAAGTTGTCGGCGATGTGTGGGAGCCTGCCAGCGCCGAACATCTGCTGGGTACGGACAATATCGGGCGGGACCTACTGACCCGCATGATCTACGGCGGGCGCACGACGATCTTCATCGCCGCCGCAGCCACGTTGCTCAGCTTTCTGACCGGTACGTCTCTGGGTTTGCTGGCCGCTGTTCTGGGCGGATGGGCGGATCAGGCACTCAGCCGGACCGTTGACCTGATCATGTCGATCCCGACCCTGATCCTCGCGCTGGTTATTCTGGCAATCGTTCCGGTGACCGTTCCGATCCTGATCCTTGTGATGGGCCTGCTGGACGCAACCCGTCCCTACCGACTGTCGCGCTCGGTCGCGGTGGACATCAACGTGATGGATTACGTCGAAGCCGCAAAACTGCGCGGCGAAGGGCGCGCATGGGTTATCTTTCGGGAAATCCTGCCCAACGCTCTGTCACCGCTGGTGGCCGAGTTCGGTCTGCGGTTCATCTTCATGGTTCTGTTTATCTCGACGCTGTCCTTCCTGGGCCTGGGCGTGCAGCCGCCGCTGGCGGACTGGGGCGGCATTGTGAAGGAAAACAAAGACGGTATCGTCTATGGCATCGGTGCTGCCCTGTGGCCCGCCGTGGCTATCGCGACGCTGGCCATCTCGGTCAACCTTGTGGCTGACTGGGTTCTGAACCGCACCACATCGCTGAAAGGAGGCCGGGGATGAGCGACGATATCCTTCTCAAGGTCCGCGACCTCAAAATCGGCGCGACCGTCTATCCGCCGGGCGAAAAGCCCCATGACATCGAAATCGTGCACGGGGTCAGCTTTGACCTCGAGCGCGGCAAGGTGCTGGGGCTGATCGGTGAATCCGGCGCCGGTAAATCCACCATCGGCCTGGCTTCGATGGCCTATGGCCGAGGTGGCGTGAAGATCACCGGCGGCGAGGTCTGGGTGAACGGGCGCGATATCCTCAAAACATCTCATGGGGATATCCGCAAGCTGCGTGGGGGTGAGGTCACCTATGTGTCCCAATCCGCTGCCGCGTCGTTCAACCCTGCCAAAAGGATCATGGATCAGGTCGTCGAAGCCGCGGTCGAGCAGAAGAAATTCACTCGCAAACAGGCCGAGGCCCGTGCGCGTGAACTTTTCGCCAAGCTGGGCCTGCCAGATCCGGACAATATCGGCAGTCGCTACCCGCACCAGGTTTCCGGTGGTCAGCTGCAACGCTGCATGACCGCGCTGGCCCTGTGTCCGGAACCTGATCTGGTGGTATTCGACGAACCCACCACGGCCTTGGATGTGACCACCCAGATCGACGTTCTGATGGCCATCAAGGAAGCCATTGCAGATACCGGCGTTGCTGCGCTGTATATCACCCACGACCTTGCGGTTGTGGCGCAGGTCAGCGACGACATCATGGTTCTGCGGATGGGCGACACTGTCGAGTACGGCAATACCGATCAGATCATCAACAACCCGCAGGAAGACTATACCAAGGCTCTGGTCTCGGTCCGGTCTATCGAACATGAAGAGAAAAAGCCGACTGCGGAGCCGGTTCTTCAGGTCGACGGTATTACCGCACGCTACAAGGGTCTGAACTTCGATGTTCTGCACAACGTCAACGTAGAGCTTCATCCGGGGCAGACTTTGGCGGTCGTGGGCGAATCCGGGTCGGGCAAGTCCACGTTGGCGCGTGTCATCACCGGCCTGCTGCCCGCACGTGAGGGTGAGATCACCTTCAACGGGCGCAAACTGAGCTCGGATCTGAAGGGGCGCACACGCGAAGACCTGCGTGAGCTGCAGATGATCTATCAGATGGCAGACACAGCGATGAACCCGCGTCAGACCGTCGGCACGATCATCGGCCGCCCGTTGGAGTTCTACTTCAACATGCGCGGGGCCGAGAAACGCAAACGCGTTGTCGAGCTGCTGGATGAGATCGAACTGGGTGAAAAGTTTATCGATCGCTACCCGGCAGAACTGTCTGGTGGTCAGAAACAACGTGTCTGCATCGCGCGGTCACTGGCGGCCAAGCCTAAGATGATCATCTGTGATGAGGTCACCTCGGCCCTTGATCCACTTGTGGCAGACGGCATCCTAAAGCTGCTGCTGGACCTGCAGAAGATCGAGGATGTGGCCTACCTGTTCATCACCCACGATCTGGCGACGGTCCGCGCGATCAGCGACAGCATCGCGGTGATGTATCAAGGTCGCGTCGCGCGTTATGGCTCGAAGTCTCAGGTGCTTAGCCCGCCGTTCGACGACTACACCGACTTGCTGCTCAGCTCGGTCCCCGAGATGGAGCTTGGCTGGCTGGAAAAAGTCGTTGCCAACCGCAAGATGGAGGCGGCAGGGAACTGATCCTTGCCCCAACCAACGCTATGAAATCCCGGCACGTGTCAAAAACAGGTGTCGGGATTTTGCTATTCGGGGCGTGAATAGGCAGCCCGAGCGCAAAGAATCTTTTAGGGTCGCCGGAAACACTCTCGAAAAGGGTCGGATCATGGACCGCAAACTCCTCCTCATCATTCTGGACGGCGTCCCGTGGCGCAACTTCCGCCGGTTGTTCGGCAACCTCGAAGGCTGGGTCGATAGTGGTGAGGCCCGCGTATGGAAGCTCCGCTCGGTCCTGCCATCGACCTCGGCCAGTTGCTATGCCTCGATCCACACGGGCGTGACCCCGCAGGAACATGGCTGTACCGGCAACGGCAATGTCTTCCGCCTGAGCCATAAGGACGTGTTCAGCCAGGTCCGCGAGGCCGGAGGCGTGACCGGAGCCGTCACCCACAGCTATTGGTCGCAGTTCTTCAACCGTCATCCGTTCGACTATGTGCGCGACGTGGAATATGACGAGCCGGAGAGTAAGACCATCAACCATGGCCGGTTTCACAGCATGACCGGCTATGGCAAGGCCAACCAGATGACGCCCTGCGACGTCGATCTATTTGCCACCCTGACGAACCTGTGCCTGCGCCATGGGTTGGACTACGGCATCCTGCACACCTGCACCTTGGACAGCATGGGTCATCGCTTCTTCCACGATTGCGAGGAAATGGACCACGCCTGCTTCGTGATGGATGAGATGCTGGCACCCTTCATCCCGAACTGGCGCAAACTGGGCTATGAGGTCATCGTCACCGCCGATCACGGGCAGGACGAACGCGGTCACCACGGCGGGCGCAGCCCGTTGCAACAGGAAACCGCGCTCTACTACTTTGGCGACGCAGAAGGCCCAGAGGCCGATACCGTGATCGACCAGCTACAGCTTGCCCCCACCATCCTGACCCGAATGGGCGCGCCGCTTGCGGACACGATGAAGGCCAAGCCCTTCCTGAGCTGATCAAAGCACTTCGCTGCCACATACGGCGGCAGGAATGTCCTGAACTTGGCAGGGCATTCCTGTTCTAATCTGGAACCCAGATGGATTAGTCGTAGGACCAGATCCCCTGCCCTAGCGCCTCAATGGCGATGGAAATCCGTTCGAAACTATCTGCGGCGCGCTTGACCGAGATTCGGGCGCGCAGATAGCCATGGACGAGGCCGAGTTCGTTGATCCATTCTGCCCGTCCTCCGGCGGATTGGATCGCAGCGCAATAATCTGATCCATCATCCCTGAGGGGGTCGCAATCGGCGGTGATGACAACGGTCGGTGGCAAGCTCGAGAAATCGGTATCCTGAAGCGGGGCAAAACTTGGATCACCGCTCGGGGCTGGCCCTCCGCATCTGACGGTTTCGTAGAACTTAACATCCTCAAGCGTCAGCAACGGGGCATGAGCGTGTTCGATATACGAGCCTATGGATGTATCACCGCCCAGCCCTGGGTAGATCAGGACCTGCCCCAAGATGTCCCCTAGCCGACCTCGCGCGTGGTGAGCGACAGCTGCGGCCAAATTGCCCCCTGCGCTGTCACCAGCCAAGATCATCGGGTCGCCAAACTCTTCCGCCGCCCAGTTTACGGCAGTCCAACAATCCTGAAACTGGGCCGGATGTACGTGTTCGGGGCACAGGCGGTAGTCGACGGCGACAATCCGGTATCCGGTCTGGGCGCAAATCTCGGCGCAGACATCATCGTGGCTATCCAGCCCGCCAACGACGAAACCGCCGCCATGGAAATAGACGACGGTTCGTGTCGGTTGCCCTTCGGTATAAAGGCGGACCGGCACGCCATTGGCAGATAGGTCCTGCACTTCCACCCCTTCGGGTCGCGGCTGGCGAAAGTCCTGACACATCGTGTCATAGACTTTGCGCTGGTCTTCGATTGACAGATCCACCGCATCGTCAGGATAGCTTTCAGCCGTGCGTCTTATGAACGCCCAAGTTTCCTCATCAATCAGACGTTCATAATCCATGTTCCCTCCCGGTTAGGCTGCCCACTCCCACGGCCGGGTATACGCGCCCAGCACTTTGCTGACATCGTCCTCGGATGTGCCGTTCGCGTCAAGCTGTGCGACAAGGCCACGCTTCTTGTCGTCGATGACCGAGACGACACGGGCATCAACGCCAGCTTGCTCAAGCGCGCCATTGTAGATCCGGGTGATCGCGTGCTTGCGCAGATCAGGTTTGAACACCTTACCAACGGCAGTCTTGGGCAATTCGGTCAGAATTGTCATGTGCTTGGGCTGAGCCGCGCGTTCATGAACATGGACCTTACAGAACTCCATCAACGCCTCTTCGGTCACCGAAGCTCCCTCCACCAGTTCTACGAATGCGCAAGGCACCTCACCGGAATGGGCGTCGGGCTGACCAATGGCACCTGCGAAGGCCACGGCCTCATGCCCCAGCAGGGCCTCTTCGATCTCGGCAGGGTCAATATTGTGTCCGCCACGAATGATCAGGTCCTTGGCACGTCCGGTGATCCAGAGGTACCCGTCCTCGTCAAAACGGCCTAGATCGCCTGTGCGCAGATACTTGTCGTAGTGGTACAGGTTCTCGTTCTTGTCGGTTTCGGTATAGGTATTGCCCGCAAAGACACCGGGGTTCGAAACGCAGATTTCGCCAATCTCATCCACCGCGCATTCCTTTGGCCCGTCCGGACTGTCCTGCAGGATTTTGACATCTGTGTAGGGGAAGGGAATCCCGATCGAGCCGATCTTTTTCTCACCATCCACCGGGTTGCACGAGACAAGGCAGGTGGCCTCGGTCAGGCCATAGCCTTCGACGATAGTCACGCCTGTTGCCTCTTCGAACCGCCGGAACAGTTCCACCGGCAGCGGGGCTGAGCCGGAGAACGCCGTTTTCACCGAGGAAATATCAGCATCCACGGGTCGTTGCATCTTGGCCGAGATCGCGGTGGGCACGGTGATGATGAAACTGACCTTCCACCGTTCGATCAGCTTCCAGAAATTGTCGAACACGCCATCGCCGCGATATCCCTGAGGTGTCGGGAAGATCACATGCGCGCCCGAGGACACGGCCGCCATCCAGATCACATGCACGGCAAAGACGTGGAACATAGGCAGCGGGCACATGATGACGTCGTTTTCGTCGAACAACAGCGTATTGCCCAGCCAGCCATTGTAGATCAGGCCCGAATATTTGTGCTGCGCCACCTTTGGCATGCCGGTCGTGCCGCCTGTGTGGAAGTAACAGGCCACCCGGTCCTCGGTGCTGTCTGCGAAGGTCAGGGTCGTGGGCTGTTTGGCCAATTCCTGATTGAAGTTCTTATAGTCCGCATGCGCGAGCTTTGCCTTGTCGCCCATTTTCGGCCGCAGGAAGGGAACGATCCAGGACTTCGGCGGCGTCAGATAGCGGTTCAGGTCAATCTCGAGAACGGTGTTGACCTTGGGCGCATGGCGCACGGCCTCTTCTACCTTCTGCGCCACATCCGTTTTCGGGAAGGACTTGAGCGTGACGACAACCTTGGCACCCGTCTCGCGCAGAATGGCGGCGATCTGTTCCGGCTCGAGCAGCGGGTTGATCGGGTTTACGATACCGGCCACGGCACCGCCCATCAGGGTCACCAGCGTCTCGTTACAATTGGGCAGGATATAGGCCACCACGTCGTTTTCGCCGATCCCGAGCGAGCGAAACAGATTGGCCGCCTGATTGACCTGCCCCAGAAGGTTGGACCATGTCAGCGTCTCGGCCTTGTCATTCGGACCTGAAAACAGCTGAAAACTGACCGCGTTGTGGTTTGGAAATTTCTCTGCCGTGCGCGATAGCAGCTGGTGGAACGTCACCGGCAGGTCGCGGTCCTCCCATGCCATTTCCTGTTCAATACGCGCTTTGTCTTCCTTGCCAACAAAGGCCATGTGGCTCCTCCCCGTGTTTTATTCTCCCGCGCGCCACACGCGGAGTGATCTTACCTCAGATGGGATCACAACCTTGGCGGCGCAAGCAAGGGCTTAGCGAGGGAAAAGTTGAAAATGTAGAATGACGCTACGGCGAAACGGCGATTGCCGGAGCGTCACTTTATTCCGCAGCGACACCGTCAGTGAACTGAAGACGGGCCAAGCGGGCGTAAAGACCTCCTTGCGCCACCAGATCGTCATGCGTGCCTTGGGCGACGATGCGACCGGCCTCCAGCACCACAATGCGATCTGCCTTTTTCACGGTAGCCAGCCGGTGCGCCACGATCAGGGTCGTGCGTCCGGCGCGCATCTGATCCACCGCGCCCTGTACAGCCCGTTCGCTTTCCGCATCCAGCGCCGAGGTCGCCTCGTCCAGCAACAGAACAGGCGCATCCCGCAAAATGGCGCGTGCAATAGCGATCCGCTGTTTCTGCCCGCCGGACAGCATCACTCCCCGTTCGCCAACGAAACTGTCATAGCCTTCGGGCAGTGCCGCGATGAAGTCATGCGCGGCAGCAGCACGCGCGGCGGCCTCGACCTCGGCGTCTGAGGCATCCAGACGACCAAAGCGGATATTGTCACGGGCCGAGGCGGCAAAAATCACCGGATCCTGCGGGACCAGCGCCATATGCTGGCGGAAATCTGCCCGGTTCAGGTTTTGCAGATCCATGCCATCCAGCATCACGCGCCCCGAGTTCGGGTCGTAAAACCGCTGGAGCAACTGAACCACCGTTGTTTTTCCCGCGCCCGAGGGGCCAACGAAGGCAACCGTCTCGCCGGGATTGACCTGCAGGCTGAGCTCGTCCAGCGCCACCACATCGGGCCGCGCAGGATAGCGGAAGGTGACCTCTTCGAACTTGATCTCTCCGCGCACCGGTTGCGGCAACGGTTTTGCTTGGGACGGGTCGATCACCGTGTCTTCGGCATTCAACAGCTCAACCAACCGTTCAGTGGCCCCTGCAGCACGCTGAAGCTCGCTCCAGATCTCGGACAGGGCAGCAACAGAGCCTGCCATGATGACCGAGTAGATGACGAACTGGATCAGAACCCCTTCGGTCATTACCCCGTTGCGCACGTCGTTGGCCCCCATCCACAGCACTCCAACGATGCCTGAGAAGACCAGAAAGATTACGATGACCGTCAGAACGGCCCGCGTCTGGATGCGGCGTAGCGAAACGACATACGAGGTCTCAGTCATGTCGCCGAATTGCTGGCGGCTTGCGCGTTCGTGGGTGAAGGCCTGCACGGTCTGTACCGCCCCCAGCGCTTCTCCCGCGTTGCCTGAAGAGGCCGCGATCCAGTCCTGATTCTCGCGGCTGATGGCTCGGAGCCTGCGGCCCAGCACCAGAATTGGCACCACAACAACGGGGATCAGCAGCAGAACCAGCGCTGTCAGCTTGGCCGAGGTTAACAGCATCAACACCAACCCTCCGACAAACATCAGCAGGTTGCGCAGGGCAATCGAGACAGATGACCCGATCACCGATTGAATCAGCGTCGTGTCGGTGGTGATCCGGCTCAGGACCTCTCCGGTCATGATGCGTTCGTAGAACTCGGGGCTCATACCGATGACGCGGTCAAAGACGGCCTTTCGAATATCGGCGACCACGCGTTCCCCCAGACGGGTGACAAGCGCGTAGCGGATGCCGGTGCCCACGGCGAGAATACCGGCGATACCCAGCGCGGCCAGGAAATACCAGTCCAGCAGCTCTCCGTCCTGAATGCGGAAGTTGTCCACCACGCGACGCACGGCCAAGGGCAAGGTCAGCGTCATACCAGCCGTCAGGACCAGCGCCAGTGTCGCTCCTAGCATCAACAGGCGATACGACTTCATGAACGGCCAAAGCGATGCCAAGACGCCCAGCTTTTTCGAGCCTGCTCTTTCTTCGCTGGCGCCCGGCGCGGATGCGGTCGTCGTGCTGGCTGTCTGTCTCGCCATGTACGGCCCTTATGTGTTCAATGCGGAGTTGCTGTTTCTTGGCGATACTGGCCCGTAGGGTCAAGAAGCCGTGCACAAAATGCACAGAGGACCGGGCTATTTGACGCAGAGATGTAGGGCTGAGTTGGAGCGGGTAGACGGAATCGAACCGACATAGCCTGCTTGGAAGGCAGGGGCTTTACCATTAAGCTATACCCGCTCAGCGCTTGGGTTGAGTAATCCAAGCATCTGGGGGCGTCAAGAACCGAAATCACGCCGGGCGTGCATTTCCTTGGGGCGGCGGGTCTGTCAGATATCCTCGCCCGGCGGCTCCAGCGCGCCGCCCGGTTCCAGCAAGGCCCGCTCGGACAGCCATGGGTTCAGCTCAAGGGCCGCAGTCAGGGCAGAACGGGCCTCATCCAACCGCCGCAGACCCAGCAACGTCAGGGCGCGACCGCTCATGGCCGCGATGTGATTAGGGGAAAGCTCCAGTGCCCGATCCAGATCAACCAAGGCCGAAGGAAAGTCTTGCCGCAGGAAATTGACGAAAGCACGTTGGTTGTACCCTTCGGCATAGTCCGGGCAGTAGACCACCAGCGCGTCCAGCTCCTGCAAAGCGCCCAGAAGATCCGATGCCTCGCGCCGCGCCATGCCACGATCCAACAGCGTCTGAGCGCGCAGATCGGGGGCATCGGTCCATAACTCCCACATCTGGTTGGAGATCCCACGCGCTTCGGACTGCGACTCGGCCTGCTGAATTTGTGCAATCAGCGCGCCCATCCCTGCCGAATGGTCCGGCGCGGACGGGCAGGATTGCGCAAAAGCGGGAGTTGTGAGCCAAAGGGCAAAGACAGGTGCTATGAACGTGCGGATCATAGACCAAGTGTGACGCACAATCCGCTTTGGTCAAGTTTTGCGGTCGATGCCCCCTAGCAAACCGGTTTCCTTCACCGCCTCCATCGCAACAAAGGTCGAAGTATTGGCCACATGCGGAAGGGATGAGATCTTCTCGGCCAGCACCGCGCGGTATTCTGACATGGACCCGGTGCGGACCTTCAGCAAATAGTCGAAATTCGACGCGATCATATGGGCTTGCTCGATCTCCGCGATCTTGCGGACCGCGGCATTGAACTCGGCCAGCGCTTTTTCCCGCGTGTCAGTCATGCGCACTTCGACAAAGGCCACGTGATCCAGCCCCAAACGGATCGGATCCAACATTGCCCGGTATCCTGTAATCACCCCGTCGGTCTCAAGCCGCTTCAACCGCGCCTGAGTCGGCGATTTCGACAACCCGATCCGTCGCGCCAGATCCGCGACCGAGATGCGCCCGTCTTCGGCCAGAGCCTGCAGAATCGCGCGATCAAAGCGGTCGAGGTTCGGAAAGTCCATTTGCATCGCAACACCGTTAGAAATCAGTTCATTTGACCTATGTATGCCAAAACTTGGTCCGTTGTCCCGGAAAATTGCGTGTACACTAACAAAAACGCCCGGAGGAACCATGTCTCACAGCCTGCGCACATCCATCGACACCCACACCTATGCCGATCAATCGACCGTTCTGCAGGAATTGACCGACCAGGCCGCCCTGTCCGAGGCGGACCGCCGCGCCATCTGCGACGCCGCCGCTCAGTTGGTTCGCGATATCCGCTCCAGCACTTCGCCCGGCATGATGGAGGTGTTTCTGGCCGAATACGGCCTGTCCACCGACGAAGGCGTGGCGCTGATGTGTCTGGCCGAGGCGCTGTTGCGGGTACCTGATGCAGATACGATTGATGCGTTGATCGAAGACAAGATCGCGCCCTCAGACTGGGGTAAACATTTGGGACAGTCCTCATCCTCGCTGGTCAACGCCTCGACCTGGGCCTTGATGCTGACTGGCAAGGTGTTGGATGAGGGCAAAGCCTCGCCCGTCAGCGCCATCCGCGGGGCGATCAAGCGGCTGGGTGAGCCGGTCATCCGCACCGCTGTTGGACGCGCGATGAAGGAGATGGGGCGTCAGTTCGTTCTGGGCGAGACCATTCAATCGGCCATGGATCGCGCCAGCGGAATGGAGGCCAAAGGCTACACCTACTCCTACGACATGCTGGGCGAAGCGGCCCGGACCGAGGCCGACGCCGCCCGCTATCACCTGTCCTATTCGCGCGCCATCGCCGCCATTGCCGAGGCGTGTACCCATGACGACATCCGCGCCAATCCCGGCATCTCGGTCAAGCTGTCCGCCCTGCATCCGCGCTATGAACTAGCGCAGGAGGCGCGTGTCATGGACGAACTTGTCCCCCGCCTGCGCGCGCTGGCCCTGCTGGCCAAGGCTGCCGGCATGGGCCTGAATGTGGACGCCGAGGAGGCCGACCGGCTGTCCCTGTCCCTGCAAGTAATCGAGGAGGTCATGGCCGAGCCTGCCTTGGCCGGTTGGGATGGGTTCGGCATCGTGGTTCAGGCTTACGGCCCGCGTGCCGGTTTGGTTCTGGATACGCTTTACGACATGGCCCAGCGTCATGATCGCAAGCTGATGGTGCGGCTGGTCAAAGGCGCCTATTGGGATACAGAGATCAAGCGCGCGCAGGTCGAAGGGGTCGATGGCTTTCCGGTCTTTACTCAAAAGGCCGCGACCGATGTCTCGTATATCGCCAATGCCCGCAAGCTGCTGGGCATGACTGACCGGATCTATCCGCAATTTGCCACGCATAACGCTCATACTGTCAGCGCGATCCTGCATATGGCCGAGGGGCAGCCGTTCGAGTTCCAGCGCCTGCATGGGATGGGCGAAACGCTGCACGGGCTGGTATTGGACAAACACAAAACCCGCTGCCGTATCTACGCGCCGGTCGGGGCGCATCGCGATTTGCTGGCCTATCTGGTCCGGCGTCTGCTGGAGAACGGCGCGAACTCATCCTTCGTGAACCAGATTGTAGATGAGGCCGTCCCACCGGAAGAGGTCGCCACTGATCCGTTCACCGCGATTGAGACACCGCCCGCGCCTCTACCCACCGGGCCAGAGCTGTTTTTGCCCGAGCGCCCCAACTCCAAGGGCTTTGATCTGCACCACACGCCGACGCTGGACCAGATCGACGCAGCGCGGGATCGGTTCCAAGCAACTGATTGGCGCGCGGAGCCTTTGCTGTCCGAGGACGCGAAACCCATGGCTGAAGAGCCGGTGATTAACCCGGCCAAACCCCAGGACAAGCCCGGCACAGTTGCGTCGACCAGTATTGCGGATGTGGAGCTTGCCCTGGCCTCGGCCAGCCCATGGCTAGCCCCGGCAGAGCAACGCGCCAAAGCTCTGAACGCAGCCGCCGACCTGTATGAGGCCCATTTCGGAGAACTCTTCGCCGTTCTGGCACGCGAGGCGGGGAAATCCCTGCCCGATGCCGTTGCCGAGCTGCGCGAAGCGGTGGATTTCCTGCGCTACTACGCGGCGAACATCCCCGATGCCAAACCGGCTGGGGTCTTCACCTGTATCAGCCCGTGGAACTTCCCCCTGGCGATTTTCACCGGACAGATTTCGGCGGCTTTGGCAACCGGCAACGCCGTCCTCGCCAAACCCGCGCCGCAGACGCCTCTGATCGCGCATCGCGCGGTGCAGCTGTTGCACGAGGCCGGAGTTCCCCGCGATGTGTTGCAACTGCTACCAGGCGGACCAGAGGTCGGGGCCGCGCTCACCTCGGATGCGCGCGTCTCGGGTGTGGCGTTCACCGGATCAACGGCGACGGCGTTGAAAATCCGCTCGGCCATGGCACAGAACATGCGACCCGGCACACCTCTGATCGCTGAGACAGGTGGTTTGAACGCGATGATCGTGGACAGCACGGCGCTGCCGGAACAGGCGGTGCAATCCATCATCGAAAGCGCGTTTCAATCAGCTGGTCAGCGCTGCTCAGCCCTGCGCAGTCTCTATCTGCAAGAGGATATCGCCGAGGATGTGCTGACCATGCTCAAAGGCGCGATGGATGCGCTGCAGGTCGGTGATCCGTGGCTGATCTCAACTGATTGCGGGCCGGTCATTGATGAGACCGCGCGTCAGGGAATCGCGGACCATGTCGCGAAAGCCCGTGCAGAAGGGCGCGTTCTGAAAGAACTCAACACGCCGCCCGAGGGGACATTCATTGCCCCCACCCTGATCGAAATCGGCAGCATCGCCGATTTGGAACGTGAAATATTCGGCCCGGTTCTGCATGTCGCTCGCTTCAAAGCGCAAGAGATCGACGCGGTAATCGCCGACATCAACGCCACTGGTTACGGGTTGACCTTCGGCCTGCACACTCGCATCGACGACCGGGTTCAGCATGTGACCGAGGCGATCCACGCGGGCAATGTCTATGTGAACCGCAACCAGATCGGCGCCATCGTGGGATCTCAGCCTTTCGGAGGCGAGGGGCTTTCGGGCACTGGTCCCAAAGCGGGTGGGCCGAACTACATGGCCCGGTTCTGCGCGCCGGATCGTCAGAGCACCTCAGAGACATGGCAGGCAACTGCGGAATTGCCCGCGCCGAAAGGGCAACCGGCCCCGGTTCGAACCCAAACCCTGCCCGGACCTACGGGGGAATCAAACCGGTTGTCTGAATTTGCCCGGCCTCCGCTGTTATGTCTCGGCCCCGGCGAGAGCGCTGCTCGCGCTCAGTCGGATGCGGTTCTGGCTTTGGGTGGGACGGCGATTGAGGCGACGGGCATGCTGGACCTGCATCGTCTGGAAAACCTCACCGGCTTTGCGGGCGTTCTGTGGTGGGGTGACGAGGAAACCGCCCGTCAGATCGAACATCATCTGGCGCGGCGCGACGGGCCGATCCTGCCCATGATCCCCGGCCTGCCGGATCGTACGCGGGTGCTGGCGGAACGCCATGTCTGCGTCGACACAACGGCGGCGGGCGGCAATGCGGCGCTGTTGGGTGGTGCGGCATAACCTGACCTTGACGCTGGGCGCGGAAAAGCCCAGCGTCGCGCCATGTTTCCGATCCGAGATCACAACCCCTCGGGGCGCACGCCCTATGTCGTCTACGCCCTTCTGGCGGCGAATATCCTGATCTTCGTCAGCTATGTCGGGATCACGGACAACGCACGGGTGCTTCAGCAGTTCTATTTCGACTACGCAATCATTCCCGCCCGTAGCGCCGAAGGGGTCGCACTCGAGACCTTCGTGACCTCGATGTTCCTGCATGGCGGCTGGATGCATCTGGCGGGCAACATGCTGTTTCTTTGGATTTTCGGCGATAATCTGGAAGACGAAATGGGCCACCTGCCCTTTCTGCTGTTCTACCTTGTCGCTGGGATCGGAGCCGGGCTGATCCATGTGATCTCCGAGCCCGACTCGGTAGTGCCCACAATCGGAGCCTCCGGGGCGATTGCTGGCGTGATGGGCGGGTACCTACTGCTTTTCCCCAAAGCCCGCGTGGATATTCTGCTGATCCTAATCGTCTATTTCCGGGTCTTTAGCATCCCGGCCTTCGTGATGCTCGGGGTTTGGCTAGCACTGCAGTTTTTTGGCAGTCTCTCAAGCAACCCCGAAGAGGGCGGAGTTGCCTATTGGGCGCATACCGGTGGGTTCTTCGTGGGGCTGATCCTGTGCATCCCGCTCTGGCTGAAACGCGGAGGACCAGCCTACTGGGACCGCACGCACGGCCATCCGCCTCACCCCGAGACGAAATACAAGCTGTCGCAATCACGGATCCCACGCGTGCCGCGCAGGTAAAAGCGTTTAGCCCCGAATTACCTTGGCAAAGCCGTCAAAGATTGGCTCGTTGGCGCAAATGACCTCGCCATCTTCCAGAATGCTGCCTTCGGGGTTCAAGGGCTGAACCAAACCACCGGCCTCTTTCACGATGATGATCCCGGCGGCCAAGTCCCATGCGTTCAAGCGGCGCTCCCAAAAGCCCTCGTAGCGACCAGCCGCCACATAAGCCATGTCGAGCGCGGCTGCGCCCCAGCGGCGCACGCCAGCACATGTGGGCATCAGGCGCGCCAGATCTTGCAGTGTGGCAGGCAGATCCGAGCGACCACCGAAAGGCAAACCGGTCGAGAAAACAGACTCGATCATGCGGTGACGGCCTGAGACACGGATGCGCATATCGTTCATCCAGGCGCCCTCGCCTTTTTCGGCGAAGAACATCTCGTCCTTGGCGGCGTCGTAGATCACACCGGCGACGATTTTACCTTTGTGCTCCAGCGCGATCGAAATCGCCCAGTGCGGCAACCCGTGCAGGAAGTTGGTGGTGCCGTCCAGCGGATCAACGATCCAGCGGCGGGTCGGGTCCTCGCCGTCAATCGCGCCGCCCTCTTCGGCCAGCCAGCCATAGGTTGGACGCGCACCCAGAAGTTCCTCTTTCAGAATGGCTTCGGCGGCGATATCGGCCTTGGACACAAAATCGCCCGCGCCCTTCATCGACACCTGCAGGTTCTCGACTTCACGGAAATCCTTGACCAGAGACCGCCCCGCCTTGCGCGCGGCTTTGATCATGATGTTGAGATTTGCACTGCCAACCATTGTGAAAAGGCTCCTGTCCGGTCAAACCGCGCGTATACTGATGCAATGCGCCCTTGCCAAGAGGAATGATGCGCATAGCAGACCCTAGCAAAACGCCGTTACTGCGCCTGCAACTTCCGCGCCTCGTCCCGCGCCAGTTTGACCAGCTCTTGCACGAAGGGCTTTTCCAGATCCTCAGTGCGGACAGCAGCATAGAGGCGGCGGGTAATCCCCTCTTTCGTCAGCGGGCGAGTGACGTAGTCCGAATTATACTTGACCTCACGCACGACCCAATCCGGCAGGACAGAAATCCCCCGATTTGAGGCGACAAGCAGCAGGATCACGGCGGTCAGTTCGACCTGACGGATGCTAGCCGGTTCAACCCTCGCCGGGATCAGCAACTGGCTGAACACGTCCAATCGCGTGCGCTCGACCGGATAGGTGATCAGGGTCTGACCGCGAAAATCCTCGGCCTCAATGAAGTCTTTCTCGGCCAGCGGATGGGAAGATGCCGCGACGAACACCGGTTTATAGTCGAACAATTCCACGAACTCGACACCCGGCAGGTCTTCAGGGTCGGAGGATACCACCAGGTCGACCTCCTCCTTCTGCAAGGCGGGCAGTGCGTCGAACGCGAGGCCAGGACGGATATCAACATCGACATCGCCCCAGGATTTGCGGAAGGCCTCCAACACTGGAAATAGCCATTCGAAACAGGCGTGGCATTCAATCGCAATATGCATCCGCCCCGTGCGGCCATCGCGCAGGGATGAGAACTCATGCTGCGCGGCCTCGACCTGAGGCAGAATCTGCTCGGCCAGCCGCAACAGACGCAGACCCGCCGCCGACAGCTTCATCGGCTTGGACCGACGCAGGAACAATTCGACCCCGGCTTGATCCTCCAGCCCCTTTATCTGGTGGCTCAGCGCCGATTGGGTGATGTTCAGCTGATCGGCCGCACGTGCAAGGCCGCCACAGTCATGGATCGCCTTGATGGTGCGCAGGTGCCGGAATTCGATGTGCATGTGAAGTGGAGCTCATGTTGTTCTTGAGGAATATGAGTTTGTCTCACAATGCGTACCGTGCGACAAGACCCTCAGTTGATCCTGAGAGGCTGCGATGACCAAACCTGAAATCTCATTCGAGTTTTTTCCACCCAAAACGCTGGAGGCCTCATTTCGGCTGTGGGATACGGTGCAGACGCTGGCCCCTCTGGAGCCCCGGTTCGTTTCGGTCACCTATGGCGCCGGCGGCACCACGCGCGAGCTAACGCGCGATGCAGTCGCGACTTTGCACAAGTCATCTGGACTGCCAGTTGCGGCGCATTTGACTTGTGTCGATGCTTCGCGTCAGGAAACGCTGGATATTGCAGACACCTTCGCCCGTGCCGGTGTAGAGAACATCGTCGCATTGCGGGGCGATCCTCCGAAGGGTCAGGACAGGTTTCTCCCTCACCCCGAAGGTTTTGCCAACTCGGTTGAATTGATTGAGGCCCTCGCAGAAACCGAGATGTTCAGCATTCGCGTTGGCGCCTATCCCGACATTCACCCCGAAGCACGGGATACGCGGGCCGATATCGACTGGCTAAAGGCCAAGCTGGACGCGGGCGCCGATGAAGCGCTGACGCAGTTCTTCTTCGAGGCCGAGACCTTCTTCCGGTTCCGTGATGCCTGTGTCAAAGCCGGGATCGATAAGCCGATCGTGCCGGGCATCCTGCCGATCGAAAACTGGAAAGGCGCGCGCGCCTTTGCCCAGCGCTGCGGCACACGGATACCCGATTGGGTCGATCATGCCTTTGAAAAAGCCCTACGTGATGATCGCGAGGATCTGCTGGCTACGGCCCTTTGCACCGAGCTGTGTTCGGACCTGCTGGAGGGCGGTGTGGACAAGCTGCACTTCTACACCCTGAACCGGCCCGAGCTGACCCGCGACGTGTGCTTCGCCCTTGGGATCACCCCGAAAGCCGAACTGCAGAACGTCGCCTGATCCTTCTCAACAAAGCCCAAATGCCCGCGCCATCCGAAAGCGCGGGCATTTTGCTTTGCCGCTGGAACAATGTCTGCACGGCCAGATCATTGTTCCCCGCAACTGGTTCAATCTTGAGAAGAATTTGACAAAATCGTGACCGTACTCAAACTGATCTCGTGTACGTTAATGAGTGTTTTTGAGTATGAAACCTGTCGATAAGATCGCAGCGCGAAACAGCGCGCTGGCGGACCTAGGGTTGTCCCCCTCTGCCAGTTCCGACGAAATCCGCGAAGCTTGGCGCAATATTGCCTTTCGGGCGCATCCCGACCATATGCCGGGGGATTGCGAAGACTTCTCGCGCGCCAAGACTGCCTATGATTTTCTGCGCAAACAGGGGTTAGGCGCAAAAGGCGCGTCGGGTCCGCAGATGCCGAAACGGCCGCGCCTTAAAAAGCGTGTGATCCAGTTGCCGCCAGAAGACATCTCTGCCTGCAAAGCCATGCTGAACCCGACGCAAGCCCTACCGCATATGGCGGGTTCGCCATCGCCTCGGGACACTGACGTTGAATCGGTCGCATCAGACCATGTGCCCGATGCCGTCGGATGCTATGGCCGCCACTTGACCTTTTTCGTGGCAACACCGGTTACCGAAGGGGCGAACCGCATCGCCCTTCCGACCTCGGTGCTAAGCAACAGACGGCATGTCGAGACGGAGATTCTGAGCTTCAAGTCCAACAACGCCGGCCCGGGCGAGGTGGTGCTTCCTGACACCATCTGTGAACGCAAGTTTCCGGGGGCAAAAAGCGTCCGTATCCGGTTCGAAGCCGATCAGGACATGATCGACGAATTCTGGCTGGCCGGATAGTCAGCCAGAAAAAAGCCCGGCTCAGTGGGGGGAGCCGGGCTTGTTTTTCTTCACAACATTGTCTGCGCGATCAGTTGCTGACCGGACCTTCCGAGTTGAATTTCGGGATCACGCTGGTCGATGCGTCCGCGCTTTCGATACCGGGCCAGTTACCTTCGGCCAGGTTGATGTTACCGGGGATGTCCTCTTCGAAGAAGCCGACAACAACGTCGGTGATATTCAGGTATAGCTTGTCATCAACGATGCGCCACAGGTTCGGGTTTGCCGGAACCTTGCCGCCTTTTGAGACGCCATAGGCGCAATGCCCGTCATATTGAGGCGCGTAATAAGCCGGGTTCTCAAGAAACTTGTCGCGGTTCTCCTTCGACGCAAAAGCCCAGGTTGCGCCGTTGTATTCCGCCGTGATGTCGGCATTGCCGCGTACACCTTCTGGCTGCGACGTCCCCACCGGCGCCTGATCAAGTCCGCGATAGGCGACAACATCGTAGCCAGAGACCGCAAATCCGGTTCCGTCGACATATTGGGGGCCTGCAAAAGCCGGAATTGCCAGAGCCATGGCCGCAGCAAAAGACAGGGCAAAACGTTTCATGTGGTCATTCCTTTTTCGTGTATCGGGGGTGCCGTTTGGCTGACACCACAGACAATAAGTGATTCTGAGGCGCTTCGTAGGCCCGCTCGCGCCGGTGTGACCATCAACGAGGTTTCGTGAGAGAATTATTACAATTTCCCGCGTCAAGCGGGGTTGGACTCGGGGAATTGCAACATTAGCTGTTAGCGCATCGGCTTTGCAGCCCTGCGATTGGCAAGAAAGGCATCAGATGAGCGATCAATCCACTTACACTCCCCCCAAAGTCTGGACCTGGGACAGCGAAAGCGGCGGGCGCTTCGCCAATATCAACCGCCCCATCGCCGGAGCGACCCATGACAAGGACTTGCCCATCGGCCGCCACCCCATGCAGCTCTATTCGCTGGCCACACCGAATGGCGTCAAAGTGACCGTCATGCTCGAAGAACTTTTGGCGCTGGGTCATGAGGGCGCCGAATACAATGCGTGGCTTGTCAATATTGGCGAAGGGGATCAGTTCAGCTCGGGCTTTGTCGAGGCGAACCCGAACTCGAAAATCCCTGCGCTGTGGGATCGGTCGGGCGATGCGCCAATGCGCGTCTTCGAAAGCGCCTCAATCCTGTTCCATCTGGCCGAAAAATTCGGAGCGTTCTTGCCCGAGTCAGGCCCGGAACGGACCGAAGTGATGAACTGGGTGTTCTGGCAAATGGGTAGCGCACCCTATCTGGGCGGCGGATTCGGCCATTTCTACGCCTATGCGCCCGAGAAATGGGAGTACCCGATCAACCGCTTCGCCATGGAGGCCAAGCGCCAGCTGGACGTGCTGGACCGTCAACTGGCCGAAAACACCTATATCGCAGGCGAGGATTACTCGATCGCGGATATGGCGATTTGGCCCTGGTATGGGCAGCTGGTTCTTGGGCGTCTCTACGATGCTGCCGAGTTCCTCGATGTGGAATCCTATGAAAACGTCATGCGTTGGGCCAAGGCGATTGACGCGCGCCCGGCCGTAAAGCGGGGCCGCATGGTCAACCGCGCGTTTGGCGAGCCGCACACACAGCTTCATGAACGTCATGAGGCCAGCGACTTCGAAACCCGCACGCAGGACAAGCTGGAAGCGGCAGCGGATTAATCTCTTCGAGGTTCGTTCGAAACATTTGGCGCGGTGCAAAGGAGTGCGCCGCGCTTATTTACTTAAGGATCGGCGGGTTCTCGGGGTCGCTGCCGGGCACAGGCCGGGTCAGGTCACGGGCCTCGGGTTGCGGCAGGTCGAACCGCAATCCAACCTTCGCCAAAGACGCCGCAGCGGGCGCTTCGGTTGCAAAGAACCCGACATCCATCGCTCCGGCTTCGATCCCCGAAAAGGTCAGCGCCTCGGACGCAGCCTTGGCCAGCGCTGATTGCGCCCCGTCCACGGCCCCGACAAAGCCCAGCAAATGACCAGAAGCCCCGGTTTCAGATTTGGTGCCGACTAGATAGGCCGCCTGCGCCAGACCGACCGCAGTCGACAGCTTTGTATCCAGCGCTCGCAACAGGGTTTCCGGCAGGCCGGTCGGAGGCAAAAACTCGGCCAGTTTCTCTTCGACTTCGGCGGGCGCATGTTCCAGCGTTGTCGCCAGCCAGCCCAGCGCCTCGGACGGGATTAGCATCGAGGATGGCGCGACCTCGAGGTTCAGGCCCAGACCGATCCCCTGCCCTGCCAGCATCGAAGACAGGATACGCCCCGAAAGCGCCGCGTAAGGCACAGGTCGTCCCGCGAACTGCGCCAACCGATCTTCGCGATCAAAGGCCAGTACGAAGCGGCCATCGGCCACGTCGAACAGCTCGGGTGAGATATTCTCGCCCTGCGCCTCTTCGGTC
This sequence comes from Ruegeria sp. AG1, assembly GCF_056541705.1. NCBI lineage: Bacteria > Pseudomonadati > Pseudomonadota > Alphaproteobacteria > Rhodobacterales > Roseobacteraceae > Ruegeria > Ruegeria sp. AG1. The sequence goes on along the minus strand of NZ_JBQFYU010000001.1, from coordinate 197,630 downwards.
AGCATCAGGAACAACTCACTATCGGCCAGCCGCTCAAAAAACCGCAGCCGGGCGGCATCGTCCTGTGGAGCGGCTTCCATCGCTGTGTGCGCTGTGTCCAGCGCCGTTGCTTCAGTCATTCACAACCTCTTGCACCCGTGCCCGCAAGGCCGGCAGCAGGTCGGTCTCGAACCACGGGTTTTTCTTGATCCATGCCGTATTGCGCCAGGACGGATGAGGCAAGGCAAAGATGTGCGGCGCGTGGTCCCGCCAGTTGCGAACCGTCTCAGTGACCGAACTGCGCACGCCAAGATGGTACTTATGTGCGTGCCCCCCGACCAACACGGTCAGAGGGACCGGCCCCAGCGCCTCAACGACCCGGTCATGCCAGGTTTTACGGCACAAGGCGGGCGGCGGAAGATCCGCTTTTCGGTCATCATATCCAGGAAAGCAAAACGCCATGGGCACAATGGACAGACGATCCCGGTTGTAAAACACTCCCTCGTCGATCCCCAACCAATCGCGCAGGCGATCTCCCGAGGGGTCTGTAAAAGGCCGCCCCGATTCATGAACCCGCGCTCCCGGAGCCTGCCCCGCAACCAGAATCGGAGTGCCAGAGCGGAACCAGACGACAGGACGCGGCGCATGCTGCGTCGCGGTTTGCGCAAACGCATCCGCACACAGCCTACAGGCCGAGATTTCCTTTTGCAGATCACTCATAGCCGCTGTTTTGCCCCGAAACCGTGAGTATCTAGGGAAGATAACCACCCTCCAACCTGCCGCCAAAACATCTTTTCGTGTTGATGTTTGCCACGGTTTGATCTGCACTTTGCGAACGTGCATTGATCATTTGTTTCATAATTCGACATAATGTAGCCAACATGCAACGATAGACTTCGCATCCAAACGCTCACCAAAAAGAGCGATCAAACCAAATGATTGAGCAGCAGGCCAAGCATGCTTGAGTTCGAGAATGTCAGTAAATCCTTCTGGACGGGGACGCGCCGCAAGGTGATCCTCGACCGGGCTTCTTTCCGCGTCGAACTCGGAACCTCGCTTGGCGTGCTTGCGCCGAACGGGACGGGAAAAACCACTCTGATCAATATGATGGCGGGTTTGGAAAAGCCCGATGAAGGGGTCATCCGACGCGAGTGCAAAGTGTCTTTCCCGATGGGGTTTACCGGTGGTGTCTCCTCGAAGATGTCTGCATTGGAGAACGCACGCTATATCGCCAAAATCTACGGAATGGACCCCGACTATGTCGAAGCCTACTGCAGCTGGCTGTGCGGTCTTGGCGAGTATTTCAACCAGCCTCTGGCCACCTATTCTTCGGGAATGAAGGCCAGATTCACCTTTGCGCTGATGCTGGCACTGGACTTCGACATGTACCTGATTGATGAGGGCATGCCCGCGTCCACGGATGTGGAATTCAACCATAAGGCCGGCGCGATCCTGCAGGAAAGGCTGCGCACGACAACGCTGGTCATCGTGTCGCACAGCCCCGCAACGCTTGAAAAATTCGTGAAACAGGCGGCCGTTCTGGTGGACGGTCAACTGCGCATGTTTGAAACCTTGGAAGAGGCAAAGCAGTTATATGACTACGAAACCCAAGGTTAGAAAATACAACTGGCGACACAAGGCGCAATCAGGCACCTCGCCCGAGGCCCGCTCGGACGCCATGGCGCGCATTCGCAGCGCCACGCAGGCCTCGTCAGGCGAAACGCAGCCCGGGACCGAGCTGGACGATATCAAGCGCGAAGGCCTGACTGGTCGACAATTGCGCATTGCCCGGCGTCTGGCCAGCAAACACGGGCTGGCGGCGACCTCGGACTATGACGCGGTGCGCCTGCTGCGCAAGAAGGGCATTGACCCATTCCGGCGCAGCAATCTGCTGGAGCTTGCCTCGGCCAACGCTTCGGCGAAAACGGATGGTGACGAAACCGCACCCGTCCAGTTGCCACAACCGGTGAACGAGGCCCCTCAGACCCTGCCGGGACCTGAGATGAGCCCGGCCGAGCGGCGCGATCGCGAAATCGGTCAGATCCAGAAGGACATTGCCCGCCGCCGAAAGAAAAAGCTGGCGGCGTTGTTCGCGCGGCTTGCCGTGTTCGTTTTTCTGCCCACTTTTGTGGTGGGGTACTATTTCTACCAGATTGCAACGCCGATGTACGCCAGCGACTCAGCCTATTCGATTCTCCAGGCCGATGGCGGCGGCGGAGCGATTGGCGGACTACTGAGCGGGACCCAATTCGCAACCGCGCAGGATTCAGTTTCCACCCAGGAATTTCTTGAATCCAAGGATGCTCTGGAACGTCTAGAGGCAGATATCGGCTTCTCCCAGATCTTCAAGCAGGAATGGATCGACCCGATCCAGAGACTGCCAGAAAATGCAAGCTTAGAAGACACCTACAAACTCTTCAGAAGGATGGTGACCATCGGCTACGATCCAAGCGACGGGATCGTGCGAATGGAAGTTGCTGCACCCGAAGCCGAAACTGCTGTCGAACTATCCCAGCTTCTGATCTCTTACGCGGAAGAGCGGATCAATAGCCTGTCAGGCCTTAAGAGAGAAGATCAGATGCGCGATGCGCGGGAAGGGTTTGAGGCCGCTCAGGATGAAAGACGACGGGCGCAAGAAGCGCTGATCGAGTTGCAGCTGCAGGGTGCTTTGCTGGACCCTGAAAACGTCATCGCCGGTCTTCGCGGTCGGATCAATGAGATCGAGGTTGCCATTCAGGACAAAGAGCTGGAACTAGCTGCCCTGCAAGACAACCGTCGCCCAAACCAGGCCAAGGTTGATGGCGTCAGCGCGGATATCGCCCGCCTAGAAGTGGTCCTAGCCGAGTTGAACGCCGAGATGCTGGACGCATCCGCAGGCGAAAACTCGCTGGCGCGGTTGAGCGTTCGAATCCAGATGGCGCAGGCAGATCTGGCGGCGCGCGACATGATGCTGCAAACGGCAATGCAGCAAATGGAAACCACGCGCTCCGAGGCGAACCGAAAAGTGCGGTATCTGACGGTTTCGGTGAACCCGGTGGAGGCGCAGGATCCGACCTATCCAAGGAAGTTCGAAAATACGATTTTGGCTTTCCTGTTGTTTGCTGGTATCTACCTGATGATCTCGCTTACCGCGTCGGTCCTTCGTGAACAGGTATCCTCGTAAGACATATGAAACATGTAAAAATCTCCGACCTTACGGTCGGCAACGACCTTCCGCTGACCATCATCGCCGGCCCCTGCCAGCTTGAGACAGCAGACCATGCCCAGATGATTGCAGGCGCCATGAAAGAAGCCTGCGACGCGGCCGGGGCTCAGTATGTATTCAAGGCATCTTATGACAAGGCGAACCGGACTTCTCTGTCCGGCAAGCGCGGCATGGGGATTGATGTGGGGCTGAAGGTACTGGATGACATCCGCAGCACCATGGGCATTCCGGTGCTGACCGATGTCCACACGGAAGCCCAATGCGCCATCGCAGCCGAGTCCGTTGATATTCTGCAGATCCCAGCTTTTCTGTGCCGCCAGACCGATATGCTTTTGGCGGCGGGCGCAACTGGGAAGGCCGTGAATGTCAAAAAAGGCCAATTCCTCGCCCCTTGGGAAATGGGCAACATCGTCGACAAGATCGAAAGCACCGGGAACCAGAATATCCTGCTGACAGAACGCGGAACCTCGTTTGGGTACAATACTCTGGTGGCCGATATGCGTGGCCTGCCGCAAATGGCGAAGACGGGCTATCCGGTCGTGATGGACGCGACGCATTCGGTTCAACAGCCGGGTGGCAAGGGTGGCTCCTCGGGTGGGCAGCGCGAATTCGCGCCGGTGATGGCGCGCGCCGCCGTATCGCTGGGAATCGGAGCGGTGTTCATCGAAACCCATCAGGACCCCGACACAGCACCTTCTGATGGCCCCAACATGATCCCGTTGGATCAGATGCCCCATCTTGTTGACACATTGATGCGTTTTGATGCGCTGGCCAAAGCGAACCCGATTCAGATTTAACGATTGAGACCAGTTATGACCAAACCCATTCCCGAGGTGACTCCAAACACCTGGAGCTTTCTCCACGACCCGATGATCAAACCCACAGGGTTCCGCGAATATGATGCACGCTGGAAGTACCCTGATGAGATCAACCTGCCGGGCATGACCGCCCTTGGTCTTGGGATCGGTACTCAGATGCACAAACGCGGCATCGCGCCGGTCATCGCTGTTGGTAACGACTACCGCGACTATTCTCTGGCCATCAAGAACGCGTTGATCCTTGGCCTGATGCAGGCGGGTATTCAGGTGAAGGACATCGGCCCTGCCCTCAGCCCAATGGCATATTTCGCGCAGTTCCATTTGGATGTTCCGGCGGTGGCGATGGTCACCGCCAGCCATAACCCAAACGGCTGGACCGGGGTTAAAATGGGTTTCGACCGACCGCTGACCCACGGCCCGGATGAGATGTCCGAGCTGCGAGACATTGTGCTGAATGGCGAGACAGTGGCGCGTGAGGGCGGCGCGTATGAATTCGTCGATGGCGTAAAAGAGGCCTATATCGACGATCTGGTCGGTGATTTCAAAATGTCCCGCCCGCTTAAGGTGGTTTGCGCCACGGGTAATGGCACTGCCTCGGCATTTGCACCCGAGATTTTTGAGCGGATCGGTGTTGAGGTTGTGCCCAGCCACAACGAACTCGACTACACGTTCCCGAACTACAACCCGAACCCCGAAGCCATGGAGATGTTGCATGACATGGCGGATGCGGTGAAATCCAGCGGTGCCGATCTGGCCTTGGGATTTGACGGCGACGGCGACCGCTGCGGTGTGGTCGATGACGAGGGCGAAGAGATCTTCGCCGACAAAGTCGGTGTCATCATGGCCCGCGATCTGGCCAAGCTGCATCCCGGCGCGACCTTCGTGGCCGACGTGAAATCGACTGGCCTGTTCGCCAGCGACCCGGAACTTCAGGCCCTTGGCGTCAAGGCGGACTATTGGAAAACCGGCCACAGCCATATGAAACGTCGGGTCAAAGAGATCGGAGCCCTCGCAGGGTTCGAGAAATCCGGCCACTACTTCCTCGCCGAGCCTGTTGGGCGCGGATATGACTGCGGGATGCGCGTTGCGGTGGAAATCTGCAAATTGATGGACCGCAACCCGGGTCAGAGCATGTCCGACCTGCGCAAGGCCCTGCCCAAGACGTGGTCCACCCCGACAATGTCGCCCTACGCGGCGGATACCGAGAAATACGATATCCTGCAGCGCCTCGTGGACAAGCTGGTCGCCAAAGCCGACGCAGGCGATAGCTTCGCGGGCCGCGCCATCAAAGAGGTCGTCACCGTCAACGGCGCGCGCGTCATTTTGGACAATGGCAGCTGGGGCCTAGTGCGAGCCTCGTCAAACACCCCAAATCTGGTGGTCGTCTGCGAAAGCAGCGAAAGCGAAGCAGAGATGCGGGCGATTTTTGCCGACATCGATGCTGTCATCCGGACCGAGCCCGGCGTCGGCGACTACGACCAAACGATCTAAAAGAAAGGGGCGCCGATACGCGCCCCGATCAATCCCCTCCGAACAGCTTGAGCAAGCCTTTCTTGGCTTCCTCCTCTAGCTTGTCCTTCAGCACGTCCTCGATTTGATCAGTGTCTGTGATGGTCGTGTCCAACTCTGACCCGACTTTTTCCAGAACCTTGGTTTTGGTGTCGTTTTCCAGATCTTTCAGCTTTCCTTCTGCTGCTGCCTCAATGACCTTTGTCAGGTCCGGACGGATCGAAGGGTCGCTCCACGGGCCGACAATACGCACAGGCACAGCGATCCCTTCGCCTGAATTGGCGCGCAATGCGACCGGCGTGAACAGATAGTCGATATCGCGCGCGCCGATCCCGACGCGCCCCGAGCCATCCGCCCTGAAATTATCCAGCGACATGAGCAGGTCGCTGTTCGTCAGATTGCCGCCATCCATGGTGAAACTGGCCGTCAGGCTGTTGAACACCGTGGTTCCTCCGGACCCTTCGCCGCGCCCCATTAGCCGGTTCAGGTCGAAGCCGGAGATCACGCCTTTCCCGACCGCAATATCGCCCTTCCCGGACAGCGAACGCATGATCGCACCCTCGGTCTGTCCCACGCCCAGAAACTCCAGCGAGGCCGATGCCGTACCTGTCAGCCGTTCAACCCCTCCGAGCGTTGACAGAGCCTGTTGCACATCGATCCCTTCAGCCTTGAAGTTTCCACCGACAGACAGGCCGTTGCGATTATTGGCCACCACCTGTCCGTTCAATTGTCCGGAAAACAGGGTCGCGGGTTGCATTTTCAGAACCGCACGTGATCGGTCGAGGTTGAGCGTCAGGTCGCTTTGTCCAAGCGTCATGTCCGGCACGGCGATGGAGGACGCGGTCAGGCGAATCGACCCGTTTGCCAAGCCCAGCGCCGATGCGTCGATGGGTGCCGTCGACCACCCGTCACTGGCAGAGGCCCCACCGCCCCCGGAGCCTGTTTCGACGGAGTCTGCGAAGGTCGAAAAATCCAGATCCCCGGCCCGCAACCGGGCTGTGATCTGCGGAGGGTCTGAAATCACGATATCGGCCTCGCCATCGAACCGGTTGTGATCCAGCACTGCAGTCATGTTTCGCAAAGAGATGCGACCGTCCCGCGTGTACGTCATCTGCCCCGACACATCTGCCACGCGCCCCAAACCATTGGGCACCGCCACCCCCGCCTGCCCGAACGCGGCCAGCATGGCGTCGGTATTGCTGGTCTTGACCTCGGTCTTGCCGTCCATCTCTCCGTCTATGGTCGCGCGCCCATTGAACGCGATACGCCCGCCCGGCGCTGTCATCGAAAGCTCCAGCGGGGCAGCGGAGCCCGAGGCAAAGGCTGGAAGATCAGGCAGCTTCAGATTCACCTGAACAGTGCCACCGGGCACAGCCATATTGGCCTCCATGATCATCGGGGCCGAGACATCCGGCCATTGCGCCGAGAGGTTGACCTCCCGGAAATTCCACTTAGCCGCGCCGTTTTCAATGAAGATCAGGCGCGCGTTGCTCAGCTCCAGCCGGTCGAGCGTGATCGGTTGTGTCGACTGAGGCGCGGGCGCTGTTCCTCCGCCGGTACTGGGTGCGGAGGTTGGTGTGGTCAGTTCCCAATTGCCCCGGCCTTTGGCGTATTCCAGCCGCAGAACCGGGCTGTCGGCAAAGACCCGTTTGATCCGGATCTCTCCAGCCCACAGCGCCGCCGCATCCACACCGAAAGACAGGCTTTCGGCGCTCAGCATCGGCTCAGACCCCGCCCAATCGGCATTGCCGAAGGTGACCGGCCCGGTTTCAAGGCCCAGAACCGGCCAGAATGAGATCGAGACATCGCCCGAGAAGGTCAGGTCACGCCCCGTTTCCGCCTTGACCTGTTCGGCCAGAAGCGCGCCCAGTTTGTCGCCGGGCATCAACAAAAGCGCGCCCACAACAAGGCCCACAACGGCCACCAAGATGAACAGGATACGTATCAGCCATTTCATCGAACTGCTCTCCGCCTTTTTTGGGCTTGTGTTTGAGGTATCATTCAAACCCACGGTCGCATTTGCAAGGGGAACCAATCCAAACTATATGCGGCCGGATGAGTAGCAATCCGCCAAACCTCCGCCCCGACCTTGCCCCGTCTGCCCGGATCACCGACACGCCGCGTTCAGGCCAGCCGACCATCGGTATGGTCTCATTGGGCTGCCCCAAAGCGCTGGTAGACAGCGAGCGCATCCTGACCAGGCTGCGCGCCGAAGGGTACGGCATTTCGCCTGATTATTCCGGGGCCGATGCCGTGATTGTGAACACCTGCGGGTTTCTGGACAGCGCCAAGGCCGAATCTCTGGACGCCATCGGCGAGGCTCTGGTCGAAAACGGCAAGGTCATCGTGACCGGCTGTTTGGGGGCCGAGCCAGACTATATCCGGGAACACCACCCGCGTATCATGGCGGTCACCGGCCCGCATCAATACGAGCAGGTTTTGGACGCGGTACATGTGGCGGTGCCGCCTGATCCGGACCCATTCGTTGACCTGTTGCCTGCTAGCTCTGTGCAGCTGACTCCGCGGCACTACAGCTATCTCAAGATCTCTGAGGGCTGTAACCACAAGTGCAAGTTCTGCATCATCCCCGACATGCGCGGCAAGCTCGCCAGCCGTCCGGCCCATGCCGTGCTACGCGAGGCCGAAAAGCTGGTCGACAATGGTGTGCGTGAGCTGCTTGTGATCAGTCAGGATACCTCGGCCTATGGGTTGGACCGGAAATACGATGTGAACCCGTGGAAGGACCGCGAGGTGCGCAGCCATATCACCGATCTGGCGCGCGAATTGGGGCAGCTCGATGCCTGGATTCGGCTACACTATGTCTACCCCTACCCGCATGTGCGCGAGTTGATCCCGCTGATGGCAGATGCGGGCTGCAACGTGCTGCCCTATCTGGATATCCCCTTTCAGCATGCGCACCCGGATGTGCTGAAGCGCATGGCCCGTCCGGCCGCAGCCGCCAAAACACTCGATGAGATCAAAGCCTGGCGCGAGATCTGCCCGGACATCACTCTGCGCTCGACCTTCATTGTTGGCTATCCAGGCGAGACCGAGGCCGAATTCCAGACCCTGCTGGACTGGATGGACGAAGCGCAATTGGATCGTGTTGGCTGTTTTCAGTACGAAAACGTCGATCGCGCGCGCTCGAACGATCTGCCCGATCATGTGGCCCCCGAGGTCAAGCAGGACAGATGGGACCGTTTCATGGAGAAAGCGCAGGCGATCTCTGAGGCTAAACTGGAAGCCAAGGTCGGTCAGACGCTTCAGGTCATCGTGGATGAGGTCGACAACGAGGCCGCGACCTGTCGAACCAAGGCCGACGCGCCTGAGATTGACGGCAACTTGTTCATTGATGAGAGTTTCGAAACCCTCAACCCCGGAGACCTCGTGACGGTCGAGGTCGATGAAGCGGGTGAGTATGACTTGTGGGGCAAACGGGTTTGAACACCCTTAACCCTATGATCTGAAATCTACAAATCAGTTGAGGCAAGCGTGAGCCGAGTTTATTGGCGCTTGCCCGACAAAGCCGCGATGCTGAACTCGACACTGGTTGGAGGGTTTCATGTTTCGGTTTCCGACAATTTCATCTCATTTCAAAATGATGGCGGTGGCAGCCATGATGCTGGCGCCGCCGGCGGCGGCGCAGCACGTTCATGGCGGAGCGGTCAAGATCTTGTCAGTCGGTGGCAACAAGCTGGTGATTCACAAGCGCAGCAAACACTTTGTTCACCGACATCACTCGGCTCCGGTCCTCGAACACAAGGTCAAACCGGCCAAGCGCGTCCTGCATCCGCGTCGAAAACTGGTACTCAAGCATCACAGGCCGCGGCATCTGAAACACAGATCATTTGGTCTGCGCCACAGGATACATCGCAAGTTTCGCTGAGCGCTCCACGGCGTTTAAAGCGTAGCTTAAGGCGGTCTAGATCAGGCCGATCAGCGCTACGGCCCAGGCAATCCCAGCGGCAATCGCTGTCAATGCAACAGCTGCGCTCGCAGCATCTTTGGCCTGTCCCGCCAGCGGATGATGGTCGGTCGAGGTATAGTCGACCGCCCGCTCGATGGCCGTGTTGAACAGCTCGGCCACGAGCACGAGGACGCCCATGACAAGGATCAACGCACGCTCGACCCCGCTGATCGGCAGCCACACAGCAAGCACCGCCGAGATCAGGTTGGCATAGCCCCAAACGCGAAAGGAGTACTCCTCCCGCCAGGTGGCGACCAATCCTTGCCAGCTCCATTTGGTGCGGTCCTTTAGGCGGGAAAAGAAATTGAGCATGGGTCCTCGGGCGATTGCTTTCGTGCCGTTCTGAAGGGTTGGCAAGCGCAGTGCAATGGGCAAGAAAAAACCGCCCCAAGGGCGGTATCCACTCCGTTGGATGTGCAGACGGCCCGCATCGGGGCCGCCTGCAAAACCTTTATTGTATCGGGTCACAGACAGTCTGGCCTGCTTCGGTTGTTGCCAGCTGATACCCGCCCGGGCAGCTTGGTGTGCCAGCTTTATCATAGCTCGGCTGAACGTATACTGGGGTCGGTTCTTCCTGCTGCGCACAGGCAGTCAGGATCAGAGCAAACGCACCAACGGCGGCAAACTTCAGTTTCATGTCCATCATTCCTTTATTACTTTGCTGATATTGCCCAATTTTCGGGGCCACGACCAGAATACGGGCTGACAAGCAATCTGGCAACAGAATCAATCACAAAACCGTGAAACGCAGCGATTCCATGCCAGCATGACCGGCAATTTGCGACTTACTCGCCAAGACAGGCTACCTTTTTCGAAACATAACCCTAGACTTTTTGCAGACATCAGCCAAAGGACGGAGTAGCCAAATGTCTCAATCGCCGACCATCGCCCAAGACTCGCCCATTCCCGTCGAGGTCGAAGAAGGGAAAAGCTATTTCTGGTGCTCCTGCGGCCAGTCGAAGCGGCAACCTTTCTGCGATGGCTCCCACAAAGGCAGCAGTTTCGAGCCAGTTAAATACACCGCTGAGGCCAGCAAAAAGGTGTTCTTCTGCGGGTGTAAACATACGTCCAAGCAACCCCTGTGCGACGGGTCGCATTCCAAGCTCTGATTGTCAGGTCAAGTCCTGAGCCCTCAGGCCTCTTCGGTCTGGGCGGCCTTGAGCGCGGCAAATTTCCCCCGATTCGGACAGGTCTGCGGCGCGTCTGCGCCCGCGGCTTGCCGATCCATCCATTCGGGGCAATCCTGCGCAGATGAGCACCCCCGGCAGAACTGGATCATCTCGGCCCATTCCTCTTGGCTGAGTTTGCCGGACCGATGCGCATGAACAAGGTCTGCGCCGGTTGTCTGCCCCATGCGCAGGACCAGACGAAAATGGGTCATGATGTTTCCCAGATGCGGCATCCTACTAACCCGCGCTAGGGCATCAGTTTGTGCAGCAAGTCTTTGTTGCGGCAGTATTCAGGGGTCCGGCTTAGAGACGACGCTTGAGCCAGCAGCGTTTGGCAATTGTCAGGATTGGGGCAATCGGTGCAGCGCAGTACCGCCTCTGAGAGCTGGTCCATGGACACATCGCCCCGGATCGTGGCTTCCTCCAGATCGACATCCAGCATGTTTGCCATGTCGTCCACCAAACCGGCATGCAATCGCAGTGATTTCAGGCTGGGCATGTTGCGTCCTTTCCCTGTCGCGCTGGCAAACAGGGTAGCAAGCATGGACCATAGGACTTTGATTCAGGTCAAATTGGGGCGCTGATCCGGTCCAGATAGGCGCGCGTGGCGTCCTGAACACGACGAAAGCGGTCTCCGCCCAGTTTCTTGCCGCCATACCAGCGGGTGACGATGATCACGTGATTGCGCAGGCCTTCACGCTCCAACATACGTAAGATCACCATGCCAGCGCCGCTTTCGCCATCATCGGCCTTTAGCCCGCCAGTCGGCAAAACCGCCGCCCATGTATTATGCGTGGCCTTGGCATAGCTTTTGTCCGAACGCAGCGCGTCCAGCACCGCGTCAATCTCGGCCCGCGATTCGACATGCGCGCCCGACACCGCGTATTTCGAGCCCCGATCCGTCAAGACGACCCCCATCCGCAGCACATCCGTCATTGGGTCAATCCAAGCTGCCGGGCCGTTTGCTGAACGATCTGCACGCGCTGCGCGTTGGGCGGATGTGTGCTGAGGAACTTGTCAGCAGGATCCGGAATGCGGTCGAAGTACTTGGCACCGACCAAGGGGTTATATCCGGCATTATAGGTAATGATTGTACCCAGTTGATCGGCCTCAAGCTCAAAGGTCTGGACATAGGCCTGCACACCCACTTTAGCGCCCAGTTTCTGCGCCTCTTCAATCTCTGCATCGGTGCCGCCACGCAGCCGCGCCAGATCTCCGAATTTCGCGGCGCTGGCGCTAGCGTTTTCGCTTTGACGGGCGATATGGCTCAGAACATGATGCGCCGCCTCATGGCCCATGACAAAGGCCAGTTCATCCGCGTTTTGGGCCGACTGGATCATCGAGCGGGTAAAAATGATCACCGGCTGGTTTTTGTCGTCCAGCGTCTGAAACGCATTAGCCGGGGCCTTGGGATTCAGGTCCACCAGAATTCGGAAGTCGCAGTTCTGCCCCTTTGAGGTACGCAAACATTGCGCGCGGGCTTCGTCACCGATTGCCTGGCTAACCTCACGGAAGGTCTCAACCGTTACGGGCGCGTCCGAGGCCTCCCACTCGGCGACGGACTGCTCACGCAGGATTTCCGCGCTGCATGCCGCCAGAAACAGTGCAATCACCAGAAGAATGAGTCGACGCATCAGGTTTCCTTCAAGCGGTCAGGCCTTAAGGGGAACATAGCGCGCGCAAGACGACACGACCATACCCGGATCGCGCCCAAACGACTTGCATTGCTGGGCGGTCGCGCGCACTCTGTTCTCATGTTTTCGATTGAGCATGAATTCGACTCGACGGTGATTACTCTGGTGGATGAAGGCGACAAGCCTTTGAACGAAGACGTCGTCATCAACAGCTTCGCGGAATGTGTAACGTTGGAACAATTTGACCCCCGCACCGGTGAGGTCCAGAAAATAACGCTGTCGCCTGAACAGGTGCGTGATCTCGCAGCCGCGCTGGACCTGCCTGAAGGCGTCTATCAGATTCGCGAAACGCAGGATTAAGGCCCGTATAGAGCGCGCATGGACGGCGACACGCCGATGCCTTAGATATCCCAAACGTAGCCATTCAAACCCCTTTTTCCGCAGGCAGCGACCGGCCGGAAAAGACCCAGCGAGTTTGTGCAGCCCCTTGAAACCCAAGCCGTGGCAACCAAAATACAACTCGCTGATGTAAAGGAAGTTAACATATGTCCCTGAAAAACCCCGCTGCGCTGGAATTTCTGCAGGTGCGCCGCTCTCGTCCGGCGAAAACGCTGATCGCGCCGGCTCCGACGCGGGATGAGCTGTTGCCACTGCTGACCGCAGCCGCGCGCAGCCCTGATCATGGCAAGCTTGAGCCCTGGCGGTTCATTGTGCTGGAAAAAGGTGCCATGGCGCGTCTGGCCAGCCTGACCGAGGACTGCGGCACCGCTTTGGGCAAAAGCCCCGAAGACATCGCGAAGGCGCGCAGCCAGTTCGACTTGGGACATCTGGCCGTGGCCGTGATTGAGGTCCAGAAACCGTCCGAGAAAATCCCGGCCATCGAACAGACCTATTCGGCAGGCGCGGTCTGTCTGGCGCTGTTGAACGCGGCATTGGCCGCCGGATGGGGCGCCAACTGGCTGTCCGGCTGGCAGACCCATGACCGAGCCTTCTGCCAGAAAGCATTTGGCCTGGCCGACAATGAAAGCGTCGCAGGCCTGATTCACATCGCCACCGAAGGCAGCGCCCCGCCCGAGCGCCCTCGGCCCGATGTTGCCGCCCTGACGGAATGGGTCGCGGAATGATCATCCTCAACGCGTTTTTTGCAGCGCTGGGTCAGATCGGAGACCCAAAATTCCGCTCTGTTCTATTTCGGGGTATCGGCTTGACGATCCTGTTGTTGATCCTCGCCTGCGCGGGCGCGATCTGGTTCATCAATTCGCTGTCTGGAAACGAGATATCACTGCCATTTATCGGCACGGTTTCGTGGTTGAACGACGCGCTGAACTACTCGGGCATTTTTCTAGTGCTGGTGTTGCCGGTGTTTCTAATGGTGCCGGTCGCCTCAGCCATCACCTCAATCTTTCTCGAGGACGTAGCACAGGCCGTTGAGGATAAGCACTATCCAACCCTGCCCAAAGCCCCAAGGATACCGGTCTCCGAGGCCGTCATGGATGGGTTGGGCTTTTTGGGCGTTCTGATTGTGGCCAATATTCTGGCGCTGATCCTCTACGCGATCTTCCCACCCTTCGCGCCCTTCATTTTCTGGGCGATGAACGGTTTTCTGCTGGGCCGAGAGTACTTTACACTGGCGGCGATGCGCCGTTTGGGCCGCGACGGGGCACGCAAGCTACGCGCCAAACACGTCACCACAATCTGGGCGGCAGGAACGCTTATGGCGATCCCGCTTTCCGTTCCTTTGGTGAACCTGGTGATCCCTATCCTCGGGGCGGCCACGTTCACCCATATCTACCACAAGCTTTCGGACACCTGAGGTTAGCGAGGCTCCAGCTGGTTCAACCAGTCGAAGTCGCGCACAGAAATCGCGCCCGACAGGATGATCCCGGCGATGATCGCCCATAGAACGATCGAAATGCCTGTGGTGATCCACATCTTCTTTTTCATGTGATGCTCTTCCGGCGCACCCGCATGGGTGCCCGGAACGATATCCCCCAGATCGCCCTGCGTCTTGATACGAATAGGCAGAACGATCAGCAGCGTCATGAACCAGATGACAGCAAACAGAACCAAAGCGGCAGTTATAGTCATGTCAGGCCCTCCGGGCTGGCGTTACACCTGTTCCAACTCGACAAGGCAACCGTTGAAATCTTTGGGGTGCAGGAACAGCACCGGTTTGCCATGGGCACCGATCTTGGGCTCGCCGGAGCCTAGCACACGCGCGCCGGTTTCCTTCAGGTGGTCACGCGCGGCGATGATATCGTCGACTTCATAGCAGACATGATGGATACCTCCGGCGGGGTTCTTTTCCAGAAACCCGTTGATCGGGCTGTCCTCGCCCAAGGGGTACAAAAGTTCAATCTTCGTATTAGGCAGTTCGATAAAGACAACCGTTACACCATGATCGGGTTCATCCTGAGGCGCACCCACCTTGGCCCCCAGCGCATTGCGGTATTGATCCGATGCGGCCTCAAGGTCCGGAACGGCGATGGCAACGTGGTTCAGGCGTCCAATCATGATAGTCTCCTCTGTCCTGCGTTGCTTGGGTTATGGGGGCTGCCCAGCCAAAGAACAAGTGCGCCAAATTGCCCGTTAACCCTGTGTTAGCCAGAAGTTCCTAGCGTGAGGCATCTGCTGGATAGGAGAGCTGCCATGGACGATTCGGGACCATTGACCACCATTGCCACACCCACCGCGACCCGACCGTTGCGGGGACAGACCATTCTGGTTGTCGAAGACAGCCGATACTCCTGCGACGTGATCCGCCTGATGTGCTTGCACAGCGGCGCGCGGATCCGGCGTGCAGATTGCCTGAAATCGGCCCGGCGTCACCTGCAGATCTATCGCCCCTCGATCATCGTCGTGGATATGGGGCTGCCGGATGGCTCGGGCGCCGATCTGATTGCCGAACTGACGCAGGCCACCCCTCGGATCGGTGTCATCCTTGGTATGTCCGGCGATGACTGCATCCGCGAAAAGGCGATGCAGGCCGGGGCAGATGGATTTCTGGACAAGCCAATAAAATCCATGGCCTTCTTTCAAAGAACCATTCTCGAACTGCTGCCCGAAAACCGCCGCCCCAGCGAACTACACGCGGTCCGGGATGAGCAGATCCATCCAGATCCCCTCGCCTATCAGGACGACATGGCCCATATCGCCGATGTGCTGGCCAGTCCGAATGATCACCGCACGCTGGACTATGCAGCCCAGTTTCTCGGCAGCGTCGCGCGTGAGGCCAATGATCTGGTCTTGATCAAGGCGGCAAAGGACCTTGCAGCTTCGCGCTCCGAGGGCACGCCGATCACCGCACGCGCCGCGCAGGTTGCCGGGATCGTTCAAGACAGATTGCAGCAGAAAGAGGCTATCTGAATTGATCACCGCCTATTTCATCACCGCAACCTTGTTGTGTTTTTGGATGTACCGACAGGCCAGCAACTCGGCTCGGGCCATCCGCGCGAAACGGATCGGGGTCGCCAATCCTCTGGATTAAAGCGTTTCGGGTTTTACCTGAATCATCAAGTGGCACAAATGTTCCAAGAGCGCTGAAAGCGTGACAGAGCATTCGCGTCCCAAGTTTAACCCGAAACGATCTAGGTCAGGTTTGCTTGAAGCATTGAGCGGCATCACCGTCCCGAGAATGTCACAGGCATATCAGGGGATTGAAGTAACGAGACAGAATCGAAACACAAACGCATTCTCGCCTCCAGTGATCGGCGCGATCAGGTGATATGCAGCAACTGCTTGGTTTCACCCCCTCAAACGCAAACCGCCCGCTTGAAGCGGGCGGTTGTTCTTTAATCCTGAGGGATGATACGAAGCCCCAGCTCCATCAATTGATCCGAGCTTGGATCGGACGGCGCATCCATCATCAAATCTTCGGCGCGTTGGTTCATCGGGAACATCATGACCTCGCGAATGTTGGCTTCATCCGCCAGCAGCATCACGATCCGGTCGATGCCCGCAGCGCAGCCACCGTGTGGCGGCGCGCCGTAGTGGAACGCGTTGAAAAGGGCACCAAAGCGGGATTTCACTTCGTCTTCACCATAGCCCGCCAGCTCAAAGGCTTTCAGCATGATTTCCGGCTTGTGGTTCCGGATCGCGCCCGAGACCAGCTCATACCCGTTACAGGCCAGATCGTACTGATAGCCGCGCACGTCCAGAGGATCGCCGTTCAGCGCCTCCATACCGCCCTGCGGCATCGAGAACGGGTTGTGTTCAAAGTCGATCGCACCGGTTTCCTCGTCCTGCTCGTAGATCGGGAAATCCACGATCCAGGCAAAGGCAAAACGATCTTTCTCGGTCAGGCCCAACTCATCGCCAATCACATCGCGCGCCTTCCCGGCGACCTTTTCAAAGGCCTTCGGCTTACCCCCCAGGAAGAACGCCGCATCGCCGACGCCCAGACCCAGTTGCTGACGGATCGCCTCAGTGCGCTCAGGGCCGATGTTCTTGGCAAGCGGGCCAGCGGCCTCCATCCCTTCGCCCTGATCGCGCCAGAAGATATAGCCCATCCCCGGCAGACCCTCTTTCTGGGCAAAGGCGTTCATACGGTCGCAGAACTTGCGGCTACCGCCAGTCGGCGCTGGGATGGCGCGGATTTCGGTGCCTTCTTGCTCCAATAGCTTTGCGAAAATCGCGAAGCCAGACCCGCGGAAGTGGTCGGAGACCACTTGCATTTTGATAGGGTTCCGCAGGTCGGGCTTGTCGGAGCCGTACCACAGGGCCGCATCCTTGTAGGAAATCTGAGGCCATTCCTGATCGACCTTGCGGCCACCACCGAACTCTTCGAACACGCCGGTCAAAACGGGTTGGATGGTGTCGAACACATCCTGCTGTTCGACAAAGGACATCTCGAGGTCGAGCTGGTAGAAATCGGTGGGCGAACGATCAGCGCGCGGATCTTCGTCACGGAAGCACGGCGCGATCTGGAAATACTTGTCGAAACCCGACACCATAATCAGCTGCTTGAATTGCTGCGGCGCCTGCGGCAGTGCATAGAACTTACCCGGATGCAGACGCGAGGGCACCAAAAAGTCGCGCGCGCCTTCGGGCGAGGACGCGGTGATGATCGGCGTCTGATACTCGCGGAAGCCCTGATCCCACATGCGGCGACGCATTGATGCCACAACGTCCGAGCGCAGGGTCATATTCTGCTGCATCGCCTCGCGGCGCAGGTCGAGGTAGCGATAGCGCAGGCGGGTTTCCTCGGGGTATTCCTGATCGCCGAACACCATCAGCGGCAGTTCGTCGGCGGCACCCAAAACCTCCAGCTCACGCACGTAAACCTCGATCTCGCCAGTTGGCAGTTTCGGGTTCACCAGATCGGCATCCCGCGCTTTGACAGTGCCGTCGATGCGGATACACCATTCCGAGCGCACTTTCTCAAGCTCGGCAAAAGCCGCGCTGTCGCCATCGCAGAGAACTTGTGTCACACCGAAATGGTCGCGCAGGTCGATGAACAGCACGCCGCCATGATCTCGGACCCGATGCACCCAACCGGACAGGCGGACGGTTTCACCGACATTGGCGGCGGTCAGAGCGGCGCAGGTGTGGCTGCGATAGGCGTGCATGGAATATCCCTTCGGGCGCAGAATTCGTCGCGCCGATACACCCTGTCAGGCTTGGAAAGTCAAGGCGGGTCGCGCTGTCAAAACGGCCTTTGAACGTTGCCGGAATAGAAATACACGCCCAAACCCACGGCAAAGATGATATTCCCTGCAATCGCGTGCAGCAGCACCGCGTAGAAGAAGGACCCTCGTTTGCGATAGGCCCAGCTGAACAGCAGGCCGCCAACAAAAGTCATGACGGCGACGATCCAGCTCCAGTACATCAGATGGGCGAAGGAAAAGATGGCCGCGTTCAGGAGGTCGGCCTTGCGGCCTTCAGGCAGGACCCCATGGTAGCGGCGGTAAAACAGCGGACGGAACAACAGCTCTTGCGGTAGCGCAGACATTAGCGGATAGCCGACCCAGATAAAGGCCAGCATCTCGGGCCGGTGCATCAAAAGGAAAAAGGCGGCATCCGGGCGGGTCAGGTAGATAAGAGCAATGCAGAACAGTGCGGTAGCTGTCGTGAACGCGACCAGTTCACGGACCGACCAGTTTGCCCAATTGTAGCGAAGTTCGGCCCATTGGAAGCCCGGTGTGGCATACAACAGGACAATGCCCAGCCCAGTGAATGCAAACAAAGCCGGGAACATCCAGTTGGGCGGGAACAGGACTGCAATCAGCAGAGGGACCGCAACGAAGAACGCACCGAACTCAAGCCGCAGACGCCCCATCGCCACCGGTCGGTGATCCAACGCGCTGTCGTTGCTCATAGTGCCACCAGCTTTGCGGGGATTAGGCCGCGCAGAGAGTTGCCCATATAAATCGCCTTGGCGGAACTCAGATCATTCATGGTTAGAACGGCCTCGGCCCAACCCTCCTCCAAAAGCTGTTCGCGCAGAATGCCCGGCAAAAGACCGCAGGACACAGGAGGCGTAAGCCTGCGCCCGTCCGGCATTTCAATGAACAGATTGGTGATGGTTCCTTCGCACAGCTCTTCCCGCTCGTTGAGGAACATCAGCTCGTCAATGCCATCCGGCAGGGAGGCTCGGGCAGAATCGTAGACAGTGCGGCGCGTGGTTTTGTGCTGCAACCATATGTCGTCCGAGTTCAGCCGGGTCTGAGAAATCCCCAACCGCCAGATCTCAGGATTGCCAGCTAACGCGGCCGCGGTCAGGTCAAAGCCTCCATGGACATCCATGGTCAACCGACACCGCAAGGGGGCATCGCTGGTAACGCCGGACAATATCACAAGCGCCGCATTGCGGTCGAAGGACAGCGCCAAGTCCTTTGCCGTGCGCGCCATGCGGTCAAGGTGCCGATCACGCCGCACGAAGCCCTGATCGGGTTGAAAGCCAAGGGTTTCGATCAGGCGGAAATCAGGCTCAACTGGTGGGCGAAGCGGGCTTTCCATAGGGCTTCCTCGTATTCAGATGGGGCTGTGCTGTCCCAAACCACGCCTCCGCCGACGTTCAGCGTGGCCTTTCCGTCCTCCACCATCAGCGTGCGGATGGCGACGTTGAACTCCGACCGGCCATCCGGCGCGGCCCAGCCGATTGTTCCGCAATAGATATCACGCGCCCAGGGCTCCAGCTCGGACAGGATCTCCATCGCACGGATCTTGGGCGCGCCGGTGATGGAACCACAGGGGAACAGTGCCGTCATGATGTCGGACAACCCGGCCCCGACCTGCAGCTGCGCCCGCACCAGTGAGACCATCTGATGCACCGTGGCATAGGTTTCGACCTTGAACAGCTCAGGCACGTGAACAGAACCGGGCAGCGCCACGCGGCTGATATCATTGCGCAGCAGGTCAACTATCATCAGGTTCTCGGCCCGGTTCTTCTCATCCGACGACAGGAAGTTGCGGCGGCGGGCGTCCTCGGCCATATCCTCGCTGCGCGGCTGGGTGCCCTTCATGGGCCGCGTTTCGATCCGACCGGTTTCATCCGTGCGGAAGAACAGCTCGGGCGAGCGGCTGAGAAGGTCCGGCAGACCGTCCTGTTGAACAAGCGCTCCGTGGCCGACCGGCTGGCCGGATGTCAACGCCGCGTAGAGCGCCGCGCTATCCCCATCGACCGTTAGATCAATCGGGAAGGTCAAGTTCGCCTGATAGATATCCCCCGCCCCGATGGCATCATGCACTGCCCGGAAGGCCTGACTGTAGCGTGCTTCATCCCAACGCGGTTGAAACGTGGATACGCCGCCATCGGCTTTGGGTAATGTGCTTTGATCCGGAGCGTCATAGACGCCGAAACACAGCAGCGGCAGCTTTCGATCATCCGGCAACAAACCAAGCAGCCGAGGTTCCAGCACATAGCCCAGCTCATAGCTGGCGTAACCGGCCAGCCAACTGCCCGCCGCGCGAGCGTCATCAAGGGCCGCCAACGCCTGTGGCACCTCGTCCGCGGCATCCGCCCGGATGATGTGGGATGGCCGGTCGAACCGGGCTCCCGGACCGGCAGGTCCCTGATCAAAACGAATACGCAAGTGCATCCTCATAAGCCGTGATGCGCGATATAGAGAATACTCTGCCAAGGGAAAGGGGGGAAAGCGGCAATTTCACCTCTGTTCCCGATACCTCTTGCACCTTTTCGCGCGGTCCCTATAACGCAGGACAATTTGGGCGCTGGGGCGGTGCCCTGACTCGCTGACAATCGAAGGAACAAGGCCATGCCGAGAAGAACCGACATCCAGTCGATCATGATCATTGGGGCAGGCCCCATTGTTATCGGACAAGCCTGCGAGTTTGACTATTCCGGCGCTCAGGCCTGCAAGGCGCTGCGCGAGGAAGGGTACCGGGTCATTCTGGTGAACTCGAACCCCGCGACGATCATGACCGATCCGGGTCTGGCCGATGCGACTTATATTGAGCCGATCACCCCCGAAGTGGTCGCCAAGATCATCGAGAAAGAGCGCCCCGATGCCCTTCTGCCCACCATGGGAGGCCAAACAGGCCTGAACACCTCGCTCGCGCTGGAAGAGATGGGCGTTCTGGACAAGTTCGGCGTCGAGATGATCGGCGCCAAACGCGACGCCATCGAAATGGCCGAAGACCGCGCCCTGTTCCGCGAGGCGATGGACCGGCTGGGTCTTGAAAACCCCAAGGCAACCATTGTGACCGCCCCCAAGCGCGAAGACGGCTCCACCGATTTGGATGCCGGTGTGCAGATGGCATTGGATGAGCTGGAAGAGATCGGCCTGCCCGCCATCATCCGCCCTGCCTTTACTCTGGGCGGTACAGGCGGCGGTGTGGCCTATAACCGTGAGGATTATATCCATTTCTGCCGCTCGGGCATGGATGCTTCGCCGGTTAATCAGATCCTCGTCGATGAAAGCCTGCTGGGCTGGAAAGAATACGAGATGGAGGTGGTGCGCGACACTGCCGACAACGCGATCATCGTCTGTTCCATCGAAAACGTAGATCCGATGGGCGTGCATACGGGTGACTCGATCACCGTGGCCCCTGCCCTGACGCTGACCGACAAAGAATACCAGATCATGCGCAATGGCTCGATCGCTGTTCTACGCGAGATCGGCGTCGAGACAGGTGGTTCGAACGTACAATGGGCGATCAATCCAGAAGATGGCCGCATGGTCGTGATCGAGATGAACCCGCGGGTATCGCGCTCATCCGCTCTGGCCTCCAAAGCGACCGGTTTCCCGATTGCCAAGATCGCGGCAAAGCTGGCCGTCGGTTACACGCTGGACGAACTGGACAACGACATCACCAAAGTCACGCCCGCGTCGTTCGAGCCAACCATCGACTATGTCGTCACCAAGATCCCGAAATTCGCGTTCGAAAAATTCCCGGGCTCGGAACCCTACCTGACCACCGCTATGAAATCGGTGGGTGAGGCCATGTCCATCGGTCGCACCATCCACGAATCGATGCAGAAGGCTCTGGCCTCGATGGAATCGGGCCTGACCGGCTTTGACGAAATCGAAATCCCCGGCCTGAATGTCGGTGTTTGGGAAGAAGCGGACGACAAGGCCGCCGTGATCAAAGCGATCAGCCAACAGACCCCAGACCGCCTGCGCACCATCGCGCAGGCCATGCGCCACGGTCTGTCCGATGACGAAATCTTCGGCGTCACCAAGTTCGACCCGTGGTTCCTGGCCCGCATCCGCGAGATCATCGAGGCCGAGCGTCAGGTGCGCAAAGACGGCCTGCCGGTCACCGAGGACGGCATCCGCAAGCTGAAAATGCTGGGCTTTACGGACGCGCGTCTGGGCAACCTGACCGGCCGTGACGAAGACAACGTCCGCCGCGCCCGCCGCAATCTGGGCGTCAAGGCCGTGTTCAAACGCATTGACACCTGCGCCGCTGAATTCGAAGCGCAGACACCTTACATGTACTCGACCTACGAAGCTCCGATGATGGGTGAAGTCGAATGCGAGGCGCGTCCAAGCGACCGCAAAAAGGTCGTCATCCTCGGCGGTGGTCCGAACCGGATCGGTCAGGGCATCGAGTTCGACTATTGCTGCTGTCACGCCTGCTTCGCGCTGACCGACGCGGGTTATGAGACCATCATGGTCAACTGCAACCCCGAGACGGTTTCGACCGACTATGATACCTCGGACCGTCTGTATTTTGAGCCGCTCACCTTTGAACACGTCATGGAAATCCTGACGAAAGAACAGGAAAACGGCACCTTGCACGGTGTGATCGTCCAATTCGGCGGCCAGACTCCGCTGAAACTGGCGAACGCGCTTGAGGCCGAAGGCATTCCGATCCTCGGCACCACGCCCGACGCGATTGACCTGGCCGAAGACCGCGAACGCTTCCAGGCGCTGGTCAACGATCTGGGCCTGAAACAGCCGAAAAACGGCATCGCTTCGACCGATGAACAGGCGCTTGAGATCGCAGAAGAAATCGGCTTCCCGCTGGTGATCCGCCCCTCTTACGTTCTGGGCGGTCGCGCGATGGAGATCGTGCGCGATATGGATCAGCTGCGGCGCTACATCAACGAGGCTGTTGTGGTCTCGGGCGACAGCCCGGTTCTGCTGGACAGCTATCTGGCGGGTGCGGTGGAACTGGACGTCGATGCTCTGTGCGATGGCACCGACGTTCACGTTGCAGGCATCATGCAACACATCGAAGAGGCAGGCGTTCACTCGGGTGACTCGGCCTGTTCGCTGCCGCCCTATTCGCTTTCGAAAGAGATCATCGAGCAGATCAAAGAACAGGCGTTCAAACTGGCCAAAGCGTTGAACGTGGTCGGCCTGATGAACGTTCAGTTCGCAATCAAGGATGGTGAGATCTACCTGATCGAAGTAAACCCGCGCGCCTCGCGTACCGTTCCCTTCGTCGCCAAAGCCACCGACAGCGCGATTGCGTCCATCGCAGCGAGGGTCATGGCGGGTGAGAAACTGGCGGACTTCCCGAAACGCCCGCCCTACAAGACAGTCGACGACAGCAAGATCGCCGACCAGATGACACTGGCCGACCCGGACATGCCGTGGTTCTCGGTCAAAGAGGCCGTGCTGCCCTTCGCACGCTTCCCTGGCGTCGACACCATTCTGGGCCCGGAAATGCGTTCGACTGGTGAGGTCATGGGCTGGGATCGCGACTTCCCGCGCGCATTCCTGAAGGCACAGATAGGCGCTGGCATGGTGCTGCCCTCATCCGGCCGCGCATTCATCTCGATCAAGGACGCCGACAAAGGGCCTGACATGTTGGAGGCCGCGCGCGTTCTGGTCGATCAGGGCTTTGAACTGGTCGCCACACGCGGCACGCAAACCTGGTTGGACACGCAGGGCGTACCTTGCGAAGTGGTCAACAAGGTCTATGAGGGACGCCCCGATGTGACTGACCTGATGAAAGACGGCGGTGTTCAGCTGGTGATGAACTCAACCGAAGGCGCACAGGCGGTGGAAGACAGCCGGTCGATCCGCTCAATCGCTCTGTATGACAAGATCCCCTATTTCACCACCGCCGCCGCCAGCTACGCAGCAGCGTTGGCGATCAAGGCGCAGGCCGAAGGTGACGTCGAGGTGAAATCGCTGCAGGGCTGACCTGCAGCACCAAGGAAAAAGCAAAACCCCCGGTCGTTGGTCGGGGGTTTTCATTTAAGCAGCAACCGCTTGCCGTTTCTCATCTCGCTGAAAGAACAGCAGGTAGAAGACCGGGGCCGCGACCATGGTCAGGACCGTAGCAAAAGCCAGCCCGCCCATGATCGTAACTGCCATCGAGACGAAGAAAGCGTCGGTCAGCAGCGGGGCCATCCCAAGGATCGTTGTAATCGCCGCCAGCATCACCGGCCGCAGACGCGAGACGGATGCTTCGATGATCGACTCCTGCAGCGGTTTGCCCGTCGCGCGGACCAGGTCAATCTCTTCGACCAGAACGATACCATTCTTGATCAGCATCCCCGACAGGCTGAGCAGACCCAGAAGCGCCGTAAAGGTGAACGGCAGTCCGGTGCCCAGCAAACCGATCACCACACCGTTCACAGACATGGGAACCAAAAGCCAGATGATGACCGGTTGGCGGATTGCATTGAACAGCAGCACCGAGATCAGCACCATGATCAACAGGCTCAGTGGCAATTGCCTACCAAGGCTTTCCTGGGCATCGCCCGAGTCCTCGAACTCACCTCCCCATTCCATACGATAGCCGGGTGGCAGGTCCATCTCTTCAATCGTTGCGCGCACTTCGGAATGCACCTGCGCTGCGGTCACATCTGGTGGGATATCCGCGCCAACGGTGATTGTCAGAACCCGGTTGCGCCGGTGGACCTCGGTGTTGAGCAACTGGTATTCGAACCCGTCCACCATCTGTTCGATGGGCACGAATTGGCCTGACTGATCGGAATACACGACCTGATCGACGATCGAATAGTCACCCTCTGCAGGGCGGCGCAGAATGATCGGGATCAGGCGGTCACGCTCACGCAGGACGCCACCGGTAATGCCGTCGGTCGAGAATTGCAGCGTGGCCGCAATATCTTCACGCGAAACACCGGCTGTCTGCGCACGTTCGGTTGCGTAGATCGGTTGCACCGCCAGCTCTTTCTCGCGCCAGTCATGATGGACGTTCAGCGCGTTCGGCGTAGCAGCCGCCATGCGTTGAACCGCTTCGTCAGCCAACTGCCGCAGCACGGCTGGGTCGCTACCCGAGAAGCGGGCTTGAATCGGCGTGCCTCCACCCGGACCAAAGACCAGCCGTTTGGTGCGAAACTCGCTTTCAGGAAACTGAGCCACCCCAAAGGCCTCAAGCTCGGCCTGCAGCGTTGGAATATCCTCAAGCGTTTCCGTCCGAATGATCATGTGACCGTAGCTTGGGTTCGGATCCTCAGCGCTGTAGGTCAGCATGAAACGGGTCGCGCCTTGCCCGACAAACGTGGTGACGGACACCACATCGTCACGTTCGGCCAGCCAATCCTCTACCACTGCCATATCCGCAGAGGTACGTGAGATTGGTGTGCCCTGAGGCAGCTTGTAGTGGACAAAGAACAGCGGCGTATTCGAGTCCGGGAAGAATTGCTGCTTCATCAGGCCGAAGCCCGCATAACAGGCCACCGTCACAGCGATCAGCCCGGCCACAACGAGCCAGCGGAACCGCAACGCCCAGCGCAGTATCGCGCCGTAAACGTGGAACAGAAGGCTGCCATAAGCGTCAACTTCACCCTCTTTGCCCTGCTTGAAGAAATAATGGGCCAACATCGGGGTTACTGTGATTGCCAGAACCCAGCTGAGCAGCAACGAGATCCCAATAACCGCAAAGAGCGAGAACAGAAACTCTCCTGTCGCATCGGGGCTGAGACCGATGCCTGCAAAGGCCATGATGCCGATGACCGTCGCGCCCAACAGCGGGATCTGCGTTTTCGATGCCACCTCATCCGCTGCATCGCGCGAGGATTTGCCGCGCAACATCGCGATCTGCATGCCCTCGGCCACAACGATGGCGTTGTCCACCAGCATCCCCATCGCAATGATCAGGGCACCCAGCGAGATGCGCTCCATCTCAATCGAGAACAGCGCCATGAACAGTAGCGTCCCGACCACGGTCAGAAGCAATGTCGTCCCGACCACAATGGCAGCGCGCCATCCCATAAAGAGGCCCAGAACCGCGACCACGATGATCACCGACATGGCGAGGTTCACAAGGAAGTCGTTCGAGGCTTGCTCGACCACCACGTGTTGCTGGTAGATGGGCAGAATTTCCACGCCAAACGGAATTTGCGTGTCCAGCTCCGCGAATTTTGCATCCGCGCGCTTGCCGACTTCGACGATGTTCTCAGCGGCCAAACCGGCAATGCCCAGCGTAAAGGCCTCGGTCCCATCGAAACGGATCATGATATCCGGGTCGGTCTGACGGGCGCGGTAAACGTTAGACATGTCAAACAGGTTGATTACCTGCCCTTGCGAGCCGACCGACAATCCGGCGATGGCCGATACGCTATCTGACCCTTCGGCTGTCAAAATGGTGGTGCGGTCGTTCTCGGACCGAACCGAGCCGGAGGAGTTGACCGAATCCGCGTTGGCAATTGCCTCGTTGATAGCTTGGATGGGGACGTTCTGGTTCACCGAGATGGACAGATCCGGCTCTATGAAGATC
This sequence comes from Ruegeria sp. AG1, assembly GCF_056541705.1. Lineage (NCBI taxonomy): Bacteria > Pseudomonadati > Pseudomonadota > Alphaproteobacteria > Rhodobacterales > Roseobacteraceae > Ruegeria > Ruegeria sp. AG1. The sequence continues at coordinate 171,243 of NZ_JBQFYU010000001.1, read as the reverse complement.
GCTTCTTGCGGCAAGCCCTGAACTTCGACATCGGCAACACCGTCGACGGTCAGCAGCTCACGCCGCAGAAACGTCGCCAGTTCGTGCTTTTCTGCGTCCGAGAACCCTTCAGCGGTTACCGCATAGAACAGGCCGAACACGTCGCCGAAACCATCATTGACATAGGGCTGGTTTACACCGGATGGCAGGCCCCGCGCCGCATCGCGCACTTTGGCGCGTAGGCGCGTCCAGATGGCGGGCAATTCGCTGCCGTCATATGTGGATTTGATCTCAACCTCGATCAGGGATTGCCCCGGCTGGTTCAACGAGGTGATCGTATCCACCTCACCCATTTGCTGGATCGCCGATTCCAGAGGCTCAGAGACTTCCAGCGCCACCTGCTCGGCTGTGGCACCGGGGTATTGCGTGACGATCACCGCGTTTTTTATTGTGAAAGCCGGGTCCTCTAGGCGCCCCAGAGAAAGGAAGCCCCATATGCCGCCAAACAGGGCGATCAGGATGATCAGCCACGTGTAAAGCGGCCGGTCGATAGATGCGCGTGCAATTCTCATTAGCCCGCCCCTTAGTTCGAGAAGCCGGTGAAACGGCGCACGCTCTGGCCGTCTGTCAACGCCGAGCCACCTGCGACAACCACCTCATCGCCGTCTGACAAGCCGGTCAGAACACGGACTTCGCCGGTCTGCGTTGGTTCGATGGTTACGGGCGCAAGGCGTACCGTGCCCTCGTCTGCGCCAGCCGGAGAAAAGACCATCACGCCCAGCGCGCCATCCGCGCCAGCGACGATGGCTGACGCCGGCAGAACGATCCCCGTGCGGCCATCCCTGACATGCACGTTCACCGACACGGACGAGCCGGGCAGAATCTGCAGCCCCTCAGGCGGGGTCAGGCCGAACTGAATGCGGAATGTCTGCCCAACACTCGAGGTCTCAGCGTCGAACTCACGGATTTCCAGCGGAAAAACTTCGTCGCTTACGGGGAATTTGGCCGTGATCGTGATGTCATCCTGCTGACCCGAGCGTTGGAACAGGATCTCGGGGACGTCCACCTCGATCCGAAGTTCCGACATGTCGTGGATGCGCACGATCGGAGTTCCCGCCGACACGGTGGTAAAGGCCTCAACTGCGCGGCTTGATACAAGCGCGTCGAACGGCGCCGTCAGCGTTGCGTGTTCCAGCTCGTATTCCGCGTCGCGGAGGGCGATAGCGGCCAGTTGCGCTTCGGTTTCGGAATCATCGACCGCCACTTGGCTGGCGGTCGTGCCGCGCAACCGCGACAGGCGCGCGACGGTTCGGTCAGCTTGTTCTTTCTGCAAGCGGGCGCGATCCAGCCTGAGTTCGAACGGTTCCTGATCCAGTCGGGCAATCAGACCGTCCTTCGGGATGACGAACCCTTCGGTGACAGGCATCTCAACAATCTGCCCTGGAACCTGAAATGCCAGATCAACGGTCTGACGCGCAGCGACGCGGCCGAAAAACTGTCGAGTGAAACCCGGAGCCGTTTCCTGCACCTGCATTAGCTTGACCGGTTTCGCGGTCTCTTGCGCGACAAGCGGCGTCGCCAAAACGGCCAATAGCAGGCCCAGAGAAGTCAGCTGTTTCATTTCTTCAATCCCTCGGGAATTCCCGTTTTCAGTACGTTGTCACGAATCTTGCTCGCCATCCGAGCGAACTCGGCTGTTTCTTCTGCGTTCAGGCCAGAGGCCTTGTGAAACAGATCACCGGCTGCTGACACCAACATATCTCGCGCGCTCTCACCTTGTTCGGTCAGCACCAGCAACCAGGCACGGCGATCGTTGGGATCGCGCTGGCGCGCCAGATAGCCAGCTTCTTCCAGAGCATCCGCAGTGGCCGTAATGGTGGATGGCACGCTGAGCATATCGGCTGCCAGAACACCCATTCTCTTGGGTTCATCTAGCTTGATCAGCATATGGCATTCCGGGTGGCTCAGGTCAGTTTCGATGGTGTCGAAGGTCTCTTCGAGTTTCCAATAGAGAGCATAGACGCCCATGATGGCCTGAATTTCAGGGCTCAGGCGGCCAAGCCTGTCGCTGATACTGTCTGACATTGAAGAGACTCCGAGACGTCGTTGCGGGTCATATACTTCAAATTATGAACTATTCAATAACTGAAGTGGAGAATCATCCTCGGGCCTAGCTTCCCTCGGGTAACCAAGACTTGATCAAATGCCCCTGTGACTGCATTTTGAGCAAATCCAAAACGTTCAGGACTTGCCATGTATATCCCTGCAATCACCGGTACAGGCGTTTTCACGCCGGAAAACGTCATCACCAATGCCGAGCTGGTGCAAGCCTTCAACGCCTATGCCGACAAGGTGAATGCAGAGAACGCCCAGGCAATCGAGGCCGGGCAGATGGAGCCGATGCAGCATTCCTCCGAGGAGTTCATCGTCAAGGCGTCCGGCATCGAAAACCGCTATGTGATGGATAAATCCGGCGTGCTGGACCCCGACACCATGCACCCCGCTTTGCGCCAGCGCAGCGATGACGAGCCGGGGATCATGACCGAAATGGCGGTGGATGCCTGCAACAAAGCTCTGGCGCAGGCTGGTCGGACAGCGGCAGATGTCGATCTGGTGATCTGCGCGGCGTCGAACCACGAACGCGCCTACCCGGCCATCGCCATCGAGATACAGCAGGCTCTGGGCATCAATGGCTTTGGTTTTGACATGAATGTCGCCTGTTCCTCGGCCACATTTGGCATTCAGGCGGCGGCGGATATGGTGCGGTCGGGTTCGGTTCGGGCCGCATTGGTGGTGAACCCCGAGATCTGCTCGGGCCACCTGGAATGGCGCGACCGGGATTGTCATTTCATCTTCGGCGACGTGGCCACGGCCACCCTGATCGAACGCATCGAAGACGCGCAAGGCCCGCATTTTGAGGTCCTGTCGACCCGCTGCGCCACGAGTTTCTCGAACAATATCCGCAACAATAACGGCTTTCTACGCCGCTCACGACCTGATGGGATGATCGACCGGCGCGACATGCAGTTCATGCAGAACGGGCGCAAGGTCTTCAAGGAAGTGCTCCCCATGGTCAGCCAGCATATCAGCGACCACATGGAGGCCGAGGGCATCAGCAGCGACGACCTGACACGCCTGTGGCTGCATCAGGCCAACAAGACCATGAACGATTTCATCGGCAAGAAGGTCCTTGGACGTGTGCCCGAGGCGGGTGAGCAACCCAACATCTTGCAGGATTATGCCAACACCTCCTCAGCCGGGTCGATTATCGCCTTCTCCAAATACTCCGACGACCTTGAGGACGGGGATATCGGGCTGATCTGCTCGTTCGGGGCTGGCTATTCGGTTGGGTCCGTCATCGTGAAACGGAAATCCTGATCCGACGCTGTATTGGAGAAGCCGTCAGGTGGCAGCGCAGTCAGTGCGTTCAAACAACGACGTCCAAAAGGCGCCCGATGCCAGCTTTTAACTGACGCTTTCTTCTTCGAGATGCAGTTTCATCTCAATCAGAACCTGCTGCAAAAGGCTGGTTTCCTTCAGCAGGCGCTTGGCTTCGTTGACGGTGATGATCCCGTCTTCGATGGCCGCCTGATACTCGGTCATCAGCATGGCAAACCGCTGGCTCAGGGCGATGACATCAGCGTTTACGCCACCTGTACGCGGAGAATCCGTGTTGCGATCCCCGTAGGACAGAGTGATGTTCTTCAGGTCCGCCAGCGCCGAGGTAACATGCGGATAGTTAGCCGCATTCTCTAGCCGTGCCACTGCGTCAACGGGCATGAACCGATCCGCGTGCTCCGAATTATCCGAATAGTAGCGGCCGAGCGTCGCCTTGGATTTGCCCGTGATCTCACACGCGGCTTCGATCCCGACATCTTTCACCAAGGCTTCGGTGTGTTTCTTAAGATAGGCCCCGATATCTGCCATAGTTCTACCTTTGCTACCTGCACGCGCCGCCCCTTCTATCCGTTTTGGGGGAAAGCATAGGGAAATTTCCCATAACCGAGTCATAATTGAAATGCCATAAATTGACTATCCCTCAGATATGCGAGGGTTTTGTGAGTGAGTGGCGGCCGTTCAGTGCCGGTAATGAGTAATCGTGAGGCAATATTGTTCAGCCTCACTCCGTTTTGGTCACATGTTGACCGATGGCGTCGCTGTTGCATGCGCAAGGTTCCATCCCCAAAGAGCATCTGCTCGGCCTCTGCAATGGTAACGGCGACGTCGCTTCCCCCTGAAAGATTGATGGGTTGTTCGATTGGCGTCGGCGCTTTAGACCCGCCGCATGGCTAAACTGTATTTCAACTACTCGACCATGAATGCGGGCAAATCGACCGTATTGCTGCAGGCCTCGCACAATTACCGTGAGCGCGGCATGAAGACCTATCTGATGACCGCTGCCGTGGACGGGCGCGCCGGTGTGGGGCGGATCGCCTCGCGTATCGGGATTTCCGAAGAAGCCGATACCTTCCGCCCAGACGATGACGTTTTTGCCATGATCGAAAAGCGCCAGAAGGCCGATCAGATCGCCTGTGTCTTTGTGGACGAGGCCCAGTTCCTGTCCGAGGATCAGGTTTGGCAACTGGCCCGCGCCGTGGATGACCTGAAGCTCCCGGTGCTGGCTTATGGCCTAAGGGTAGACTTCCAGGGCAAACTCTTCCCCGGCTCAGCCGCCCTGCTGGCCTTGGCCGATGAGATGCGCGAGGTCCGCACCATCTGCGAATGCGGACGCAAGGCCACGATGGTGATTCGGCAGGACGAGAGCGGCCGCGCCATCACCGAGGGTGCTCAGGTTCAGATCGGCGGGAACGAGACCTATGTCTCGCTCTGCCGTAAACACTGGCGCGAGGCGGTCGGCGACTAGACCGGATTCGGCAGGTCATGCCCGGCGACGAAGGCGGCCACATTGTCCAGAGCCATATGCCCCATTCCGGTCCGAACCTCTTCGGTGGCGGTGCCCAGATGCGGCAGCAGGGTGACGTTCTGCATCTCGCGCAGTGCCTTTGGCACGGCCGGCTCGAACTCGTAGACATCCAGCCCGGCCCCGGCGATCTGCCCTGCTTGCAGCGCGCTGATCAGAGCGGCCTCATCTACCACCTCACCCCGCGCGATGTTTACCAGAATGGCCGAGGGGTTCATGGCCTCAAGCACTGCGGCATTGATCAGATGGCGCGTTTCTGCCCCGCCCGGAACGGCCAGAACCAGAAAATCGACCGAGGCCGCAAGTGCCGAGAGATCGGGGATGAACTCGGCCTCAAAATCCAGCTGCTTGGCACTGCGGGATTGATAAGCGACCTGCATGCCGAACCCGAGGTGACAGCGCCGCGCGATGGCTTGGCCGATGCGGCCCATGCCTACGATGCCGACCCGCTTGCCGGTGACATGATGCCCCAGCATCTGGGTGGGATGCCAACCCTGCCAGTGTTCAGCCCGCACCAAACGCTCCCCCTCACCCGCGCGCCGCGCGGTCGAGAGGAGCAAGGTCATGGCGATATCGGCGGTCGCATCTGTGACCGCTCCGGGCGTGTTGGTGACGGCAATGCCCAAGGCGCGCGCGGCCTCGACATTGATGTGATTGTAGCCGACGCCGAAATTGGCCAACAGCTTGCAGCGCGGCTCGGGCACTTTGGCGAAGATCTGCGCCGAGAATAGGTCGCCCAGAGTGGGCACAACCACGTCATACTCCTGCAACGCCCTCACCATCTCATCCTCGGAAAGCGAAGTGGTTGCGGGGCGAATCTCAACATCGAACTCCGCGGCTGCCCGTTCTTCGACCGCTGAAGTCATCGAGCGCGTGATCCAGAGTTTCATCAGTGCATCCTTCCGCCAACGGGGACTTTGCCATCCGGGCCGATCAACACGATCTCACCTTTTTCATCCGGCAGGCCCAGCACCAGAACCTCGGACATGAATTTCCCGATCTGGCGCGGCGGGAAGTTGATCACAGCCATCACCTGTTTGCCGATCAGCGTCGACGGATCGTAATGCGCGGTGATCTGGGCCGAGGTCTTGCGCTCACCAATTTCGTCGCCGAAATCGATCCACATCTTGATCGCGGGCTTGCGGGCTTCGGGATAGGGCTCGGCGCGGATGACCTCACCGACGCGGATGTCGACTTTCAGGAAGTCGTCGAAGGAAATCTCACTCACGGCCCAACTCCTTGGAACGGTCGGTCGCAGCCTTGACGGCCCGGTGCAGTAGATTCGGGAAACCCTCTGCTTCGTGCATCAGAACCTCTAACGCGGCCTGTGTAGTGCCATTGGGCGAGGTCACGTTGACCCGCAGCTGCGAGGGGTCTTCCTCGGCGGCCATGGCCAAGGCACCGGCACCTGCTACCGTGGATTTCGCAAGTTTCATGGCCAGCTCATGCGGCAGACCCTGCGCCTGCCCTGCGGCGGCCAGCGTTTCGATCAAGTGGAATACATAGGCCGGGCCAGAACCGCTAACCCCGGTGACCGCATCTATCTGAGCCTCGTCCGACAGACGCACGGTCTCGCCTATCGCCGACAGCAAGTTTTCCGCGAGGTCCAAATCGTCACCGGACACATGTGCGTTGCCGATCATCGCCGTGATACCCTGACGGATCGCCGCCGGTGTGTTCGGCATTGCCCTCACAATCGGGGTGCCTTCGCCCAGCACGTCTTCGAACGTTGCAATCGAGGTGCCCGCTGCAACGGAAACGAACAGGCTGCCACCGCCACCGAGAGTCTGGATCGCAGGCAGCGCCTCACCCATCATTTGCGGTTTGACGGCCACCAACACGACTGCGGTGGATTCGGGCAGTGGCGTGTTGATGTTGACGCCCTGCGCTTTCAGCCAGTCCGAGGGGTAAGGATCAATCACCCAAACGGAAGCGGCGGGCAGACCGTGATCCAGCCAACCCGCCAACATCGCGGATCCCATCTTTCCGCAACCCAATAACACAAGGCCCTGCTCGGCCACGCGCGACATGTCCATCTGTGCCCCTCCCCTATTCAACGGTTCAGGGCAAAGGTTTACGCTCGGCCGTAGGCCTCTGCAATGGCGACTTGCATCGCCTCTTCCGGATCGCGATTGCCCCAGGTGACCAGCTGAATCGCCGGGTAGTAGCGCTCGGCGCTCAACACCGCGGCGTTGATCATCGTGTCGATCTGATCGGGGCTTGCGGTCTGACCACCGGCCAGAACCAGGCCGTAGCGATAGACCATCAGCTTCTGGTTCGCCCAATAGGTGAACGCGCCCGCCCAGCACTGATCATTCATTTTGTTGAGCAGCTCATACAGCTCACTCTCACGCTCGGCCGGAGGCTCCATCTCGAATGAGCAAACCATGCGCAGCGTTTCGTCATAGTTGGACCAGGCCAACGTGATCGAATAGGTTCGCCACTGTCCTTCGACGGCCATGGCGATCTGATCGTCACCGATGCGGTCAAAATCCCAGTCGTGATGTTCGGCCAGATGTTCAACAATATCGATTGGATGAAGGTCTTCTTCGAGAAACTGCTCGGAAAGGGCCATAATGCCACCTCACTACTCTCTAGCATTTCGGGGCTGGCAGCGCCCCAGCGCTAGTTGCCTGCTCTACAAGCCGGGCTTCCCCCTTAGGCCTGCACCAAATATGGTGCGCCGCGAGAGGGTGTCTGACAACCCCATTTCTTGGGGACAACAGCAATAAGTTGTGGACAGTCGGCAACGACGATCAAAATATTGGCGTCTTGTGCAGCTTTGTCTTGATTAATTTCTGCAAGGCGGCATGATACACAACACCGCACAACCCGACCTTGGATTGCGCGGCGCTAAACTTGTCTTCAAAATTTGGAAATGGGCGTTATTTGTCCAGTTTCGCCTCAAGCGCGGCGATACGCGCCTCAAGCGCGGCGTTCTCTTCACGGGCCTTTTGGGCCATGGCGCGAACAGCGTCGAATTCTTCACGCGTTACGAAATCGCGGTCGGCCAGCCAACGGTCGATCATCGACTTCATCGCATTCTCGGCCTCTTCGCGTGCGCCCTGCGCCACTCCCATGGCGTTGGTCATCAGCTGTGAAACGTCGTCGAGGATCTTGTTGCGGGTTTGCATGGCTTTTCTCCGAAATCGCGGTTGTATCCTATATGGGGAAGGAATGGCGCAGGCTCAAGGTTGACTTGCCCTGCAAACCCCGGGCAATGAGACGCACATGCAGGCTGTTCTGAATTTCCCCGATCTGTCGCCCGAGCTGTTCTCGATCCCATTGTTCGGGATAGAATTCGCGCTCAGGTGGTACGCGCTGGCTTATATTGTCGGCATTTTGATTGCCTGGCGTCTGGCCGTGATGGCCCTGCGGCGTCCGGCCCTTTGGCGCAATGAGACGCCACCCATGAAGCCAGAGCAGCTGGATGACCTGCTGACCTGGATCATTATCGGTGTGATTTTGGGCGGCCGGCTGGGTTTTGTGCTGTTTTATCAACCGGCCTACTACCTGTCGCATCCGGCGGATATCCTGAAGGTCTGGCAAGGCGGCATGGCCTTTCACGGCGGGCTGCTGGGGGTGATCGTCGCCTCATACCTCTATGGTCGCCGTCACAACATTCCGACCCTGTCGCTAGGCGATTTGGTGGCCTACACCGTCCCGCCCGGCCTGTTGCTGGGGCGGCTTGCCAATTTCATCAACGCCGAGCTTTGGGGCCGACCAAGCGAGCTGCCATGGGCCGTGATTTTTCCCGGCTTCGCAGCGCAGGACTGCCCAGGCGTCGTGGCCGGTATGTGTGCCCGTCACCCCTCGCAGCTATACGAAGCCGCGCTAGAGGGTGTCCTATTGGGCGCAGTCCTTCTTTGGTTGGCCTATCGGCGCGGCGCGTTCCGGAAACCCGGCCTGATCATGGGTGTTTTCCTGGCAGGCTACGGGGCGTCCCGCTTCGTGGTCGAGTTTGTCCGGCAGCCCGACGCGCAGTTCATCTCGCCCGGCAACCCGCTTGGGCTGGCGTGGCATATCGGCGGCTACGGCCTAACAATGGGGCAAATCCTGTCCCTGCCGATGATCGCTCTTGGGCTATGGTTCGCCCTGCGCGTCCGGCGAACGGCATGAGCCTGCACGATCTTCTGATCGCCCGAATCCGGCAAGACGGCCCGATGACGCTGGCCGACTACATGACCGAATGCCTGCTAAACCCAACTTTGGGCTATTACTCAACGCGCGATCCGTTCGGCGCGCAGGGGGACTTCACAACTGCACCGGAAATCAGTCAGATGTTCGGCGAGTTGATCGGCCTATCACTGGCGCAAAGCTGGATGGATCAGGGGCAGCCATCCACGTTTGCGCTCGCCGAACTCGGACCGGGTCGCGGTACGCTGATGGCGGATATCCTGCGGGCGACCCGCTCGGTACCCGGTTTCCATGCGGCGGCCAAGGTTGTTCTGCTGGAAGCCTCGGAAACGCTCCGCAACGTGCAAAAGGCAACCCTGAAAGATCACAACCCGCAGTGGATCAGCGATGTGGCGGAATTGCCGGACTTGCCGGTGTTTCTGGTGGCGAATGAGTTCTTTGACGCGCTCCCCATCCGCCAATTCCTGCGCGACGGCCCTGCTTGGCGCGAACGATTGATCGGAGAGGCCGATGGCGCGCTGAGTTTTGGCCTTGGCCCGGCCGGACCACAAGCGGCGCTACAGGACCGTCTGTCCGATACGCGAAACGGGGATCTCGTCGAACTCTGCGCGCCTGCCATTCCGATTCTAACCATCATCGCCAGCCGAATCGCGCAGAACGGAGGGGCCGCTCTGATTGTGGACTATGGTGACTGGCGCTCGCTTGGCGATACGCTTCAGGCCCTAAAGGCGCATGAGCGTGTGGACCCTCTGCAAACCCCCGGTCAGGCAGACCTGACCGCGCATGTGGATTTTGAGCCCCTGGCGCTGGCAGCAAAGGCGGCAGGCTGTGCTCATACCCGCCTGACACCACAGGGTATTTTTCTGGAACGTCTGGGAATCACCGCTCGTGCACAGGCTCTGGCCAAGGGTATAGGCGGCTCCAAGCTTGATGAACTGGTGGCCGCACATCGCCGGTTGACGCATCCCGATGAAATGGGAAATCTGTTCAAAGTGCTGGGCCTCTACCCGCCCCAAGCTGCGCCTCCACCGGGACTTGAACCATGACCTTGGAAATTCTCACGTCGGATATGCTGGCCCCCGTAAAACACGGCTTTTTCAGCCGTAGAGGCGGCGCATCCTCGGGCGTCTTCGCGGGATTGAACTGCGGTTATGGATCATCCGATCAGACCGAGATCGTCGCCCTGAATCGCCGACGGGTTGCTGACGCAATGGATGTCACGCCAGAGGCGCTGGTTGGTATTCATCAGGTTCATTCGCCCGATGTGCTGACGGTGGATGCGCCCCTTGCGGGTGACAAGCCCAAAGCGGATGCGCTTGTGACCGCCACGCCCGGGTTGGCTCTGACAATTCTGACCGCGGACTGCCAGCCCGTGCTTTTCTGCGACCCTGACGCGAACGTGATCGGCGCCGCCCATGCTGGCTGGCGTGGCGCTTTGGACGGCGTGTTGGAGGCCACATTGGACGCGATGGAAGCACTGGGGGCCACGCGCGAAAACACGCGTGCCGTGATCGGGCCATCCATTTCGCAGGCGGCCTATGAGGTCGGCCCCGAGTTTTTGGATGCGTTCATGGCGGAGTCTCCAGAAAACAGCCGATTCTTCGCCAATGGCACCGAGGACCGGATGCAATTTGATTTGCCAGCCTTTGGTCTGCATAAACTGCGTCAAGCGGGTGTTGGGCAGGCAGAATGGACCCGGCACTGTACTTATTCCGATCCGGATCGCTTTTATTCGTACCGCCGGACAACACACGCCAAAGAGGCGGATTACGGGCGGTTGATTTCGGCGATCAGATTGTAGATTAGGTCCCAATTAAGGCAAAACCGCCACCTTTCCGCCACATTTATTGTGTTTACCTGACACAGAATCGTAGTGAATTTTGTGCCAGTACTCAGAAGGTTATCTGTCTTTGCCGACAAATGAATGCTGGCACCTCGAACAGAGGAACCGCCAACCTTTATTTTTTGTCCGTTTTTGATCCCGGTTAAGCCTTATCCCTGCCGCAAACCTGCGGCACATTAAGTCTACACACACTGAATGAGGCTCAGACCTCCGATCGAGCAGGACCAGAAAATGAAACAGAAATCTCGCTTTCTCAGCGCGGTCATTCAGGCCGCACAGGACCCGAAACTGGACATGCCATGGAAGCGAGTTTCAAGCCATTCTGTCAGGGTTGCACGCCGTCTCGCGACGCAACGCTGAAACAGAAAGCCAACGGAACCAAGCTGCCGGTTCCATTTGGTAGACGCGCACCGGGTAGTGCTCCGGTCCGATGTGCGTGGGATGCAACAAAAACTGCATCCTGAGTTCGGAGCGTGTTTGTGGGCATTTTCGCCCACGCAGTACGAGTTTGTCTGGGGGGTCAATGGATTGACCAATGGAATGCGAAATTGCTTCGCTGTGCGCTGCGGCCATCGCCGGTGCCCAGGGGTTACCCATTTATTTCAAGACAAAGAACCGAACCGACAGATGGGCCTGCATGGGGGTATGCCCCGTCTGATCCGGTTCTAAAAGGAACGGAATATTTATGACTATTCCAAAATCACTGGCCATTGCTGCCAGAAATGCTGTCGAAACCTCGGCATTGCTCCGCGACACTCCGCGGTCGACTACAAAACAGAAAGCCCAGCTGCGTCGTTACGAAGTGAGCGCTCTGCTCAAAAACGGAGACATTGCGCAAACCCGGCATATCGCACCTGCCCTGCCTATGTTCGAGGACGCCTTTTGCGCCTTCTCACGGGGGTCGCTTGTGGAAACCGAACAAGGGCCCATGGCGATCGAAGACCTGCTGCCCGGCGACACGGTACTGACGCAGGATGGGACCTCCGAGACCGTTTTGTGGAAGGGCTCGGTGACGCTGATACCGGGCCGCGAGGACTCCCGCGGGCGCACCCGTCCGTTGACCCGCATCATGGCTGATACATTTGGCATGCAAAAGCCAATGTCCGGCGTGATTGCCGGACCTGCCGCGCGCCTGCTTGGCACGCCAGCCCATTTGCGGCGCCTGCATGGCGGGTCACCGATTCTGACGCCTGTCGCCGAATTTCAGGACGGAATGGGTGTTGTGGAAACAATGCCTCCAACTCCGGTAGAATTGTTTCACATTTGCCTGGAAAAACACTCGGTCATCCGTGTAGACGGCTTGCCCTTTGAAACCTATCATCCAGGTGCTAATGCGGTTCGCATGATCAGCCATTCGTTACGGTCGATCTATCTGAACCTGTTCGCGCATATCGAATCGTTGAACGATTTTGGCCCGTTGCTTATGCCGCGCGCCGGAGACGGAGAGATCGACGCGATATCGGCGTGAAGTGTTAAAGAGTACTGCAGAGTGGGGGCTTTATGCAGATTTTGATAGGATGGGCTTTGACCCTGGCGGTGGTGGCTATGCTGCCACCCTGCCCGACAGAAACACGACGGATGTGGTTTACGCCGAACGGTTCATTCGGTCTTCCAATACATCGAACGGGACGCCTGGCTCGTCTTTTGCGCCGCGGATAACAAGCGATGTCTTGACGCTGGCCACGTTTGGCGTGGTCAGTAATTCTCCGGTCAGGAACTGCTGAAAACTGCTGAGGTCGGGCGCGACGCATTTCAGGATGAAGTCGACCTCGCCGTTCAGCATGTGGCACTCACGGACCAGCGGCCATTTTCCGCATTGCGCCTCGAACGCGCTGAGTTCCGATTCTGCCTGGCTGTCCAATCCAACCATCGCAAAGACTTGAACCTCGAACCCAAGCTCGCGGGCGTTCACCTCGGCGTGGTAGCCGGTGATATAACCCGATTCCTCCAACGTGCGCACGCGGCGCAGGCACGGAGGGGCCGAGATACCGACCCTTTTGGCCAGTTCCACGTTGGTCATGCGACCGTCCGCCTGCAATTCCGCCAGAATCTTGCGATCAATTTCATCCAGCCGGGTCGTGACCATAAAACGCTCCTGATTTTTCGGTTCTTATATCAGCACCCAGCCCACGCGCAATAATGTTTCGCAGCTGCGCAATTTTCTTTGTTTTCAAATCGCTCATTTGCGCAGGGTCATTCCGATAAGGCATATCAGGTTCCCTTCATGAAGGGGCTTTAAGCCGTGCCCGCCCATCGCTATATCCTTGCGACGGGTAAAAGGCCCAATTCAGGCAGTTCGAGCGAGGGTACCATGGCCGACACACGACACACCAAGGTTCTGATCATCGGGTCGGGGCCCGCAGGCTATACAGCCGGGGTTTATGCAAGCCGCGCGATGCTGGAACCCATTCTGGTGCAAGGGATCGAGCCCGGCGGCCAGCTGACAACCACCACCGAGGTCGAAAACTGGCCCGGCGATACCGAGGTACAAGGCCCCGATCTGATGGTCCGCATGCAGGACCACGCCAAGGCAATGGGCTGTGAGGTCATCGGCGATATCATCAGTGATCTGGATGTCTCGACACGTCCGTTCACCGCAAAAGGGGATAGCGGCACGGTTTACACCGCTGACGCGGTCATTCTCGCAACCGGCGCGCGGGCCAAATGGCTTGGCCTGCCGTCGGAAGAGAAATTCAAAGGCTTCGGCGTCTCGGCCTGCGCGACATGCGACGGGTTCTTTTATCGCGGGCAAGAGATCGTTGTAGTCGGTGGTGGCAACACCGCCGTGGAAGAAGCGCTTTTCCTCACCAATTTCGCCAGCAAGGTGACCCTGATCCACCGCCGCGACGAGTTGCGGGCGGAAAAGATCCTACAAGATCGCCTGATGAAGAATGAAAAGATCGAACCGCTCTGGTTCCACGAACTGGACGAGGTCATCGGGACCGACGCGCCCCTGGGCGTCGAAGGCGTGCGTGTCAAGAACGTGAAAACAGGCGAGGTCTCTGAGATCCCGTGCAAGGGCGTTTTTGTCGCCATCGGCCATGCCCCAGCCAATGAATTGGTCAAGGACACGCTGGAAACCCATATGGGCGGCTATGTCGTGACAAAGCCGGGATCGACCGAGACCTCGGTTCCGGGCGTTTTCGCAGCCGGTGACCTGACAGATCACATCTACCGTCAGGCCGTCACAAGCGCAGGCATGGGCTGCATGGCCGCCCTGGATGCCGAACGCTTTCTGGCCGAACAGGACTGAGGGGCCACCGGGTCAGGTCACACCGGCTTGACCCTGTCCCCGCGCGGCCTCACACTGGTGCAAAACATGAGGGTCGCGCGTGGTCACAACGGACAACGCTCTTTGGCGTGGCGGGTGGTCAACCCGGCTTAGGATCGGCAGCGGGCTGGTCCTTTTTGTCTTTGCCTTCTTCCACTTTCTGAACATCGGCCTAGGCCTGTTTCACACCGACTATCTGCATGGCATGCAAGATGGTCGAAAGGCCGTAACCCGCCACGACGCCATGAGCGCGCTTCTCTACCTTGCGCTGATCGTGCACTCGGGCCTTGCGCTAACGTCGATCATACAGCGACGGACCCTGCGCATGCCGTTCACCTCAGCCCTGCAAATCGTGCTGGGGCTGCTGATCCCGATCCAGCTGATCGTCCACATTATTCACACGCGATACGCGCATGAGATCTACGATGTGAATGACGAAATGGGTTATATCATCATCCTGATGTGGCCAAGCTCTGCTATTTGGATGCAAAGCCTGCTTTTGCTGATCGTGTGGGTACATGGCTGCATCGGGTTGCACATGTGGCTGCGGCTGACCACGTGGTGGGGCAAGACCCTGCCCTACCTGATCGGTATTGCGGTCTTTGTCCCCTGTTTCGCCTTGGCCGGTGTGCTGACCGAGGGGCGCCGGATCTGGGCCGATTTTTCCGATGACTTCCTGCGCGAACAATATATCGAACACTATAACTGGCCCTCGGCCGAGGCCTTCGAGGCCATGTTCCGCGTCGAAGACAACGCCATGACGGGGTTTTGGGCCGCGCTCGGGGCCACGGCGGCCTTCTATCTTGGCCGCAAGCTGTGGCGTCGTCGGCACTCTGTACAGGTGACCTATGCCCGTGGCCCCGAGGTTTTTGCCGAGAAGGGCATGACGCTGCTTGAGATGTCTCAGGCCAACGGAATTCCGCATGCCGCCCTATGTGGCGGCAAGGGCCGCTGCACCACCTGCCGCGTGATCGTTGAGGATGGTGGAGATCACCTGCCCCCGCCCAGCGAAATCGAAGCCCGCAGTCTGGCCGCCGTAGGGGCCTCGGCCCAGACGCGCCTGGCCTGTCAGATGCGCCCGACCGAGCCGGTAAAGGTCTTTCGGGTTTTCCGTCCCGACGGCAAGCACGACCGGGCTCATGCAAGTCAGGGGCAGGAACGTCAGTTGGCCGTGCTGTTTCTGGACATGCGCGGCTTTACCGCCCGCACCGCGGGGCAATTGCCATATGACATCGTGTTCCTGCTAAACCGGTTCTTTGACGCGATTGTGCCTTCGATCACCTCTCAGGGCGGGGTCGTCGACAAATACATGGGGGATGGGCTGCTGGCGGTTTTTGACAAGCCCGACCCCCAGCATTCCGCCCGCGCCGGTCTGAAAGCGGCAATTGAGATCAGCCATGCGCTGGAACAGTTTAACCGACAGCTTTCATCCGAAGACAGCCCGCATATCCGCATCGGCATGGGGCTGCATCTGGGCGATCTGGTGCTTGGGGAAATTGGCGCGGCCGGTCATGCCGCGCAAACCATCATCGGGGACGCGGTGAACGTCGCCAGCCGGCTTGAGGCTGAAACAAAACCGCTGGGGGTTGAGCTTCTGGTGTCGGCCGAGCTGCTACAGGCCGCCGAGATGGACATCTCGGACGATCGCATCCAACCCTTCAGACTGCGCGGCGTGTCCGAGCCTGTTCCAGCCCTGCCAGTGCTCCGCGCTTCGGAACTTGAAAAGGCCTGAGACAACAGGAACACGCATACTTACTGTGGCACGTTTGCGCTAGATTGCCGGAACTTTGATCGCCCGTTTTCCGCCGAATTGGAAAATTCTTCCAATCACAAGAAAAACCGCTCATATCCTCCTTAGTTTTATCTGACCCTGTGGACTCTGACTCAGTGGCGGGGCACATGCCGTTTCAAATGCCAAAATCACACTGGCGCATCATCACATCGACAAGAGAATTCCGATGACAATGTTAAGCAATCTCGCCCCCATTCCCGAACTCTACGTCTCTTATGACTCGGCCCAGAAGCTGAAGGTTGAGGCAGCGGATCTGACCAGCCATGACCTGTCTCCGCGCCAGATCTGCGATCTGGAACTGCTGATGAATGGCGGCTTCAACCCGCTGAAAGGGTTCCTGAGCGAAGCCGACTACGACAACGTGGTCGAGAACATGCGTTTGGCTGACGGCACGCTGTGGCCGATGCCGATCACACTGGATGTGAGCGAAGAATTCGCCGAAAGCATCGAGCTGGGCCAAGATATTGCCCTGCGCGACCAAGAGGGTGTGATCCTCGGCACCATGACCGTGACCGACCGCTGGACCCCTGACAAATCGCGCGAGGCCGAGAAGGTCTTTGGCGCGGATGACGACGCGCACCCGGCCGTCAACTACCTGCATAACGTGGCAGGCAAGGTCTATCTGGGCGGTCCCGTTGTCGGCATTCAGCAGCCCGTTCACTATGATTTCCGTGGCCGCAGAGATACTCCGAACGAGCTGCGCGCCTATTTCCGCAAGCTAGGCTGGCGCCGCATAGTTGCGTTCCAAACCCGCAACCCACTGCACCGCGCCCATCAGGAACTGACCTTCCGCGCCGCGAAAGAGGCGCAGGCCAACTTGCTGATCCATCCGGTTGTCGGCATGACCAAACCGGGCGACGTGGACCACTTCACCCGCGTGCGCTGCTATGAGGCGGTGCTGGACAAATACCCGGCCTCGACCACCTCGATGTCGCTGATTAACCTGGCGATGCGCATGGCTGGCCCACGTGAGGCCGTTTGGCATGGTCTGATCCGCGCCAACCACGGCTGCACCCATTTCATCGTTGGCCGCGACCATGCTGGCCCTGGCAAGAACAGCCAAGGTGAAGATTTCTACGGCCCCTATGACGCGCAGGATCTGTTCCGCAAATACCAAGATGAAATCGGCGTTGAGATGGTCGACTTCAAGCACATGGTTTATGTGCAGGAACGCGCCCAGTACGAACCGAATGACGAGATCCTCGACAAGGACAATGTCACGATCCTGAACATCTCGGGCACCGAACTGCGCCGCCGTTTGGCCGAAGGACTGGAAATCCCCGAATGGTTCAGCTTCCCCGAGGTCGTGGCCGAGTTGCGCAAAACCAAACCACCACGCAGCCAGCAGGGCTTTACCGTGTTCTTCACCGGCTTTTCGGGTTCGGGTAAATCCACCATCGCCAACGCGCTTATGGTCAAGCTGATGGAGATGGGCGGCCGCCCCGTGACGCTGCTGGATGGTGACATCGTGCGTAAAAACCTGTCGTCCGAGCTTGGCTTCTCGAAGGAACACCGCGATCTGAACATCCGCCGCATTGGCTATGTCGCCTCCGAGATCACCAAGAACGGCGGAATCGCCATCTGTGCGCCGATTGCTCCTTATGCGACCACTCGTCGGGCCGTGCGCGAAGAGATCGAACAGTTCGGTGCCTTCTGCGAGGTTCACGTGGCCACCAGCATCGAGGAATGCGAACGCCGCGACCGGAAGGGCCTCTATAAGCTTGCCCGCGAAGGCAAGATCAAAGAGTTCACGGGCATCTCAGACCCTTATGACGTGCCTCAGAACCCTGAACTGAGCGTCGAGACCGAGAATGTCGAAGTCGACAACTGCGCCCATCAGGTTCTGCTGAAGCTCGAGAGCATGGGCCTGATCGCTGCGAACTAAGCGGTTGAGCTAAACCAGATTGGAAACGGCCTCCGGTCACCGGGGGCCGTTTTTCGTGCGAACCAACGACCGAGATTGACAAAGATGCCTGGCCTTGATGCATTCAGCCCAGTCAAGTTCGGTACGGCCCATCCACGATGCACCCCCTTCCTCAAATCGCCAGCTTCTGGTTTGGCTCCGATCTCAGCTGGCTCGAGGCGCTGTGTATTCAATCCTATCTGGACCACGGCCATTCCTTCACCCTTTATGCGGCGCATGACATCGCGAATATCCCGCCTGGCGTCGACCTGCGGCACACGTCCGAGATACTGTGGCCCGCCCCTTTCGCGTTACGGCCCGAAGATCGGCTGGGCGTTGCGGTTTTTTCCGACATCTTCAGGCTGAAACTATTGGAACGTACAGATTTCGTCTGGGTTGATCTGGATGCGCTCTGTTTGAAGCCTTTCGATTTTGCCTCCCCTTATGTCTTTGCGCCCTCTCAATCCGGCAAGTTTCCCAATGGAGTGCTGCGCCTGCCGCAAGAGTCCCAGACGCTTGCGCAGATGCTGGCATTTGTCACCTCGGCCAACCCGACCCAACCCTGGCGCGGGGCCAAGCTACGCAGGCGCAACGAGCAGCGTATCGCGGAGGGCGAGACCTGGGGGATCGAGGCGCTGCCATGGGGATGCTCCGGCCCCAAGGCGCTAGGGCATTTTCTGCGTGAGACCGGAGAGGACATCCACACCCTGCCCGCCGATACCTTCTACCCCCTGGCGAATGAGGCGCTTTGGAAGCTACACGACCCTCGTGTGCCCCCATCCACTATTGAACGAGATGGGGTACATTCCGTGCATGTCTTTGGGCATCAGAAGAAATTCATGGCCCAACAGACTGCGGGCCTGCCGGTGCGGGGATCGTTTCTCAGCACGCTATGCGCGCGTCACGGGATTGACCCACAAGACAACCCAATCGCACCGATGGCTTGGATGGGGTTTTAACCGGACGCGCCCGATAGCTCATGCCGCAGAGCGCGCACGGCGCGTTCTTCGAACTGACCGTAATCTGCAGCTGCGTCCTGAGTCGCCTTCAGATGGGGCAGACGCTGGGCATAGTCTTCTTCGGATGCAGACTGAATCGCTTGCTGTATATCTGCCTGTGTCTCGCAGAGGATCATCCCAGAAGTCTCCATGAAATCCCCGATATTCGGGCAACCCCAGTAAATCGGGACCGTTGCGCAGAGGATCGAGTCGATCAGTTTCTCCGAGAAGTAATTCCGCTCTCGAACATTCTCGATTACGACCGAATAGCGGTAAGGGGCCAAACCATCCGATTTCTGATCGAAAGGCGTGTATCCCCGCCCCATGATGTCCACATCGGCCCCGGTTTCGCGGATCCAATCTATAACGTCATGGCGTAGCTGGTGGCCCACGAGGTCCCGCTTGGCCGAGGCGATCAGCGAACAGGATTTGACCTTCTCAGCCTGTAGCTCCTGCCAGTCCGGCACCATGGTCACGCCATAGGGCAGAAACACAGCATTGGGCAGGTTTTCCAGTAGAACGTCGTGAAAGGTGAACACCCTAAAGAACCGCCGCCATGTCAGGCGCAGCTGTCGGTCATGTTTGGCGTGGATGGCCGAAGGCTCGCCCATCATCAGCGAAATTCGCGCCTTCGTGCCACGCCGCAACCGCCAATGGACCGTCGAATTGGGATACATGATCAGATGATCTGTCGGCGCGAGGTCCCCGACCGTTTTACCCAGCAAACGATCCGGGCAGCCCTCGTGCCAGATCAGCTCGGACAGAGGCACCTCGGCCAGTTTCGGGCCCAGACGGTGGCCGTAGGGTAAAACAGCAATCGATTGGGTCATTGATCCGTCTCAGGCAAGTCGACCTGTCCGCGCATCAGAACATAGCCTTGCCCCGCCACCTTGATCCCGGTCATGGCATCGCTTGGGCCGACGCGCGTCACCGTTGCCTGCCCCGGACGCCCCATGTCATGGCCCTGTTCAGCGATGAATTGGTCTTTCTCCATAAGCCCGTATTTCCAAAGATAAGCCGCCATCGCGCCCGTCGCAGAACCTGTGAAAGGGTCCTCGTGTGGGCTGGGCGGTGCCAGCAGCAGGCGTGAGAACGTATCCCCTTGTGTCGTCGCTCCCTGCAAGCTGACCAAAAACGGCTCTGCCATATCGGAACCAGAAAATCCCGCTAATGCAGCCACCTCGCGCAAAGGACCTTCGGCCAACCGCGCCGCGCGTAACGCTTCGTGATCCCGCAGCACCGTGATACAGAACGGCAACCCGGTAGAGACAAATCGCGGCGGAGAGATGATGGCCTCTTCGGGCAGCGAAATCGCGCTGGCAACCAGATCGGCGGGAACATGTGCTCCAAATTCCGGCGCAACCTGCGTCATCTCTATCGCGTCACCGTTCAGACGAATAGCGACAAGCCCCGCCCCGGTTTCCAAAGTCAGAGAGTCGCCCTCAACCAGACCACGCGACCGAAGTGCCTCGACCGTTGCGATGGTCGGATGACCGGCAAAGGGGATTTCACGACTGGCCAGAAAATACCGCACCCGGATATCGGCCACATCCGACGGGCCGGTAAAGGTACACTCAACCAGAGAGGTTTCGCGCACATAGGCCATGCAGACCTCATCCGACAGGTGGGCCGCGCCATGGACTACGGCGCAGCCATTTCCACCAAAGGCTTTGTCGGTAAAGGCATCCACCCAGTCAAAATCGAACCAGCTCATCCAGCGTTTCCTTACATGAACATGTCATCCCGGATGCGATCCGGAGCTTGTGCATGTTTCGCTGGTGTCGGGCGGAATGTCACGCGCAAACGCGTGTGGCTGGGGCCGTTCAGTGAACGGCCACCGGCGAGAGATCATGCTCGCGGGCCAGCACAAAGGCCAGCTTGCGGTCGGCGACAAGCGCCAATTGCTGCCCGTCGGAGTCATGCACGGCGTACAGTTGATCCAGATCACCCGCCTGATCGCGCAGATCGCTGGGCAGATCGGCAACCTCAACCGTTTTGACATAGACGATACGATCGCCTTCGGTGTTGATTTCAATCGGTGTGTTCATTGCTCTTACCCCTTCCGTATGTTGATTGTCTGCACCACGGTTTCCGGCACGGCGCGGGTCAGATCCACATGCAGCAGACCGTTCTCCATAATCGCCTCGCCCACCTCGACACCGTCGGCCAGCACGAACATGCGCTGGAATTGACGCGCCGCAATGCCGCGATGCAGGAAGATGCGCCCCTCGCAGTCGTCGCGTTGACGGCCCCGGATCACCAGTTGGCGGTCCTCGATGGTGATCGACAGATCCTCTTCCGCGAACCCGGCCACCGCCAGAGTGATGCGGTAGGAATAGTCCGAGGTTTGTTCGATGTTGTAGGGCGGATATCCTTCGTTGCCAGCCTTTGCAGACCGTTCCAGAAGGCGTTCCAATTGCTCGAACCCCAACAAATGCGGGTATGAGCCCAAGGTAAGTTTTGACACGTGTTCTCGTCCTTTTATGTCAAAGCGACGTTCTGGGCGGCCCCGTTCTGGCAACCGCACAAGATAGAATATGGGAAGAAACCCGGATGTCCACAAGGTCTGGCGCGATAACGTCTTGCACACTATCTTGTTGGGGACGCACCACAACAAGCCCGAGTCGCCAATGAACGCGCCCACTGACCTTTCCATGAAAACCGACGAAGTTCTGCGGGTTGAGCTGGAGGTTTTTCGCCGTCAGCACCGGGATCTTGATGAGGCGATCGAGGCGTTACAGGCCACCGGCACATCCGATCAATTGACGATCAAACGCTTGAAAAAGCAGAAACTGCGGCTGAAAGACATCATCCGCCTGATCGAGGATCGCCTGACCCCCGACATCATCGCCTGACATAAGAGTCAATTGGATGGAAAGCTTTAAAAAAAGGCATCAGGTCGATTTCTGTATGCGTTTTGGGGTGTTTTCCTTGTTTCAATACTCGTGCATTTCGCAATTGGCGGTGTCGTGGTTGCCCATAGCTTCGAAGATGGACAAAATTACGTAGCTTTGCGCGGTGCTCCAAACGTTTGGATGCCAATATCAGGCTTCCTTCTTACTGCTCATCTAGTCCTAAAACCTCTGATGCTGGCGATGTGTGTGACCGCCGTATCTATAGGTGTGTTTTGCTGGGTGAACGGTTTGCGGCGATCTCCAAAACACTGAAGCCCGGGCGACAGGAAACTGCATTGCCACATGGTCGGATTTGGCTATAGTGCGCGCTCTTTCGAACGGCAGGGACGCAAGCGGATGAGCGATGTGAAAGTGGGGATCATCATGGGCAGCCAATCGGATTGGCCCACGATGAAAGAAGCCGCCAATATCTTGGATGAATTGGGCATCGCGTATGAAAAACGCATCGTTTCGGCCCACCGCACGCCTGATCGTCTTTGGGATTACGGCAAGACCGCCGCGTCGCGCGGTTTGCATGTGATCATCGCAGGCGCTGGCGGGGCTGCACATTTGCCCGGCATGATGGCGTCGAAAACCCGCGTGCCCGTGATCGGCGTTCCGGTTCAGACGCGCGCGTTGTCGGGTGTCGACTCGCTGTATTCGATCGTCCAGATGCCGAAAGGGTTTCCTGTGGCGACCATGGCGATCGGCTCTGCCGGTGGGGCCAATGCGGGCTTGATGGCGGCCGGTATTCTGGCCTTACAAGACAGCGCGCTGGCCGAACGGCTGGACGCGTGGCGTGAGGCTCTGTCCGCTTCGATTCCGGAGGAGCCAGTTGATGAGTGACGTTCTTCAACCCGGTGCCCGGATTGGAATCCTGGGCGGAGGCCAGTTGGGCCGGATGCTGTCGGTCGCTGCCTCGCGCTTGGGGTTTGTGACGCATGTCTTTGAGCCGGGCGCGAACCCACCCGCCGCTCAAGTGGCCAACCGCGTGACAACCGCGTCCTATGACGACGCCGACGCGCTGCGCGCCTTCGCCGACTCAGTCGATGTTATCACCTACGAGTTCGAGAACATCCCAACCGAGGCGCTGGACCTGCTGGAAGCCCACCGCCCAATCCGTCCGGGACGCGAGGCGCTACGGGTCAGTCAGGACCGGTTGACCGAGAAGAATTTCTTGCAAGGTCTGAGCCTCAACACAGCACCTTTTGCGGACGTCACCGATCTGGCAAGCCTGAATACGGCCATTGAGGAAATCGGGACACCCGCGATTCTGAAAACCCGCCGGTTCGGCTATGACGGCAAAGGTCAGGCCCGCCTGCGTGCGCCTGAGGATGCCGAGACTGCTCTGGCCGATATGGCGGGCGCGCCCGCGATCCTTGAGGGGTTTGTGGAGTTCTCGCACGAGGTCTCGATCATCGCGGCCCGCGGGCTGGATGGTCAGGTCGCCTGCTTTGACCCCGGTGAAAACGTCCACCGCGACGGCATCCTGCACACAACAACGGTCCCTGCCCGCCTGCGCCCGGCGCAGCGCACGGATGCAGTTCTGCTCGCGGCCAACATCCTGAATGCTTTGGACTATGTGGGCGTGATGGGGGTAGAGCTGTTCGTCACACCCGCGGGCCTGATCGTGAACGAAATTGCACCTCGGGTGCATAACTCGGGTCACTGGACGCAGAATGGCTGCGCCGTCGACCAGTTCGAGCAGCATATCCGTGCCGTGGTCGGGTGGCCGTTGGGCGACGGGCAGCGGCACTCGGACGTTGTGATGGAGAACCTGATTGGCAACGATATGGACCGCGTGCCGGAACTAGCGCAGGAGCGGGACGTTGCCTTACACCTGTATGGCAAGGCCGAGGTCAAGCCGGGCCGGAAGATGGGCCACTTCAACCGCATCGCTCGCTGAGGGAAATCGCGCAGTCTGCGCGATGCCTCCGGCGGAGGTATTTTTGAACAGAAGAAGGTGAGGCGGTCAGGCGAAAAATCTGGCCGCGATATCACCGGACATACGGCTGACACGCCCGCCCGCAAAGGTGGCGGCGACGCGGTGGGTTTTTGCGTCCAGGATGACGATATCGGCGCGTTGACCCGGCATCAATGTGCCGCGATCTTTCAGGTCGAGAACCCGCGCGGGGCCGGACGAGACCAGCGCCCAGGCGTTTGCAAAATCCAGCAACCCGCTTTTTGCCAACATCAATGCGGCGCGGCGCGGGCTGGGGTAGTGGTAGTCCGAGGCCAGCGCGTCACACAGCCCCATCGCGATCAGATCCAGCGCGCTGGCGTTGCCCTTGTGGGAGCCTCCGCGCACCACGTTAGGTGAACCCAGGATGATGTGATCTCCGGCCGCGCGTGCGGCTTCGGCTGCAGCGAGGGTTTCGGGGAATTCAGCGATCGAAACACCGCGTTTGCGCCATCCTGCGCGGGTCTCAGGCGTGGCATCATCATGGCTGCCCAATCGCACGCCGCTTTGGGTCAAGTCAGCGCAAAGCGTGTCCAACGCCGCAGGGACTTCATCCCTGCGGGCGTGCATGGATAGCAGCATCTCAAAATGCGCATCAGGGTTGCGCCCCGCTTTCAAGGCCTGCCCCGTCAGACGCGGAGGTTTACGGCCTTCGGCAAGGCGGTCATGCGGCAGGTGATCGTTGAAGACGACATAAGGCACTTGCCAATCTGAGATCTTCTCGGCCAGCCCGTCATAGTCGTCCAGCATATGTGTCTCGAACCGCAATTGCGGGATCAGATCAGTGACGGTGCTGTCCTTGACCTCAGCAATCGCCTTGAACACCTGAGAGGCAAAGTCTGGCCCGCGCACCCCGCCCTCCCAGCTGTAAAACTGGGCCAGAACGCCGGTGGTGATGCCGTTGGCGGCAAGCTCGGCCTCGACTGAAAGTATGCCTTCGTTCATTTGCTTCATGGCTCCGCGGCGCGGGGCGATGTGGCGCTCGAACCCGTCCCCGTGCAGGTCGATGATGCCGGGCAGAACCAGATAGCCAGACAAATCAACCTGTCGCCCGGTTCGGTCGCCCTGCACCTCCCCTTCGGCGATTGACAAATCGGCACGCGATAACCCGGCCTCCGGCAGTAGAACCTCTGCTCCGGTCAACGTCAGTTCCAATGCGGTCATTCCGTGCGCTCCGAGTCCGGCTCCGAGCAATCCTGCCCGATACAGATCTCGTCAATGACGTCCATCACCCCATCAAGCCAAGTGATTTGCGGGTCGAACTGTCCGAATTCGATGAAGTGCAGTGCCTGGGCCATTACACGGGGATTGTTCATCATGAACGTATGCGTCACGGGCAGAACGATATGATCCGCCATGCCTTCAACTCGGGTCGTGCGGATCGAAACTTTGCCATCGTCTGGCCCATCAATCATCGACGAAAAGACCGGGTTCAGAGAATTTTCACCCGCGATCACCCCAAGTTCGAACTCAACCGGGGGCAATTGGCGCGGGATCCCCTCGGGGCCTGTGCCCAACTGCAGCCCTGCCGGACCGTTGAGGTAGCCGAACACCTCCCATGCGCCCAATTCATCCACCAGTTGGCTGCCCTGGTTAGGCGGCCCAAGCATGACAACGCGACCCAAATTCTCAGGGTCGTGATCCTGCAGCCAATAGCGCAACAGAATACCCCCCATGGAATGCGCCACGACATTTGCGGTGTCGTCCCCGCATTCGGCGAACGCATCGGGCAGAGTTTGCTCGGCCAGTTCCGGAATGCCCAAATCGGTCGACGGATAACCCGGTCGAATAACCGTGTAGCCATGAACCTCGAACAATTGTTCCATCACCGAAAAGGACGCCTCGGTCCGAGCCAGCCCATGCAGCAGGATCACGCATTTCGCCTGGGCTGCAGCCGGGAGCAGTAGAAAAAATATGGCAAGCAGAACTCTCATACCCGCCAGATAAGGCCTATTTCGGTTCGGGGAAAGATGTGACCTCAGGTTCTGCGCTGTACTGCCAGCGCGATCCCGCCCAAAACCAGTGCCGCGCCGATGATCAAGCGCATGCTTGCCACCTCACCCAACAGCAAAATTCCGGCAACGATTGCGATGACAGGGACGCTGAGCTGTACGACCGCAGCGACCGAAGGGGCAAGCTGCGGCAACACGCGATACCAAAGCGCGTAGCCAAGGCCCGACGTCACGCCCCCGGACAGAGCCGCCAGAAAATAGCCAAATCCGGTCATCTGCCAAGTACCACCTGTCACCAGCAAGGCCATAGCCGTGACGGGTAAGGCGACAACGAAATTGGCCGCCGTGCCCTCCAAAGCGTTCGGTTCGGACCGTCCGGCCAAGGAATAAGCAGCCCAACCAACCCCCGCCGCGACCATCAGAGCAGCCCCCAAGGCGTCCACCTGAACGGTCCCCGATGGCCAAAGCACATAGGCCAACCCACCCAGCGCGACCGCTGCGCCTGCCAATTGGCGCACCGTCGGGGCCGCTCCGGTCATAGCACCGACTGCGAACATGGTGATCTGAACGACACCGAACAGGATCAACGCACCCAACCCGGCGTCCAACGTCAGGTATGCCACAGAAAAGCCAATCATATAGAGAGACAGTGAACCCGCCCCGATGATCCGACGTGGTGAGAGAAGCGGCAGAACCCCGCCTTTCAAAAGAACCAACACGGCCAGAACCACCGCCCCCGCAAGAACACGGAAAACGGCGAACCCCGCAGGATCACTCGCCCCGCTCTCAATCGCCAGCCGGTTCAGAATCGAATTGGCCGCAAAGGCGCACATGGTCAGGGAGGTCAGAAGAAAAAGTCTCATGAATCCCGCATAGCGCGTTGGCCACGCTTTGCACACTCACTTTCCAGCTAAGTGCAAAGCTCACCCTTCTTCTGTTCAACAATACCTCCGCCGGAGGCATGACCGCGCAGCGGGCATTCCAAACGCAAACGGGGCCGCCAAAAGGCGACCCCGCTCGTAAGCACTATGGCCTAAGCAGCTTACATCATGCCGCCCATGCCGCCCATGTCGGGCATGCCGCCAGCAGGTGCCGCGCCTTCTTTGGCGGGTTTGTCAGCAACCATTGCTTCGGTGGTGACCAGCAGACCAGCAACCGAGGCCGCATCTTCCAGAGCGGTACGGACAACTTTGGCCGGGTCAATCACGCCGAACGAGAACATGTCACCATATTCTTCGGTCTGCGCGTTGAAGCCGAACGATACATCCCCGGATTCACGGACTTTGCCCGCAACGACCGCACCGTCAACACCTGCGTTCTCGGCGATCTGGCGCAGCGGCGCTTCGATCGCTTTGCGAACGATGTTGATACCGGCGTTCTGGTCAGCGTTTGCACCTTCCAGAGTTTCCAGTGCTTTACCGGCCTGAACCAGAGCAACACCACCGCCGACGACAACGCCTTCCTGCACAGCAGCGCGGGTCGCGTTCAGAGCATCGTCCACACGGTCCTTGCGCTCTTTCACTTCAACTTCGGTCATGCCGCCGACGCGGATAACAGCAACACCGCCTGCCAGTTTGGCAACGCGCTCTTGCAGCTTCTCACGGTCGTAGTCCGACGAGGTTTCTTCGATCTGAGTGCGGATCTGAGCAACACGTGCTTCGATCTCGGCTTTCTCGCCAGCACCATCAACGATGGTTGTTTCGTCTTTGGTGATCTCGATCTTCTTGGCGGTGCCCAGCATGTCCATGGTGACGGACTCGAGCTTCATGCCCAGATCTTCCGAGATGACCTGACCGCCGGTCAGGATCGCGATGTCCTGCAGCATGGCTTTACGACGATCGCCGAAGCCCGGTGCTTTGACAGCAGCAATTTTCAGGCCGCCGCGCAGTTTGTTGACAACCAGAGTTGCCAGCGCTTCGCCTTCAACGTCTTCCGCGATGATCAGCAGCGGTTTCTGCGACTGGATCACTTGCTCGAGCAGCGGAACCATCGGCTGCAGCGAGGACAGTTTCTTTTCGTGCAGCAGGATCATGCAGTCGTCGAGCTCTGCAATCATCTTGTCTGCGTTGGTGACGAAGTAAGGCGACAGGTAGCCACGGTCGAACTGCATACCTTCGACAACATCGGTCTCGGTTTCCAGACCTTTGTTTTCTTCGACGGTGATAACGCCTTCATTGCCAACCTTCTGCATCGCGTCTGCGATCTGCTGGCCGATTTCGGCTTCGCCGTTGGCCGAGATGGTGCCAACCTGAGCAACTTCGGCCGAGTCTTTGACTTCACGCGACGCGTCTTTGATGCCTGCAACAACTTTGGCAGTCGCCAGGTCGATGCCGCGCTTCAGGTCCATCGGGTTGAGGCCAGCTGCAACCTGCTTCAGACCTTCGCGCACGATGGCTTGAGCCAGAACGGTTGCGGTGGTGGTGCCGTCGCCGGCTTCGTCATTGGTGCGGCTGGCGACTTCTTTCACCATCTGCGCGCCCATGTTTTCGAACTTGTCTTCCAGTTCGATTTCCTTAGCAACCGAAACACCGTCTTTGGTGATGCGCGGTGCGCCGA
This sequence comes from Ruegeria sp. AG1, assembly GCF_056541705.1. Lineage (NCBI taxonomy): Bacteria > Pseudomonadati > Pseudomonadota > Alphaproteobacteria > Rhodobacterales > Roseobacteraceae > Ruegeria > Ruegeria sp. AG1. The sequence goes on along the minus strand of NZ_JBQFYU010000001.1, from coordinate 143,037 downwards.
AGGATTTGTCCAGAACCACGTTGCGGCCTTTGGGGCCCAGGGTCACTTTAACAGCATCGGCCAGGATGTTCACACCTGCCAGCATGCGGTTACGGGCATCGGTGTCGAATTTGACGTCCTTTGCAGCCATGTCGTTTCTCCTTGAGAAATATGTTGGAAATGAAGATCAGAGTGAAGCGCGGCGGCTTACTCGATGATCCCCATGATGTCGCTTTCTTTCATCATCAGCAGCTCTTCGCCGTCGACCTGAACCTCGGTGCCCGACCATTTGCCGAACAGGATCTTGTCGCCAGCTTTGACCGCCATTGCGATCAGCTCGCCGCTGTCCTTGCGTGCGCCTTCGCCGGTTGCGACGACTTCGCCTTCGCTGGGCTTTTCTTTTGCGCTATCAGGAATGATCAGGCCGCCTGCGGTTTTCTCTTCGCTTTCTGTACGGCGAACCAGCACACGGTCATGAAGCGGTTTCAATGCCATCTTTGCAGCTCCTTGGGCTCAAAGTTTATCTATCCTCCCCTCGCCGACTGGCGAGGCGTTAGCACTCAAGGGTAGAGAGTGATAACGACGCATAGCTAGGGGGTGCAAATCCCCGAGTCAACAAGCTGTGATGGATTTTTTTCGACCCAGACCCTCAATCAGGCTGGTCCCAACTATAGGCCCAGTGCTTCAAGCCCTCCTGCCCCGCATCCGTCAGGGCATAAACACCTTTTTCAACCTTGTCGAACCAGCCGTAGTGATTGGTGCGCATCAGCCGAGTGGCCTCGGCTACGCCTGTCGACTTCGCGACCTCGGCCCCTTTGCAGGCGCCATGTTCGGCGAGATGGGCCGCGCATTTCAAAGCATCCTGACGATAGGCGGTGACAATGCCGTGCCGCGTTGCGCCGCCAGAGTTCGGGTCGCCTTGCAGCCGATCAAACTCGCGCTGCATCCGGCCCGCTTTGGCCTTGTTCTTGCGCGGGGCATAGGGGCCGGGATCGCACTGCACCTGAACCACTCCGTCCGCGCGCACGGTGATCAGGCCCAAGCCCAACCTGCGGCAGAGCGCCAGATTGTCCCGCAACGCTCGACGCGCAGTGCGTCCGGTTGGCTTGCTGACCCCCAGATAGACCTGATCCGTGATCCTCAGCCGCGCGACGGCCTGATGGAACAAAGCCAGCGAAAAGCGCAGCTTCAACTCGACAATCACCGGCTCAGATCCGTCGCGCACCGCCATGATGTCGGCTGCGCCAACCTCACCTTTCACGGTATAACCCTGCTTCTCGAACAATGCCTTGATCGGGGGATAAAGATCCTGCTCGCGCTCCATGGCCCAATGCTATGCGTTTCGTGTCGAAATACCAGATGGGTCGCCTTGAATATGCTGCATTTGGATGCCTAAATCTTATGTCGTCTGTTTGACCATTCGAGGAAGGACCGCCTATGCGCCTGATGGCCCTTATTGGACTATTGCTTCTGCCCATGACGGCACATGCCGCCTGCGAAGGTCACGACCTGCGACCCTTGATGTCGGAAGAGGATCAGGCCGCCCTGCAGCAATCCCTTGCCTCGGTCCCCTACCCCGAGGGCAATCACTGGATCGCCACTAAGGGCGACACGACCCTGCACCTGATCGGAACACTGCACACCAACGATGCACGGATGGGGCCGGTCGTCGAACGGCTGACACCCATCGTAGCCCAAGCAGACGCGATCTATTTCGAGGTCACCGAGGCCAAAATGGAAGCGTTCGAGCAAGGCCTGGCCAACGACCTGAGCCCCGTGATGATCACCGAGGGCCCCACCCTGATCGACCTGATGAGCGCCGAGGACTGGGCGGCCCTTTCGACTTCTTTGGCCGAGCGCGGCATTCCCAGCTGGATGGCGGCCAAAATGCGGCCCTGGTTTCTGAGCATGATGCTAGGCATCCCGCCCTGTCTGATGCAGAACCCGGATTCGAACCATGGCATGGATGCCCGCCTGACAGATGTGGCCGAGGCACACGGAATCCCCCAACACTCGCTGGAGCGGATCGAAGACCTGATGGCGATGTTCGACACGCTTTCGCTGGAACAACAGGTCGACTCGCTGGTCCGCCTGTCCGGAGCGATGCAGGCCGATGCAAACCACCTCGCCACGATGGCCAATGCGTATCTCGAGGAGAAGCACGCGCAAATCCTACAGCTGGCCCGGATACAGGGGTTCGAGGCCTCGGGCCTGTCGCAAGAGGATTACGACGCCGAATGGGCGCAGTTCGAACAACAATTGCTGGTAGATCGCAATAACAGTTGGATGGACCATATCCTGCGGATTCAGGATCAGACGGCAGTCATCGCGGTAGGTGCCGGGCATCTCAGCCAGACATACGGCTTGCTCTCGCTTCTGGAAAAGGAAGGCTACACGCTGACGCGCGCGCCGTTCTGATTTCTCGGCATGTCAGACCAACAGTCGCAGCGGCTCGCAAGCGGGTGACAAGCTATGTCATGCGCCCTATAAGGCGCGCAAATTTCCAATCCGCAGGACGCTGACATGACAACCCTAGTATTTGGTCACAAATCTCCCGACACCGATTCCACCGGCTCTCCGATCCTGTGGTCGTGGTATCTGAACGAAGTTAAAGGCGAGAAGGCTGAACCCGTGCTGCTGGGCGAGCCTAACACCGAAGCCGCCTTCATGCTGCAGCGCTGGGACCTGCCCAAGCCACGCATCATTGAAGATGTGGACGCGGACGCTCCGGTTGTTATCGTCGACACCAACAACCCGGCCGAACTGCCCGCAAGCGTCAACAGCGCTGACATCCGCGCCATCATTGACCACCACAAACTGGTTGGCGGTCTGGAAACCAAGGGCCCGATCGATATCACCGTGCGCCCTCTGGCCTGTACTGCGACCATCATGGTCGACCTGATGGGTGACGACGCCGCCAAGATGCCTGAAGCCATCAAAGGCGCAGCGCTGACTTGCATCCTGTCCGATACGCTGGAATTCCGCTCGCCCACCACCACCGCGCATGACCGCGAAGTGGCCGAGAAACTGGCCGCAGAACTGGGTCTGGATGTCTCGGCCTATGCGGCGGACATGTTCGCGGCAAAATCGGATGTGTCCTCGTTCTCGGATGCCGAACTGATCCGCATGGACAGCAAGGAATACGAAGTTGACGGCACCAAGTTCCGTGTATCGGTTCTGGAAACCACTGCTCCGGGCGTTGTTCTGGACCGCAAGGGCAGCTTGGCCGCGTCGATGGTTGACGTAGCAAAAGAAGACGGCGTCGATCAGGTGCTGCTTTTCGTCGTCGACATCCTGAACGAAGAAGCCACCCTGCTGGTCCCAAATGAATTGGTCAAAACCGTTGCCGAGAAAAGCTTCGGTGCATCGGTCGTCGGCGACGCTGTGGTCCTGCCCGGCATCATGAGCCGAAAAAAGCAGATCATCCCGAACCTCAAGGTCTGAGACCTCACCCCAAGGCGCCCCAAGCGGGCGCCTTTTTTCTTTATGCGAGGCTCTGCCTCGCGCTCCGGGATATTTTTGGCCAAGTGAAGTGCGGATCCCCTGCTTCTTCTGTTCCAAAATACCTCGTGGGAGTCGCGGCTTGCCGCGGCGGGGGCAGCGTCCCCTCTGGCAAAACCTGCCAAGCTCTGCCATAGGCTTTGCTGTCCGCAGACCATGCCAAAGGGAATCCCATGACCCAGATCATCTCCGCCCTCCACGAGATCTCCGATCGCTACAAAGTGCTTTTCGTCGACCTTTGGGGCTGTGTTCACAATGGGATCACTGCCTATCCAGAAGCCGTTGCCGCGCTGCAGACCTACCGCTCGAAAGGCGGTTTCGTTGTTCTGGTGACAAACTCTCCGAAGCCGCGCGCGGGCGTCGCCGCGCAACTTTCGCAGTTCAACGTCCCCGCTGACGCCTATGACACCATCGCAACAAGCGGCGACTCTGCACGTTCAGCCATGTTCCGCGGAACGGTCGGAGAAAAGGTTTACTTCATGGGCGAATGGGAACGCGATGCGGGGTTTTTTGAGCCGCTGAAGCTGTTGGAGCATCCTGTTCATATCGAGCGCGTCCCTCTGGATCAGGCCGAGGGGATCGTCTGCTGCGGGCCGTTTGATACGATGGCGGATCCCGACGTCAATCGCCCGGACTTCCTCTATGCCAAGCAAAAAGGCATGAAGCTGCTATGTGCGAACCCTGACATCGTGGTCGATCGAGGCGAAGTACGGGAATGGTGCGCGGGCGCTTTGGCGAAGCTCTATACCGAGATGGGTGGCGAGAGCCTGTATTTCGGCAAACCCCATCCTCCGATCTATGATCTGGCGCGTCGGCGTGTGCAGGAAATGGATGTTGACGTCTCGGACAGCGACATTTTGGCTATCGGTGACGGCCCGCATACCGACATTCTGGGCGGCATGGGAGAGGGAATCGATACGCTCTTTATCTCAGGCGGGTTGGCCGCGGCCGAGACGAAAACGTCGCACCACCCCCACGCAGAATCCCTAAGCGATTATATAGAAAGGGAAAAGATCAACCCAACCTATACAATCGGGCGTTTGCGTTAGTCATTTTTCACTTGATTTTCTGCAGTTGCGAAGTAATAAAGTTGCCAACGGATAGCCGATGGTAGACTTTTATTACTCGGCAGATATCAAGTGAGGGCACCATGTTGGACAATCTTCCACGCGGAACGATCTGTATTGAAGACATCGAGATGGGCATGTCCCGCCACCTGCGCAAAGTGGTGACGGATGAAGATATCGAGATGTTCGCGCAGGTCTCGACCGACCGTAACCCTGTGCATCTGGACGATGACTACGCCCGCGATACGATCTTTGAAGGCCGCATTGCGCATGGGATGCTGACGGCCGGGTTGATCTCGGCCGTGATTGGCGAGCAATTGCCCGGTCATGGGACGGTCTACATGGGTCAGTCGCTGAAGTTCCTAGCCCCGGTGCGTCCCGGCGATATGGTCTATGCCGAGGTCAAGGTGATCGACATTGATTTTGCCAAACGCCGCGTGAAGCTGGACTGTCACTGCGCGGTCGATGGCAAGAAGGTTCTGGTCGGTGAAGCCATGGTCCTTGCCCCATCGCGCAAGTTCGACTGAGCTAGTAGACACGCACCCCTGCCACAGAGGGGTTTAATCCCTGCAGCAATGACCAGCGCGCTGCAATGGTCATTGCTGAACCGAACGACACACTGCCACTCACCATCCGAGCGGGTCGAATTGTCCGAAATTCTCGAAGGTCACGCTTGAACATACTGTTGATGAACAGTACCCAAAGCGCATGCAGATCATCCGGGACTTCCAGTATATCGAGCCAGAAGATCGCGGCGCCAGCGTGGCGATCGGGAACTTTGATGGCGTCCATGTCGGCCATCAGTCGGTTATCGAATTGGCGCGAAATGCGGCTCCGAATGCGCCTCTGGGCGTGCTGACGTTTGAACCGCATCCGCGTGAGTATTTTGCACCCGATGCGCCTCCATTTCGATTGATGCGCGGGAACGCGCGGGCACACCGGCTTGAGAAGCTGGGTGTGCAAAAGCTTTACGAACTGCCCTTCAATGCCGCTTTGGCCGGGCTGACCCCCGAGGAATTCGCGCGCAATGTGATCTGCGACGGTTTGGGCTTGTCTCATATCGTTGTGGGTGCCGATTTCTGCTTTGGCAAAGGGCGGGTTGGAACGGCGCAGGATATGGCGCGCTTTGGCGAGCAAATGGGGTTCGGTGTGACCATCGCCCCTTTGATGGAGCGTTCCAAGAACGTCGTCTCTTCGACCGCGATCCGAACCGCGCTCAGCGAAGGCCGCCCCGGCGATGCGGCGACCATGCTGGGCCATTGGCACCGCATCGAAGGTGAGGTCATTGGCGGCGAGCAGCGCGGGCGCGGGCTGGGCTTTCCCACCGCAAACATGTCTATCGAGGGTTTGCACCCACCAAAGTTCGGCGTCTATGCCGTTCTGGTGGATGTGCTGGACGGCCCAAACAAGGGCTCCTACCAAGGCGCAGCGTCGATTGGCGTGCGACCCATGTTCAATGGTGAGGTCCCCAATATCGAGACCTTCCTGTTTGATTTCTCCGGCGATCTATACGGTGCAACCCTCTCGGTTGGGTTGGTCGAGTTCCTGCGCCCTGAAATGAAGTTCGATGGTCTGGACGGGCTGATCGTCCAGATGGATGCCGATTGCGCGAAATCACGCGACGTTCTGGCCGCGCGATGAGCGTGGATCCGATCAACCGCGCGGGCCTGCCCCCGCGCTTTTGGGAACGCAAACCCCTGCGCAAGATGAACCAGCGCGAGTGGGAGGCGCTTTGCGATGGGTGCGGCAAGTGCTGTCTGAACAAGTTGGAAGACGAAGACACTGGCGAGGTCGCGCTGACCTGTGTTGCCTGCCGTCTTTTGGACGATGAAAGCTGCCGTTGCACCCAGTATGACATCCGGCACCAGTTCGTGCCCGAATGCATCGTCATGACGCCGGACAACATCGACTCGCACGCCTACTGGTTGCCCCAAACCTGCGCCTATCGTTTGCTGTGGGAGGGTAAGCCTCTCTATGATTGGCACCCCTTGCTGACTGGTACAGCTGACTCTGTTCATGCCGCCGGTGTCTCGGTTCAGGGGCGTACCGTGTCCGAGTTCGAGACCCCCATGGAAGAGTGGGAAGACTATATCATTGAGGAGCCGACCTGATGTATTTTGCCTCTGACAATTCCGGGCCTGTCCATCCGCAGGTATTGGCAAAACTGGCCGAGGCCAATCAGGGCTATCAGATGGCCTATGGGGCTGACACGCTGATGAATGAGGTCCGGGACCGCCTTCGCAGCATTTTCGAAGCCCCCGGCGCGGCGGTTTATCTGGTGGCGACCGGAACGTCGGCGAATTCACTGGCACTGGCAACCCTCTCCAACCCGTGGGAGACGATCTTCTGCTCTCCGGTCGCGCATATCCACGAGGATGAATGCAATGCGCCGGAATTCTACAGCGGCGCCAAGCTGACCCTAGTGCCGGGCACGGACAAGATGACCCCCGAGGCGCTGCGCCGGACGATTTCCGTTGAAGAAACGCGTGGTGTTCATGGACCTCAACGCGGGCCTGTTTCCATCACACAAGTGACCGAGCGCGGGTCGGTTTATTCGCTGGAAGAATTGCAAGCGCTCTGCGCCGTAGCGAAAGAGTATGACCTGCCGTTGCATCTGGACGGGGCGCGGTTCACGAATGCTCTTGTCGCGTTAGGATGTTCACCGGCCGAGATGACATGGAAGGCCGGCGTGGACGCGGTCAGCTTTGGCGGGACCAAGAACGGGTTGATGGGCGTCGAGGCGGTGATCTTCTTCGACGAATCCAAAGCATGGGAATTCGAGCTGCGCCGCAAACGCGGGGCGCATTTGTTCTCGAAACACCGGTATCTGTCCGCCCAGATGGCGGCTTATCTGGAGGACGATCTGTGGCTGACATCGGCGCGCCGGGCGAACGCGAACTGTGCCCGTTTGGCAGAGGGTCTACGCGCCAAAGGAGCCGATTTCCTGCATGAGCCACAGGCCAACATGATCTTCGCCTCCTTCCCGCGCGCCAAGCACCGCCAGCTTCACGCGGCGGGCGCGGTCTATCACCTGTGGGGAGCGCAGTTGGAAGGCGAAGATGAGGCAGAACCTCTGCCCTGCCGTCTGGTCTGCGACTGGTCGATCAGCCATGAACAGATCGACCAGTTTTTATCCCATCTGTAGGCTCAGCCTTTCAACTCGGCCAAATGTTGGTCAAGGTCATCCAGACTGTCCTGCCCCCAGAACCGCTGACCATCCGGCGTGATGTAGAAGGGCGCGCCGAAAGCCCCGCTCTCCACGGCCTCTTCCAGATTGGCGGCGTAAGTCTCGGCCCCCACAAGCAGGCCGCTATCGGCCAGATCGGCATCGAACCCGGCTTGCGTCAGGCAATCACGGATCACGTCGTCCTGCGCAACGTCTTTCTCTTCAGCCCAACAGGCCCGCAGCAGGGATTGGCATAGTTTACCCACATCCCCCGATCCATCTTTGGCTGCCGCAATCACAGCGTAAGAGGACGGAGCCATATTGGTCGGCCAATGCGCCGGTTTCAGGTTGAACGGTACGCCTAACTTTTTCGCGACCCGCACCAGATTCTGTGCGCGGTATTCAATGCGGGAAATATGCCGGTCTTTTGGTGGCGTGCCGCCTGTGCGCCCGAACAGCGCCATGATGTCCAGCGGTTTGTAATTGATCGTCGCGCCGTGCTTGGCTGCGATCTCCTCCAGCCGTGTGCCCGCCAGATAGGTATAGGGTGAAATTGTCGCAAAATAGTAGTCAATCTGGGTCATCTGCACTTTCTCCGCTGCGTTGTCTTTGCGGAACGGTAAGGCCATGCTAAGCGGTGTCAACATCACGAATCTGTCACATTGCCAACGCTGCCCGGGGACTCCAGCCGATGCCGACACTCCACGAACCCAAGCTGATTGCTGGGAACGCTAACCTTCCGCTTGCCGAAACCATTTCACGCCGAATGAGCCTGTATCGCGGCGTTGATCAGGGTTTGGTCGATGCCCGCGTCGAGCGCTTCAACGACGGCGAGATCTTCGTCGAGGTATTCGAGAACGTGCGCGGCGAGGATATGTTCATCATCCAGCCGACCTCGAACCCGGCGAATGACAACCTGATGGAGCTGCTGATCATCGCCGACGCGTTGCGCCGTTCGTCCGCGCAGCGCATCACCGCCGTGATCCCTTACTTTGGCTACGCCCGTCAGGACCGCCGTACCAAGGCGCGCACACCGATCTCGGCCAAGCTGGTCGCCAACATGCTGACCGGCGCAGGGATCGAGCGGGTTCTGACCATGGACCTGCACGCGGCCCAGATTCAGGGCTTTTTCGACATCCCGGTAGACAACCTTTATGCCTCGCCAATCTTTGCATTGGATGTGAAAAACCAGTTCAAAGACAATATGGACGAGATCATGGTGGTCTCACCCGATGTAGGCGGTGTGGCCCGCGCGCGCGAACTGGCCAAGCGGATCGAAGCCCCCCTGTCGATCGTCGACAAACGCCGCGAAAAGGCCGGTGAAGTGGCCGAGATGACCGTCATCGGCGATGTCAAAGACAAGATCTGCCTGATCGTTGACGACATGTGCGACACCGCCGGCACCCTGTGCAAAGCAGCGCAGGTGTTGCTGGATAACGGCGCGAAAGAGGTCCACTCCTACATCACCCATGGCGTCATGAGCGGCCCCGCGGTTGAGCGTGTGACGAATTCGGTGATGAAATCTCTGGTTTTGACCGACACGATCCAGCCGACTGATGCGATCCTGAAAGCCAAGAATATCCGCATCGTGCCGACCGCACCGATCTTTACCCAGGCTATCCTGAACATCTGGAACGGCACCAGCGTCTCGTCCCTGTTCGAGGACAAGACACTGACCCCGATCTACGAATCCATGTACCAGATGGACTAATCTGACAGGGCGGCTTGCGATAGCCGCCCTTTTCTTTTCAGCAGCGGCGGATTAGGACGCCCCTGCCCTATCTCTACCACCATACAGCGGGACAGCGTTCTCATGACTGAAACCAAACGCGTCGTTCTTTCCAGCGACCACGCCGCCATCGACCTGCGCCAGACCCTTGCCGCACATATCGCCCAAGCCGGGTGGGAGGTCGTCGATATCGGCCCCACCACGCCTGAAAGCACGCACTACCCACTGCACGGCAAGGCTGCGGCCGAACGCGTTGCCTCGGGCGATTGCAATCTGGGTATTCTGCTGTGTGGCACGGGTCAGGGGATCATGATGGCCGCAAACAAGGTTTCAGGTATCCGTTGTGGCGTTTGCTCGGACACGTTTTCGGCCCGGATGATCCGCCAGCACAATAACGCCAACATGCTGTCGATCGGCGCACGGGTCATTGGCGAAGGTCAGGCGCTCGACATCGTGGATGCGTTTCTGGCGGCTGAGTTCGAAGGCGGCCGCCACGCAACACGCGTGGACATGATCGAAGACTGACCAAAGCACTGGCCCGCATGGGCTGCGGGCCATGGCACCGGCCTTAGGAGATATCCCAATCATCCTCATGGGCAACTTCACCAATAGCCGTCCATGAGGCGCGGATACGCGCGATCTTCGTGTCGGACCATGTTCGAAACACAGCCGTGAACCCTTCGGCCGTGATCTCTTCGGCCTGCACCTCGGCGCGCAGAGCCGAGGAAGTATCCACATCCCACAAAGACACTCCGATCTGGATCAACGGAGCTGACCGGAACGACTGGCTGAATTTCACCGGGGAACGACGCTCACGCGGGCCGTTGCCTGTCCACATGTCGCCGCCGTTGGAAAAGTCTGAGAACAGAACCGTCTCGCCTTGGTCAATACCTATAGGATGGGTGCGAAAAGTCTTCATATTATTATGTCTTTAACTCGTAATTACCGGAACTTATTCCACAGTTATCTCACAATCACGACAAAAAAACGGCCCCGCAAAAGCGAGGCCGTTCAATTCTTCTGCAGGTGAACCTGTTACAGGCTCATATGCGTTCCAAGGGCTTCCATATCGGCCAGCAACTTGGCGGCTTCGTCGACGATGGACTGATCATCACCTTCCTTGGCCGCATCATGCGAGGCACGCGCGTCAGCGATCAGGTCATCGAGATGCGACCGGGTCACTTCGGCAACCGGAATGGCCTTTTCGGCCAGAACCGACAGGCCATCACCGTTGATCTGAGCAAACCCACCAGTCACCAGATATTCGCTGGTGCCTTCGGGTGCGTCGACCTTCAGGATGCCCGGGCGCAGCGTTGTGATCGTGGGGGCATGATCGGGCATCGCCGTCATGTCCCCGTCCGCGCCGGGTAGCTGGACCGCGGTGGCCGCGAGCGAAGCAAGGCTTCGCTCGGGGCTGACGAGGTCGAATTGCATTGTGTTTGCCATCAGGGATACTCCTTAGGCGGCTTCTGCGGCCATCTTCTCCGCTTTGGCGATCACTTCGTCGATGCCGCCAACCATCAGGAAGGCCGCTTCGGGCAGGTGATCGTATTCGCCAGCCACAACAGCTTTGAACGATGCGATGGTCACGTCCAAAGGAACCTGAACGCCGGGCGAACCGGTGAAGACTTCGGCAACGTCGAACGGCTGCGACAGGAAGCGCTCGATCTTACGGGCACGGGCAACGGTCAGTTTGTCTTCTTCCGACAGTTCGTCCATGCCGAGGATGGCGATGATGTCCTGCAGCGACTTGTAGCGCTGGAGGATCTGCTGAACGTCGGTCGCAACCGCGTAGTGCTCTTCACCAACGATGGCCGGGTCCAGCAGACGCGACGACGAGTCGAGCGGGTCAACAGCCGGGTAGATACCCTTTTCCGAGATCGCACGGTTAAGAACGGTGGTCGCATCCAAGTGAGCAAACGAGGTGGCCGGCGCGGGGTCGGTCAAGTCGTCCGCAGGCACGTAGATCGCCTGCACCGAGGTGATCGAGCCCGACTTGGTCGAGGTGATGCGTTCCTGCAGGGCGCCCATGTCGGTCGCCAGTGTCGGCTGGTAACCCACCGCCGAAGGAATACGACCCAGCAGAGCCGAAACCTCGGAGCCCGCCTGCGTGAAGCGGAAGATGTTGTCGACGAAGAACAGAACGTCGGTACCGGACTGGTCGCGGAACTGCTCGGCCAGGGTCAGACCTGTCAGAGCAACACGTGCACGCGCACCCGGAGGTTCGTTCATCTGACCGTAAACCAGCGCAACCTGCGATTCCGACAGGTTGTCCGGCTTAATAACGTTCGATTCGATCATCTCGTGGTACAGGTCGTTCCCTTCACGGGTCCGTTCACCAACACCCGCGAACACCGAGAAGCCCGAGTGCACTTTTGCGATGTTGTTGATCAATTCCATGATCAGAACGGTTTTACCAACGCCGGCGCCGCCGAACAGGCCGATTTTACCGCCCTTGGCGTAGGGGGCCAGCAGGTCAACAACCTTGATGCCGGTCACCAGGATTTCCGACTCGGTCGACTGTTCGTCGAACTCAGGTGCGGGCTGGTGGATCGCGCGGGCTTCAGTTGCTTCAACCGGGCCTTTTTCGTCGATCGGCTCGCCGACAACGTTCAGGATGCGGCCCAGAGTTGCGTTACCAACCGGAACCGAGATTGGTGCGCCAGTGTCGGTTACAACTTCGCCACGGACCAGACCCTCGGTCGCGTCCATCGCGATGGTACGGACGGTGTTTTCACCCAGGTGCTGAGCAACTTCCAACACCAGGCGCTTGCCGTTGTTGGTGGTTTCCAGCGCGTTCAGAATTTCAGGCAACTGATCTTCGAACTGCACGTCGACGACGGCCCCGATGATCTGTGTGACTTTGCCTTTTGCATTCGCCATGTTTCGTCTCCGGTTTTCTTACAGCGCTTCGGCGCCGGAAATAATTTCAATCAGCTCGTTGGTGATCACGGCCTGACGCGAGCGGTTGAACTGGATCGTCAGCTTGTCGATCATCTCACCCGCGTTGCGTGTCGCGTTGTCCATCGCGGACATTCGCGCACCCTGTTCAGACGCTCCGTTTTCGAGCAGAGCCGAGAAGATCGCGGTCGCAACCCCCTTGGGCAGCAGGTCGGCCAGAATGGCCTCTTCGCTGGGCTCGTAGTCGAAGATTGCACCGCTGTCGTCACCTGCCGCTTCGTCTTCGAACGAGGCGGGGATAACCTGCTGTGCCGTCGGGATCTGGGTCACAACGTTGACGAACTTCGAGTAGAAGATCGTGGCAACATCGAACTCACCCGCATCGAAGCGAGACAGGACGTCCTTCGCGATGTCTTGCGCATTGGTATAGCCAATACGTTTGACTTCGCTCAGGTCGACATGACCTACGAACAAATCGCCCAGATCGCGCTTGAGCGCGTCGCGGCCTTTTTTGCCAACGGTCAGAACTTTGACCGTTTTGCCTTTGCCGCGCAGCTCTTCAGCTTTGGCGCGGGCCAGCTTGGCGATGTTCGCGTTGAAGCCGCCACATAGGCCGCGTTCAGCTGTCATCACAACCAGCAGATGGACATCATCACTGCCCGTACCACGGAGCAGCTTGGGGGCGCTGTCACTGCCCCCGACCGAAGCCGCCAGCCCCGCCATCACGGCATTGAACCGCTCGGCATAGGGGCGCGAGGCTTCAGCAGATTCCTGGGCGCGGCGCAGTTTTGCAGCCGCGACCATCTGCATGGCCTTGGTGATCTTGCGGGTCGATTTGACCGACTCGATCCTGTTTTTAAGGTCCTTCAGACTAGGCATCGGAACCTCCTCTTATGCGAAGGTCGCGGCAAATTCGTCGATCGCTGCCTTGATCTTGTCGGACGCTTCACCTTTGATCTTCGGATCTTCGTCGGTGAGCCATGTCAGCAGGTCAGCGTGCTTACCGCGCAGGTGCGCCAGCAGACCGGCCTCATAGCGGCCAACATCCGATACGTCGATTTTGTCGAGGTAACCGTTGGTCCCTGCGAAGATGACGCAGACGATTTCCGCGTTGGTCAGCGGCGAGTACTGCGGCTGTTTCATCAGCTCGGTCAGACGGGCACCACGGTTCAGCAGCTGCTGAGTTGCGGCGTCGAGGTCCGAACCAAACTGCGCAAACGCAGCCATTTCGCGGTACTGAGCCAGTTCCAGTTTAACCGGACCAGCGACCGATTTCATCGCATTGGTCTGAGCCGAGGAGCCCACACGCGAAACCGACAGACCGGTGTTCACAGCAGGACGGATACCTTGGTAGAACAGTTCGGTTTCAAGGAAGATCTGACCGTCGGTGATCGAAATCACGTTGGTCGGAATAAACGCCGAAACGTCACCACCCTGAGTTTCGATAACCGGCAAAGCGGTTAGCGAGCCTGCACCGAAATCTTCGTTCAGCTTCGCCGAACGCTCCAGCAGGCGGGAGTGGAGGTAGAAAACGTCACCCGGATACGCTTCACGGCCCGGCGGGCGGCGCAGCAGCAGGGACATCTGACGATAGGACACAGCCTGCTTGGACAGGTCATCATAGATGATCAGCGCGTGGCGGCCATTGTCGCGGAAGTACTCGGCCATCGCAGTCGCAGCGTAGGGCGCCAGGAACTGCATCGGCGCCGGGTCGGACGCGGTCGCAGCAACAACGATCGAATATTCAATCGCGCCGGACTCTTCCAGTTTCTTCACCAGCTGAGCAACGGTCGAACGCTTCTGACCAACCGCAACGTAAACGCAGTACAGTTTCTTCGACTCGTCGTCGCCTGCTGCGTCGTTATAAACTTTCTGGTTCAGGATGGTGTCAAGAGCAACGGCGGTTTTACCGGTCTGACGGTCACCAATGATCAGTTCACGCTGCCCACGGCCGATCGGGATCATCGCGTCGACCGATTTCAGGCCTGTCGCCATCGGCTCGTGAACCGATTTACGCGGGATGATGCCGGGGGCTTTAACGTCTGCAACGCCACGCTTGGTTGCGTTGATCGGGCCTTTGCCGTCCAGCGGGTTTCCCAGACCGTCAACAACACGGCCCAGCAGCTCGTCACCGATCGGAACGTCCACGATCGAATTGGTGCGCTTGACAGTGTCACCTTCTTTGATGTCACGGTCAGAACCGAAGATAACGACACCAACGTTGTCGCTTTCCAGGTTCAGGGCCATGCCCATGATGCCACCGGGGAATTCGACCATCTCACCGGCTTGCACGTTGTCCAGGCCGTATACACGGGCAATCCCGTCACCGACGCTCAGCACGCGGCCGATCTCGGCCACTTCGGCTTCCTGACCAAAATTCTTGATCTGGTCCTTCAGGATTGCAGAAATCTCTGCAGCTTGGATTCCCATTTATCCGACCTCTTTCATTGCATTCTGTAGGGAGTTCAGCTTCGAACGGATCGAGCTATCGATCATTTTCGAGCCCACTTTAACGACAAGACCGCCGATGAGGCTTTCATCCACGGTCGCATTGATAGTCACGGTCTTGCCCACACGCTCGGACAGCGTCTTGGACAGTTTTTCCATTTGCGTCTTGGTCAGCGCCTTGGCCGAGGCGACATCGGCGGTCACTTCGCCGCGCTCTTCGGCCAGCATGTCGCGCAGGACCTGCACCAGCTGCGGCACCACAAACAGGCGACGCTTCTGCGCCATCAGACCCAGCGTGTTGCGCAGGATGGCGTTCAGGCCCATCTTATCAGCAACAGCGGCAATGGCGTTTTCCTGTTCGGCGCGGGAAACCAGCGGAGATGCGATCAGGTCGCGCAGATCGGCGCTTTCGCCCAGTGCAGCTGCAAGATCATTGATGCCGGATTCCAGACCTGCAAGGTCTTTGTTCTCTTTTGCGATCTCGAAAATCGCGGTGGCATAGCGCTCGGCGATGCCTGTGGAAATCGAAGCTGGTTCGGACACGTCCACCCTTCCGATACTTAGGCCCCGAAAACCGCGCGCGCAGCCAACCCGGGGGCGTGAAGATACCCCGTCCTTGAAGGGCGGGGATCAAAATCACCGGGGATGTATCAGAGGTGCTTCCACCAAGCAATACGCGATAGCGGTAACTGAATTATCCACAAATCGTTAGTTTTCATAAGCTTAACCCAAGTGCGACCGTTTGGACCCCTCGGCGCAGTTGAAAAATGTTACTGATTTGCAGGTTTTTGCGATTCCTGTGACCTTTTTCCCGCATTTTTTCCCGATGACTGCGCGGAATCGTCACGCCGGCTTCAGCAAACCGTCCAGCGCTTTGATCGGACGTTTCACCTTGTCTTTGGTGACCGTACCGCTTGGCGGGCGGATCAGCTTGCTGACCTCAACCATCAGCACGCCTCCGGCCATTACGGTGGGAATGCGCTGGCCGGTTTTTTCGATCAGGCTACCCGATTTTAGCCAAAACCGCCGGAACGAGGGCGGAAGATACAGCGCGGAACAGTGGTTTTCAGGCACGAAATGATGGCTGCGAAGGAGGTTCTCGAGTTGCGTGGCCGAATATGGGTGACCAAATCCGAACGGTGTCCGGTCGGACCGCGACCACAGCCCCGCCCGGTTCGGCACTACAAAAAGGGCTCTGCCCCCCGGCCCCAACACGCGCCAGCATTCCTCAAGCACCTTGCTGGGCTGTTCCGAGGTCTCAAGCCCGTGCATCACCACCAGCTTGTCCACGTGGCCCGTCTCAATCGGCCAAAGCGTCTCTTCGGTCAGGACCGAGACATTGGGCATCCCGGCAGGCCAGGGCATCACCCCCTGAGGACCCGGCATCAATCCGACAACCCGCCGCGCGTCGGCGAGGTAGGGCCGCAGAAGAGGGACCGCAAAGCCAAATCCGGCCACCGTCTGGCCCTTCGCCTCGGGCCAGAGGTCGATCAGCCGACCACGAATCGCAGCCTGCGCCGCACGGCCCAGCGTGCTGCGATAGTAGAAATTCCTCAGATCCTGCACATCAAGATGCATTGCGGACACCCGGTCAATCGGCTTAGCTGAGGCGCAGTCTAGCAACGAAAGGGCAAAAGGCCATGCCTCTTGAGATCGTAACCATCCCATGTCTCAGCGATAATTACGCGTTTCTTGCGCATGATGCCGAAAGCGGCGCGACCGCGCTGATCGACGCACCCGAAGCCGGGCCCATCCTGGCCGAGTTGAAGGCGCGCGGCTGGACCCTCAGCCATGTCTTGCTAACCCACCACCACTGGGATCACGTCGACGGACTACCCGGAATTCTTGAGAAACACCCGGCCAAGGTGATCGGAGCAGCAGCTGATGCGCACCGCCTGCCCCCGCTCGACCAACAAGTCAGCGACGGTGAGAGCTTTGAGTTCGCAGGTGAGCCAGTTCAGGTAATGGATGTCTCGGGGCACACTTTGGGTCACGTCGCCTATTACATGCCGCAAAGTGCCACTGTCTTCACTGCGGATAGCCTGATGGCGCTGGGATGTGGGCGCTTGTTTGAAGGCACGCCGGAGCAGATGTGGCGCTCACTCAGCAAGCTTGCGGCGCTGCCGGATGACACGCTGGTCTGTTCGGGCCACGAATACACCCAATCTAACGCCAAATTCGCCGTCACCGTTGATCCGAATAATGCAGCCTTGCAACAGCGCGTCGTCGATATCGACCGCGCGCGCGCTGCAGGTCTGCCCACGGTGCCCTCAACAATGGGTCTGGAAAAGGCAACCAACCCGTTCCTGCGCGCCGAAGATCCGGCGATTCTGGCCCATTTGGGCATGGAAGGTGCGGACCCAGTTGCTGTTTTTGCCGAGATCAGGGGTAGAAAAGACAATTTCTGATGCCTATTTGACCATCCTCACGGCCACTCTCACAACAAATGTGACTGTCAAGTGAAAGAAAACCCTTGAAGCCGGGCGTCGATCAACCAAACTCTAATAGTATGAGGACATGGTTGGGATGGGGATCCGGCCGCAAGCCTGCCCCCTTCTGACCCAAGACAGAGGAGCACCCGCGTGCCTTCATTCTCGAGCACTTTGGAACAAGCCATTCACGCAGCTCTGGCAGCGGCGAATGAGCGGCGACATGAGTTTGCTACGTTAGAGCATCTACTACTGGCGCTATTGGAAGAGCCTGACGCAATCCGGGTCATGAAAGCCTGCAGCGTCGATCTGGACGAATTGCGCAGCACATTGGTCGAATTCATTGATGAGGATCTGTCGAACCTCGTCACCGATATCGACGGGTCCGAGGCCGTGCCAACGGCAGCATTCCAGCGCGTCATCCAACGCGCGGCCATTCACGTGCAAAGCTCGGGTCGGACCGAGGTCACAGGCGCGAACGTACTGGTCGCCATCTTCGCCGAACGCGAAAGCAACGCTGCTTATTTCCTGCAGGAACAGGACATGACCCGGTATGACGCAGTTAATTTCATTGCGCACGGCGTCGCGAAAGACCCGGCCTATGGCGAAAGCCGCTCGGTCTCAGGCGCGGATCAGGTCGAGGACGAGGTGCAGGCCACCGCCAGCGACGAAGATCAAAAAGAAAGCGCATTGGGCAAATACTGCGTTGATCTGAACGCCAAATCGCGCGCAGGCGATGTGGACCCGCTGATCGGCCGCGCCGATGAGGTCGAGCGTTGCATTCAGGTGCTGTGCCGCCGGCGCAAGAACAACCCATTGCTGGTGGGCGACCCCGGCGTGGGCAAAACGGCGATTGCCGAAGGTCTGGCGCATAAGATCGTGGCCGGCGAAGCCCCGGATGTACTGTCGAACACAACGATCTACTCGCTCGACATGGGCGCTCTGCTGGCAGGAACCCGCTATCGCGGCGATTTCGAAGAACGTCTCAAAGCGGTCGTGACCGAGTTGGAAGATCACCCCGATGCGGTGCTGTTCATCGACGAAATCCACACTGTTATTGGTGCCGGGGCGACATCAGGCGGGGCCATGGACGCGTCCAACCTGCTGAAGCCTGCGCTTCAGGGGGGCAAGCTTCGCACCATGGGGTCGACCACCTACAAGGAATTCCGTCAGCATTTCGAAAAAGACCGCGCGCTGAGCCGCCGGTTCCAGAAAATCGACGTGAACGAGCCTTCTGTTGAAGACAGCGTGAAGATCCTGCGCGGTCTGAAGCCCTATTTCGAAGAGCATCACGCCATCAAATACACCGCAGATGCGATCAAAACCGCTGTGGAACTGTCGGCGCGCTATATCAACGACCGCAAATTGCCCGACAAGGCGATCGACGTCATCGACGAGGCCGGTGCCGCGCAGCATTTGCTGGCCGAAAGCAAGCGCCGCAAGACAATCGGGGTGAAGGAGATCGAGGCCGTCGTCGCCAAGATTGCCCGCATCCCACCGAAGAACGTCACCAAGGACGACGCGGTGGTTCTGAAAGACCTCGAAGCCTCGTTGAAACGGGTGGTCTTCGGTCAGGATGACGCCATTGTGGCCTTGGCCAGCGCAATCAAGCTCGCGCGCGCCGGGCTGCGGGAGCCTGAAAAGCCCATCGGCAACTACCTGTTCGCCGGCCCGACCGGTGTAGGTAAGACCGAGGTGGCGAAACAGCTGGCCGACAATCTGGGCGTGGAACTTCTGCGCTTTGACATGTCGGAATACATGGAGAAACACGCGGTCAGCCGTCTGATCGGTGCGCCTCCGGGCTATGTCGGGTTTGATCAGGGCGGTCTGCTGACCGATGGCGTCGACCAGCATCCTCACTGCGTCTTGCTGCTGGATGAGATCGAAAAAGCGCACCCGGATGTGTTCAACATCCTGCTGCAGGTCATGGACCATGGCGAGCTGACCGATCACAACGGTCGCACGGTGAACTTCCGCAACGTGGTCCTGATCATGACCTCAAACGCGGGCGCGCAGGAACAGGCAAAGGCCGCCATCGGCTTTGGCCGCGACCGTCGCGAGGGCGAAGATACCGCCGCGATCGAGCGGACCTTTACTCCGGAATTCCGCAACCGTTTGGACGCGGTGATCTCGTTCGCGCCGCTGCCGAAAGAGGTCATCCTGCAGGTGGTGGAGAAGTTCGTTCTGCAGCTTGAGGCGCAACTGCTGGATCGCGGCGTGACCATCGACCTGACGCCCAAAGCCGCCGCATGGCTGGCCGACAAGGGCTATGACGACAAGATGGGCGCCCGTCCTCTGGGCCGCGTGATCCAGGAACACATCAAGAAGCCTCTGGCCGAAGAGTTGCTGTTTGGCAAACTCGCCAAGGGCGGTGTTGTTCGTGTCTCGGTCAAGAAGGGCGATCTGCACTTGGATATCCTCGGCCCTGATCAGCCGCGTATTCCGGGCAACAAGCCTCCGCTTTTGACGGCGGATTGATCTCAGGCCATTGAAATAGAAAAACCCGCCAGTGTTTGGCGGGTTTTTTCATGTCCAAAGCACTACGGTAAATGTCCGGTTCTCACTGCCCGGTCTGTATTCGGCGCGCTGAAGCGGTATGGGTGACGGCCCATTTGCCCCGAACCGCCCAATAACCAGATAGTAGGCTGGACGCATAGCGCATTCCTTGCTGACCTTGAAACAAGGCCGACAGCACTGCGATGCTCAGATCGCGGGCTTTGCGAAGCCTCCCCGCTTTGGTCGGCTTAAAATATTCGAAATCAATGAACCTGATCTGCTGTCCATCCCAACACATATCGCGAAAAGCGGGGCGTCCGTGGGCAAGATCTAACGCATGAAGCCGCGCCAAAGCCCGGCCTGCGGCGCGACAGGCTGTTTGTTTGCTGACAAGCTCACGGGAACGATCCCCGCAAAAACGGGTCAGGCTGAGACCCGCATCTTCGACGGCGATGAAATCGGAACCCTCGGCCAAGATGCGCGGCACCGGCACGCCTTTGTTCCACAAATAGCGATGGGATGTCCGGTCCCTAGCAAATGCCACCTTAGGGCAACCTTTGACCAGCCAAAGATGGGGGGCAAAACGCTCAACCCGTTTGAGCCAGAACCTGTCTCCGCTTGCGGTCTGGCACAACACCACCCGTCGGTATGAAGCTCGCAAAACCGTTTCAACCGTTTGGTACAGGTCTGCTACCCTATGGGCCACGCGCGTCTCCTCTCAACCTATGACAGTAATCTAGGTTTGAGGTGGGTGTGTTTCATCGGGTGCAGGCGGCAAATCCAGATCGCAAAGGCGGTTTTTCGCCACGCGAGGGGTTTAGCGCTCGGTCAATTTCAACTCAATTCGCCGGTTCTGTGCTCGCGCCTCGGGCGTGTCTTCCGGGTTGACAGGCTGGAACTCTCCGAACCCGTTGGCGGCCAAGCGATTGGGTGGAATGCCCAGCGCTTCGACCATATAGCGCACGACGGAGAGCGCCCGCCCCTGGCTCAGTTCCCAGTTGTCGCGATACCGACCCGACCCGGCCAAGGGCACGTTGTCGGTGTGGCCATCCACCCGGATCACCCAGTTCAGACCTTCCGGGATTTCGGCAGCAACTGTGCGGAGGATCTCAGCGACTTTGGCGACCTCCTGCCGGCCTTCCAGCGACAACACGGCAGAGCCTGTGGCAAACAGTACCTCAGAGGAGAACACGAACCGGTCGCCTTCGATCCGCACGCCATCCTGATCACCCAATACGTCGCGCAGGCGGCCAAAGAATTCCGACCGATAGCGTTGCAAATCCTCGGCCTGCGCCGCGAGTTCCTCATTCTGGCCGGCCAGTGCTTCGGCCTCAGCCTCTACGCGTTGACGCTCGGCCTCTTCCAGCAGGCGGCGGCGGCGTTCCTCGGATGCGGCGCGGGCTAGAGCCGCGTTCAGGTCCTGCCCCAGAGACTGGATTTGAATTTCAGCGGCCGTATTGCGGTCTTCGTAGTCGTCCAGCAGCGCCTGCAGCGATCCCAATTGTCCGCGCAATGCTGCGATTTGCTGGTTCAACAAAGCGGCCTCGCGCTGCGCTTTTTCCGAGACCGCCTGTTCCGCCGAAAGCGTCTCGCGGGCCACGGCCAGCAATGCATCGCGCTGTTCGGCCAAGGAACGCTGGGATGCTGCATCTTCCTGCGCCTCGGCCTGCGCTGCCAGAGCGGCCTGCAACTGGACCTCCAGCTCTTCCGTGTTCAACTCGCCAAACTGTCGTTCCAGTTCTGCGCGGGCAGCATTCGCAGCAGCCAAAAGGGTCAGGGTATCCTCTGCCTCTTTGCGCTGCGCCTCTAGCGCAAGGGTCATGGCGGTCAGTTCCGCATCGGCGTTCTGAAGGCGATCCCTCAGCGCTTCGGCAGCGGCGGCCTCCGCCAGCCTGCCAGCCTCTTCCGCACTTAGCTGATCTTCGAGTTGAGCGATCTGTGCCGCGCGTTCTTCGCCGCTTTGTTCCAGATCAGCGACCAAAGCCTCCAAAGCCTCACGGCGGGCTGCAGCGAGGCGGGCGGCTTCGGCTTGCGCGTCAATTTCTTCGCGGCTTTGCGCCAAGGCCTGATTCAGACTGTCGCGTTCGCCCAAAAGATCCGCCCGTTGCGTCTCAAGCGCAGCTATCGCGTCTTGCGCCCGCGCCTGATCAGCCAACAGCGCCGCGACCTGAGCCTCGAACCCAGTGATCTGGCTTTGCGCCTCAGCCAGACTATCTTCCGTTTCGGTCAGTGTGGCATTCAAGGCCCCCAACCGCGCTTGCAGACGGCTATTCTCACGCTCTTCCAACCCTAAAGCACCAGCCAGTGCGGCAACCTCATCCGCAAGGGTCGTCAGCTCATCCTCCTGACCCGAGATCGTTTCACGTAGCACGAATTGGATGACCATGAAGATGGTCAGTACGAAGGTCAAAACCATCAACAGACCCGTCATCGCATCGACGAAACCGGGCCAGACCGAGCCCTGGAACCGTTGACCGGTGCGGCGGGAGAGGGCCATGGGTTATTCCCCCTCGTGCGTGGTTCGAACCGCGCCGCGTGGCAGGGTCAGAGCCTTCACTAGCAGTTCGATATCCTTGCGGAATTCGTTCATGCTGTCCTGACGACCGGCGGAGATCTCTTCGAGGATGCGCAGCAACTGAACATCCATCGACCGCAGGCGCATCCGACTTTCTGCATCGATGCCCTCGCCCGCCCCGTGTTCGCGCATGTGATCCAGCAAGGCGTCCTGCCCCAAAGCAACACGCTCCAACGCGGCGGCAACGCCTTCATTATCCGCCTGACGCTGGTTCATTTGTCCGATGACAGTGACCAATTGACCAAGCTTGTTGGACACGTCGGCCCGCTCTTCCTCCTGCGCCGAGAACAGATCCTGTAGCGCGTTCATCTGATCCGACATGGCGTCCAGCACAGGCGCCAGAACGGCGACCTCAGCCCCACCCTCCTCGCCCGAGGCGAATCCGACCCGGGTGATGCCCGACAGCCATTCCTCAAGCTCGCGGTAGAAACGGTTCTGTCCGTGGCCGGCGAAGACCTCCAACAGGCCCACGATCAATGACCCGGCAAGGCCCAGCAAGGAGGAGCCAAACGCAACGCCCATCCCCTGCAACTGCGCCTCAAGGCCCGTCATCAAACGGTTGAAGACGGCCAGCCCCTCTTCCCCTTCTTGCGGGTTCAGGCTGCGAATGGTGTCGACAATTGCGGGCACCGTGGTGGCAAGTCCAAAGAACGTCCCCAACAGGCCCAGATAGATCAGAACGTTGGTGATGTAGCGGGTGATCTCACGCTCTTCTTCTACCCGTTCCGCCACCGAATCCAGAATGGACCGGGTCGAGGTGGAACTGATCTGCGACCGCGCACCGCGTTCGCGCAGCAGTGAGGCCAATGGCGCAAGCAATTGAGGCGTGCGCGCATCCTCATGCACCACGCCGCCCACAAAGGCCTCGATCCAGCGGACCGAGCCGATCAGCTGCGCGACCTGATAAAAACAGGCGAAGACACCGATGATGAACACCAGCAAGATGAAGCCGTTCAGATAGGGATTCGCAAAGAAGACCGGCAGCACATAGGGCAGCGCCAAGAACACCCCGAGGCCCGACAGGCCTATTGCGATCAGCATCAGAAGAATCTGCCTGATCGGTTGCGAGAAATGCGGTCTCGCGCCCTGTTGTGCCTGCGCCATGCGCGTTATTCCTGGTTCTGCCTGCTCTGGCCTGAATCTAGCGAAAAGACGCCGATGACGCCAAGGGTTTATGCGGTGATGCTGCGCACCCGTTGCGACAACCACTCAAGATCAGGATCGTGCAGGCCGATCTCGGCCAGATGCTCGGTAGTGTTATACAGATATTCCGTGTTTGGACCGCGCCCGCCAACGGCATGAGCGATGATTTGCGCCTGTTCTTCCAAGGGCATGCCGCCGCAATATTGAACGTGATCTGCATCAATCACATAGGTCACAGCATTGACAACCTCACCATTGTCCAAATGCACGTCCAGCATCTTTTCGACATAGGCCGACGAAATCAGCTCGCGCTCACGCAGTTCGTGTAGGGTGCGGTCCTCATGCCCAGCTTCCACGGCCAGCGCCAAACCTTTGCAATGCGCCTCAGGCTGTTCGTCCAAAGCCAGCACAAGGCCGGGGTGGTCCTCGGTGCCGCGATGGTGGATCGAACTCATGCAGAAAGAGCGCGCATATCCGTGCAGCATCGCAAGCTCGGTGCGTGCCACGGGAAAGCCCGGGTTCCACAGTAGCGATCCATATCCGAAAACCCACATCGTCATTGCTCTGGTCCTTGCCCGTTTGGGCCTATAAACATCAAATCCGAGGCAGGAAAAAGGGCCAATGCTCATGCGTCGTCTGATACGAGTGTTCATTTTTATCGCCATCGCATGGAGCGCCTATTGGTTCATCGCGGGCTATGGTCTGCGCAATGCGATCACCAGCTGGTTCGATGCCCAGCAGGCGCGCGGCTGGCAAGCCGAATTCTCAGGCGTTGAAACGGCGGGCTACCCGACACATCACACCACCCGCTTAAACAACCCGGCGCTGGCCGATCCGGTCAACGGCACAGCTTGGAGCGCCGATTGGATTGAGTTTCAAAGCCCCGCAATCTGGCCCGGTCGGCAAACCCTCAGCTTTGCTAATACACCTCAGCGCCTATCCTATTTCGACCAGACCGCGACGATCGAGGCCAAGGCTTTGCAGGCAGAGTTGGAATTGCAACCCGGTGTCGCATTGGTGCTTGAGAAGATGGCACTGACGGCCGGCCCTTGGCTGATCAGCGAAGAGAATGAGGCGCTGGCGGGCGGTGGTACCCTCAGCGTCATCATGGAGCAGACCACTGCGCCCGAAGCCTATGCCATCACGGCGCAAATTGACGGGTTCACCCCCGGTGAAGATTTGCGCGCGCTGATGCAATCGGCGACCTCGCTGCCCCAGCGGTTCGAGACGTTGCAGTTGGATATGCTGACCACGTTCGACAAGCCTTGGGACCGGACCGCGCTAGAGGACAGCCGCCCTCAGCCCGTCGCCATTGATCTGAATCTGGCCGAGGTCAAATGGGGCGAGTTGCGCCTGTTTGCCGCCGGTGAGTTGGATGTAGACTCGCAGGGCATCCCAACCGGAGAGATTGCGATTAAGGCCGAGAATTGGCGCGACATGATCGCAATGGCGAATGCCGCCGGTGCCCTGCCCGATCAAGCCGTCGACCCCGTGACCCGCGCGCTCAACTTTCTGGCCGGACTAGGCGGCAACCCGAACGCGCTGGACCTGCAATTGAATTTCCGCGACGGGTTCGTGGCTCTGGGGCCGCTCCCTCTTGGCCCGGCCCCACGTCTGATCCTGCGCTAGCGGCAGTAAGACCCTGTGCGATACCGCGCCGTATCCAGATGAAAATGGTCCCGGTGATACCTGTCTGAATTGGGTCCCAACACGGTGCCAAACGGCCCGCAGGCCCCGCGCCATATCTTCTTGAGTTGCTTTTGTGAGGGGTTCTTGCGCCATCCGTTCAGCACTGTGACCACCTCTCCATCCGCCATGACAAAGCCGGAAATGTCGATGGCACGGCCCTTGCCATGCTCAGAGACTCGCGCGCCTTTTTGATTGTTGCGCGTCCGGCAGGCATAGTGCGCGGCAACTTGCAGCTGCACCACAGGACCACGGCGTTTGAACGTCGGCTTGACGGTTTTGTCGACCCATTTGTTCAACGCGATGGCCGTGCCGCAATCCATTGTCGATGCCCGGCTCAGCGTCACCCCCGAGACAGAGGTGATCTGGACCGCATCCTTGACCCCGCACGCCTTGGTTTTGCTGGAGACACGCCCGACAGGCTTGCCCTGTATCGCGATATCACCGCAGACCGACCCTTTGCGCAGCTTGCGTTTTTTGAACAGCACCTCCTGCTCTAGCGATTTGGGCCTGAGATAAGGCATCAAAGAGGTATCCGGCCCTAGCAGCGGCAAATCCGCCGGACGCGCTGCGGCGGCGATAAGCTGAGGCGACTCGGGTCGTGTTTCGGGGCGCAGGTTCGGGATGGTCAGAGGTGTTGCTGCCCGGCTGGAGATCGCCACGATACCAGCAGGTTCGTCCGCTGCACCAGGGCGCGCAACTGGATAAAGCGATCGATCGGGGGCGGCGGCTTGGGTGGATGTGGCCCAAAGCGCGGCAACAACCGCGTATCGCAAAATCTGTTTCATGACCCTGCCTTTCCCCGGCCAAAGTCCGGCGCGTCGGTATCCTGACCCGCATCAATAATCCCACGCCGGATCGCGCGGGTGCGGGTGAAATAGTCGAACAGATGCTCTCCGTCCCCGGTGCGGATCGCACGCTGCAGGGCGAAAAGCTCTTCGGTGAAACGGCCCAGAATCTCAAGCGTCGCGTCCTTGTTCGTCAGGAACACGTCGCGCCACATGGTTGGGTCCGAGGCCGCAATGCGGGTGAAATCCCGAAAGCCCGCAGCCGAGTACTTGATGACCTCGCTATCGGTCACCCGACGCAGGTCATCGGCAACACCGACCATCGTATAGGCAATCAGGTGCGGCGCATGAGAGGTCACGGCCAGAACCAGATCATGATGGTCCGCATCCATCTCATCGACATTGGCCCCCATGCCTTCCCACAAGGCCCGCAACTGGGCGATGGCCTCGGGGTCCGATCCTTCGACCGGCACAAGTAGACACCAGCGATTGTCAAAAAGCTCGGCGAACCCGGCCTCAGGCCCCGAATGTTCGGTCCCGGCCAAAGGGTGCGCAGGGATGAAATGGACGCCTTCAGGGATATAAGGCGACACGGCCTCGATCACGCTGCGTTTGACCGATCCAACATCCGTCACCGTTGCCCCCGGCTTCAGCATTGGGGCGATGTCCTGTGCGACCGCGCCCATCGCGCCAACCGGAACGCAGAGGACGACCAGATCCGCGCCCTCGACTGCCTCTTGCGCGGTGTCGCAAACCCGGTCACACAAACCGATCGTGCAGGCTGTGTCGCGGGTAGCCTCAGAGCGTGCATAGCCGGTGACTTCACCAGCCAGACCAGCGCGTTTGATGGCCCAGAACATGGAGGAGGCGATCAGACCCAGCCCGATCAGCGCAACACGGTCGTAAATCTGGCTCATGCTGCGCCCTCTTTGAATGCGGTGATGGCTGCGACGACACGGCGGCAGGCTTCCTCATCGCCCACGGTGATCCGCAACGCGTTTGGCAGGTTGTAGCCCGCAACGCGCCGCACAATCAAACCCTGCGACTTGAGGTAGCCATCGCAAGCCTCAGCCTCGGCCTGATCGGCAAAGCGCGCGAGGATGAAGTTGGTGAACGACGGGTCGGACGGGACACCGATCTTGGCCAGCTCATCCGACAGCCATACCCTCAGGCGCGCGTTTTCAGCCTGACAGAAGGACAGGAAGTCGACATCATTTACAGCTGCTTCGGCCGCAGCCAGCGCGGTCAAAGACAGGTTGAACGGTTGGCGCACCCGGTTCAGTACGTCGATGATCGACTGATGCGCATACCCCCAGCCCACGCGCATTCCGCCCAGCCCATAAACCTTTGAAAAGGTCCGGGTCATGATCACGTTCTCATGGGCATCGACCAGAGACGCACCGCCATCGAACCCGTCTACAAACTCGGCATAGGCCCCGTCGATAACCATCAGGCAGCTATCCGGCAGACCTTGCGCCAAACGCTCCAGTTCCTGTTGCGAGATCATGGTTGAGGTCGGATTGCCGGGGTTGGTGACAAACACGATCCGCGTCTGCGCTGTTATGGCTGCTAAAATGGCATCCACATCGACCTTGCGCTCGCGCTCGGCCACCATGACCGGCGTGGCCCCCGCCATCCGAGCAATGATCGGATACATGGAAAACCCATGTTCCGTATAAACCACCTCATCCCCCGGCCCTGCATAAGCCTGAGCGATGAATTGCAGCACTTCGTCACTGCCCACACCGCATATGATCCGCGCCGGGTCCAGACCGTGACGCGCGCCCACCGCATTGCGCAGGCTGGCGTGGTCGGTGCTGGGATAGCGATGCAAGGTGGCGGCGCTGTCGCGCACCGCCTCAATCGCTTTGGGGCTAGGGCCAAACGGGTTTTCGTTGGAGCTCAGCTTGATCACATGCTCAACACCCGCCACATGCGACTGGCCGCCTTGATACAGCGCAATGTCCATAATGCCGGGTTGAGGGGTAATCTTGGTCATGAGAGGCTCCGTTTATTGGGCCTCTCATACCTGTCTCAACGCTTTCAGAAAAGCAGCAATTCCATCATGCGGCTTTGAAGCGCGCAGTCGCCGGGTCGGCATTGTAGAACGGTGCGAATTCTTCGGTCCGACGGGACAGGTCGTTGACGCTGTCGATGATGAACTGGACCGTTTCCTCGCGCATCAGATACGAGAAGTTCAGACGCACCCATCCGGGCTTTTTCATCTCCTCACCCGCGGACAGAGCGGCGTGCAATTCCTCTGACGCGGCACGATCTATGCCCAGAAGCCGATGCGCGTATGGGCCGGCACAGGCGCACCCTCCGCGCGCCTGAATGCCGTATATGTCGCTGAGCATACGTGTGAACAGTTGCTGGTGTACCGGTTGCCCTGCATTGTCGCGCACGAGGAAGGAAAAGATCGGCAGGCGATGTGCATTCTCCACCCCAAGCAAGGTCAGGTTCGGGTTGTCTTTCCACCCCTCCAGCGCCATTTGGTTATATTGCGCCTCGCGGCAGGCGATCTCATCCGTTCCGACGACATCCTTAACGATGAAGGCAAGTGCCGCGCGGATATCACCGATCACGTTAGGCGTTCCTGCTTCCTCTCGCGTGGACAGGTTTTCGCTGTAGTCGTGGCGCCAGGGCGAGACGAAACTCACCGTCCCTCCGCCCGGCCAACTTGGACAACGACGCTTTACTACGTTCTGGTTCACGACCAGCACACCCGACGCCCCTGGTCCGCCCGGAAACTTGTGCGGCGATACCACAATCGCATCCTTGCGCGCATCCACAGGCCCCATGTCCATCGGCAGGTAAGGCCCGCCCCCGGCATAGTCCCAAACGGCCAAAGCCCCATACGACTTGAGCAAACGCGTCACCGGATCGGGATCGGTGATGATCCCCGTCACATTGGACGCAGCCGAAAATGACCCGATCAACAGATCCGCATCTGCATGCGTGTCCAGTGCCTCCTGCAGCGCGCGCAGATCAACGCCCCCTTCCGCCGCTTCCGGAATCTCAACCACCAGAGCCTTGCTCTCACGCCATGGCAAGATGTTCGAGTGATGCTCATAAGGACCGATTAGGACAACCGGTTGATCAGCTTCTGCCACCCCGAGCAGACTGACCAACCGGTTGAGCCCCGCCGTGGCACCGGACCCGGTAAAGATCACCGCGTCTTCTCCCCTCGCGCCAACAAGGCGGGCTATCTCGTCACGCGCTTCGCGACGCAGACGGGTCATGTAAGACCCGCAGAAGGAGGCCTCGGTGTGGCTGTTGGCATAAAATGGCAACACGTGATTGGCCACAAAGTCTTCGACCTGTCGCAACGCGCGACCCGAAGCAACGTAGTCCGCATAGACAAGCGGCACGTCCCCCTGCAGACCCGGGATCAGAACATTCTCTCCGATCAGCCCGTCGCGCAGGTGGGAATTGTGAGTGGTGGAACAAAGATCCGCACGAAATTTGGACAGGGTCATAGCATTGGCTCCTTACTGTAAGTCCAATGTGATCCATCCGAAGTGTGGAAACATTATCGTTCTTTGCGTAGAAATCATAAATTTTGTGTCATATGATTAGACATGAGCCAAAATTTAGATCAAATAGACACTCACATCCTGAGAGAGCTTCAAAAAGACGCCACCCTTTCGCAGCGCGAGCTGGCCGATCGGGTCGGGCTGTCCCAGAACGCGTGTTGGCGCAGGTTGAAAGCGCTGAACGAAAACGGGGTTCTGATCGGGTCAACTGCGCGCATCGCGCGCGAGACTTTGGGGTTGAACCTCGTGGTCTTCGTCATGCTGCGCACCCGACATCATTCAGCCGAGTGGCTGCAGGCGTTTCGCCGCCATGTTCTGACCATTCCCGAGGTTGTGGATTTCCATCGGATCGGCGGTGACTATGACTATCAACTGAAAGTCGTGACCCAGGATATGGCCTCATATGACAAAGTCTACCAACGCCTGATCGAGAAGGTCGAGCTGGACAGCGTGACCTCTTATTTTGCGATGGAAGCGATCGCCGAAGGGCGACCACTCCCGATATGAACTCAGGCCAAACCAAGCATCGCTTTCATGCCGCCGATAAAAGTTGCGTCGTCCAAAGCCTTGCGATTGTCGAGGTATTCAACAGCATCTTCCCCGGCACGATAGCGCAAAGTGTCAGTGTCGTCCGTCACCGCGGCCAAAATGACGTCAGCGACAACACTCGGCGGTGACGTTCGCGATGTCATTTCTTCCGAGCCCCACGTGCTGAACAAGGCCTGCACGACAGGTTGATACTCGGCCATGCTCTCGTCATTGACGAAATCAAACGAGCGGCCACCAAAATCGGTGGCAATCAGACCAGGCTCGACAATCTTGACCTTGATACCAGCCGCAGCAAGTTCGAAGTGCAGCGACTCTGACAAGCCTTCAACCGCGAATTTTGTGCCATGATAGAGCGCTCCAAGAGGGAAGGTAATTTGCCCGCCAATGGAAGAGATATTGACGATGCAGCCGGAACCATTTGCGCGCATATGCGGCAGAACAGCTTTCGTCACAGCCAACAGACCAATCACATTGGTATCGAATTGCCGCCGGATACGCTCCATCGGGAAAGCTTCGAGCGGGCCGTACGCGCCGTATCCCGCGTTGTTCAAAAGAACGTCAATCTGACCAAAGCGTTTAATCCCATCGGCAACTGCGGCTGCAATTGAACCCTCGTCGGTGACGTCAAGACGTGTGACCAGAACATTCTCGAATTGCGTAAGCTCAGCTTCCTTGCTGGGGTTGCGCATGGTGGCAATGACATTCCATCCCTGCCTATGAAACAGTTCGGCCGTAACTCTGCCAATACCAGATGAAGCGCCAGTTATTAGGATAGTCTGTGCCATGGTCATTCTCCGCAATTGTTAGCCTGACCACTAGATAGGTTAGAAAACTGCGATAAGCCTGCCGAATTCTCCTCAATATCTGCCTAATTCTCTGGCCGTCAGGATTCTGGCTAGCACTGACCTCTTGCGCAAAATATGCTGAATGAGGCCGTGGGGATACCATGACACAACATGATTTAGTTGAAAAAATCTGCGAAGCTGTGGGCGGACAGGCAGAAGATGCTGCTTTCTACCCCACTGCACTGGACGGTTTTGGCCTGCTTCATGATGTCAAAACGAAATCAATCGAAGCACAGGTGTATGAACCGGTTGTCTGCCTAGTTCTACAGGGGAAGAAAGAAACACGTATCGGCGATCGCCTTGTTCACTTCGGTGCAGGCGACTCTCTGATCGTCAGCCATTCCCTTCCGGTTTTGGCCGCCGTCACCGAAGCAAATCGGGAAAAGCCCTATGTCGGCCTCGTATTCTCGTTGGACTTGTCCATCTTACGCGGTCTCTACGACGCTGTCGGCTCAGAACCTACTGAAATCGAAACAGTCCAAAGCCTTGCCGCATCAAAAGCCTCGCCCGATCTGATTGACGCTATGACTCGCCTGTTTCACGCCAGTCAAAACCCTACGGATGCAAAAATTCTCGCACCGATGATCAGCCGTGAAATCCACTACCGACTCCTACAGGCAGATCACGGTGGCATGCTGCGGCAAATGCTATGGCGCGACAGTGCCGCCAGCCGTATCGCGCGCGCAATAGACATCATTCGCGCGGATTTTCGAACAGCCCTGCCCGTCTGCGATCTGGCACAAAGCGCTGGGATGAGCGTTTCTGCCTTTCACGCCCATTTCAAAACGGTAACAGCCACCTCACCACTGCAGTACCAAAAAAACCTCAGGCTGCTGGAAGCCCGCAGGCTATTGTCGCACGGTTCGCTCAGTGTGTCGCAGGCGGCTTTTGAGGTTGGCTATGAAAGCCCGACACAGTTTAGTCGGGAATACTCGCGCAAATTCGGAGTGCCACCTCGTCAGGACATCGGGTCAAAATGCATTGCTTAGAAACAAAAAAGGCCGCGCTGAAAGCACGGCCTTTGTAATCTCGAGTGGCAGCGAAGATTAGTTCTTCGCGTAGAATTCGACGACCAGGTTCGGTTCCATCATGACCGGGTAAGGCACATCGCTCAGGCCCGGTGCGCGTACGAAGGTCGCGGACATTTTCGAGTGGTCGGCGTCGATGTAGTCAGGAACATCACGCTCGGCCAGAGCAACAGCTTCCAGAACAACAGCAAGTTGCTTGGACTTGTCACGCACTTCGATCACGTCACCTTCTTTGACACGGTAGGACGGGATGTTGACCCGCTTGCCGTTCACTTTGACGTGGCCGTGGTTCACGAACTGACGTGCAGCAAAAACAGTCGGCACGAACTTGGCGCGGTAAACTACGGCGTCCAGACGGCGCTCCAGCAGACCGATCAGGTTTTCACCGGTGTCGCCTTTTACACGCTCAGCTTCGGCGTAGATGCGACGGAACTGCTTCTCGGTCAGGTCGCCATAGTAGCCTTTCAGCTTCTGCTTGGCGCGCAGCTGCAGACCGAAGTCCGACAGTTTGCCCTTGCGGCGCTGGCCGTGCTGGCCGGGGCCATATTCACGACGGTTGACCGGGGATTTCGGACGACCCCAGATGTTTTCGCCCATCCGGCGGTCGATTTTGTACTTGGCAGACGTGCGTTTGGTCACGGCTGATCTCCTTTAAAGTGGCATTTCAGCTTGATCCGAAAACCGGTTCCCACTTTTCGGGCCGAAATAGCGTCTCCGCTCGGACCGGGCAGTTCCAGTTCAGACCAGGCGTGGTGCCGGTATATAAAGGGCGTTGTCCTCTTGAGGTTTCCCCCATGACAGGCATCCCCTTGCGGGGGCCACCAACACCAATGAAGCCGCGCTTATATCTGCAGAACTGTCAGAGTCAACACGTCCCGACGGCCCTGCTCAAATTTCTTGAAGGGTTTTTAGGCCAGCGGGTTCAACGCCAGCCAGGTAACCAAACCTATGAAAAGTAACCCGGCGCGGATTTTCCTGGAAAGGCCACCACCTTTGCGGTTGGCTGCGGTACACTCTGCAGGTCGGCACCGGCATGTGTTACTTCGCTGATCCAGAAATCCTGATCCCGAGGCGGACAGCCAGTGTTGAACACCAGGGTCGGCCATTGTTCGTCATCTGCTACGATCAAATCTGCCGCAAAGCGTCGCGCCCCATTGGTCAATGTGACCGTACCGCAATACTCGCCCGAGATATCTTGCGGGGCTGAGAACGCGTCGCGGGTGCGCACAGCGGTCGCACCCATATGTCCCAGTTGCTCAAGATTTTGCTCTGCCACTTCGCCCAACACCAGCGCCTGACCACGCCAGGACCATGCGGACCCGACCGCCAAAAAGGCCAAAGGCGCTGCCTCAAGCCCATCAAGCTCGGTTTGATTCCATGAAATGGCTACACGACCGTTATATCCGGCTCTCATATACCTGCTCGCACTTATCAACACCCCACCCAGTACTCAACCCGCTTTATCAGGGGAGATTCCGGCGGAAAAGAGACAGAATTTGAGCAATCACATGAATGTTGCCGAATAGAATCAACTATCCGTGATCGAACCTGTGCTATCCAAACTTCCCGAAGCGCGTATTGGGGCGATAAGTATCTGAGATCAATGCAAATACTTAAAATTCTGAAACCGCAGGCGGCCGCAGCCGTCCTGCAGTTTCAGCATGAGACTTCCCGTTCACACTTCAACTTCGACCTTGCCGATCGGGTTTGAACAGCATGCCAGAATGTAGCCTGCTGCGATGTCATCCTCGGAGATACCGCCGTTGTGAACCATGTGCACCTCACCCGAGGTCTTTTTGACCTTGCAGGTGCCGCAAACGCCAAACGTACAGCCCGAGGCAATGCTCAACCCGACGGCACGTGCGGCGGCCAGAACCGTATCTGTCTCGGCGACTTTAGCAGTGACACCCGAGGTCGCAAACACGATCTCGGCGGCGTTGTCATCGTCAGGAACGATATCATCCAGATCGGGCTGATCCGCTTCGGTCTCAACCGGAGCTCCAAAGCTTTCCTGATGATAGTTGTCCATGTCAAAGCCAAGACCCGACAGAGCGTCCCGAACAGCTTGCATGAACGGCTCCGGACCGCAGCAATAGACCTCACGATCCAGATAGTCTGGGGCCATGAGGCCCAGCATCAGCTGGTTGAACTGACCCTGGTAGCCGGTCCAGGGGCTGTAACGATCCGCTTCCTCTACGACGAACTTCAGATCCAGACCCGGCGTCCGACTTGCCATCTGCTCCAACCGTTGGCGGAAGATGATCTCGGACGGGCGCTTGGCGCAATTGATGAAGACTACATCCAGATCGCGGCCTTCGTCCCACATGCAAGTTGTCATCGACATCATAGGCGTGATGCCCGACCCCGCCGAGACGAACAGATACTTGGCGGCGACGCTTTCAGCATTGGTGAACGGACCCGCCGGGCCAATTGCCCGCATCCGCATACCCGGCTTCAGATTGTCCAGCATCCAACGAGTACCGATGCTGTCCGGCTGCGCCTTGGCCGTGATCGTAATGGATCGCGGACGTGATGGGGATGACGAGATCGTATAGGTCCGATGCACAACGCCTCCCGGCTGCCCCGGTGCCGGAATCTCGAGCGTCAGGAACTGACCCGGATGGTAGGCAAACAAAGCCCCGGACGGGGCGCGGAACGTAAAGCTGGCGGTGTTTGGCGTCTCGGGCACGACCGAGACGCATTCCAGCCTCTCATCATCCTGCCAGATCGAGGCAACAGCGTTCAGGTCTTTCATCTCCGTCACTCCGCCGCCATCGTGTTGGGCGCAAAGTGACGCGCCAAAGCGCTGCAATACCAATCAGTGAATTGCAGAACACCGGATTCCTGGACCCCCGAATACGGCCCCGGCACATAGGCCGGACTGTTGATGCCCATCTGGTTGTCTTCCACCACGCGGCGATCTTCATCATTGGTGGCCATCCAGACCTCAGTCAGGCGCTTGACGTCATAATCGACCCCTTCGATCGCATCCTTGGTGACCAGCCACTTCGTGGTGACTTCGGTCTCGGTCGGGCTGACCGGAGTGACGCGGAAGACAATCGAGTGATCGGCCAGGAAGTGGTTCCATGTGCTGGGATAGTGGAACTTCAGCAACGTCCCCGCATCGGCAAAGGGCGCGCGGCCCAGAAAGCGGCGCACCGCAGATTTGCCGTCCAGAGTGTAGCTTTCCGCCCCTTCCTTAAGCGGCATCCGCGCCAGACGGTATTGCCCGTCATCATGCAGATAGAACTGCGACGGCATCCCTGCAGCCTCGCAACGGTCGAAGTGAGCTTGCATGAAGGCCGGGGTTTCACCCCCTTCAATACCGGTTACCGAGGGATCATCAGGGAAGGTCCGGCACAGCGAAGGGTGGTTGCCGCCGCAGTGATAGCACTCGCGGTTGTTTTCCCAAACAAGCTTCCAGTTGCCCTTTTCGATGATCGTGCTTTCAAAGGCGACCTTGGCGTTGTTCAAATCATGCGGCTCCAGATAGGGCCGTGCTTTATTGGCGAAGGTGTCGAAATCGGGGGCTACATCTGCAAGACAGATATAGACCAGCCCGGCCAGTTCCCGGCAGTGGACGGTTTTCAGCCCGTGTTGTTTGGGGTCGAAATCAGGCCCCATATCACGCGCCCACAGCAATGAGCCGTCAAGCTCATAGGTCCACTGGTGATAGGGGCAGACCAGTTTGGGCGAGTTCCCCTTGGCCGCTTTGCAGATGATCGACCCGCGATGGCGGCAGGTGTTGTGGAAGGCCCGGATCTGATTGTCCGCACCGCGCACGATGATCACGCGGTATGCGCCCACAGTGTAGGTTACATAGTCGCCTGTTTTCACCAGTTCACATGCCGGAATGGCAAATAGCCAGTCGCGGTAGTGGATGGCCTCAAGATCGGCCTGAAATACATCTGGATCTGTATAGAATGCCTGTTCAAGGGCATAGGCCGGGTTTCGACGCGCCAACAGGCTTTGAACGTTGCTCACTTCTGGCTCTCCTGCCGCGCCCCGCGGCTTAGCTTGGGCAGATGACATCAGAGGCCAGTCCGGAGCCGTGCGAGGATCACGTCCGAAACTTGTGCCCCCACCGCCACCCGCGGTTTGACATATATGCAAGGCTGGTTTCCGGACTTGAAAGGGGCTTACGCCCGGTTTCGACACCTTCCCGGGATCCTCGTCCCAGTGGTTACCTGTCGAACCTGACCTTCCTTACCGTTGCGGGGGCAGCGCCGGAATTGCACCGGCTTCCCAATTCTCTGCCGCCTGAGAACCAAACAGCAGCACCTCACACGCGCAACCTACTCGGGGATGGATTCGTGGCTGAAAGCCTTGCGACATTTCCAAAAACAAAACAGACATGGCCAGCAAAAACTGGCACCTGAGACAGAGAAGCATTTTCATCCCGGAATCAGACGCATGCCACGCCGCGCATTGCTGACGACCCTACCTTTTGATCCAGATCAGCGCAGACAACTTGATTCATGTTGCAATCTCGGAATGATACAAGTGGGCCTTTCCTTTGCTAAGGCTCTCACGCCGAAGGATTTCTGATCAAACATGGCCCTTCGGCGCGCATCGCAAAAAAGGGGAGGAGTCACATGGAAAGCTCCGTTTCTGATGAGGTGATGGCAAGGCTTCCGTTCTGGGTGACCCCTCCGGGAGAGACCGACGGCTTTCTAATCGTTGTCGGATTGTTTCTGGTCATGGTGCTGCTTGGGTTCGGCGCGCTGTATTTTACGGTGCAGGCCATTCCCGACCGAATGGCGGCAGGCGCGCACAAGGTTCAGATGCAGTTGGTCGGCGTTCTTGGATTGATTTCGCTATTCACTTTGAACAATGCTTTCTGGGTCGCAGCCATTTTGATCGCGGCCGTGCCTTTGCACGAAATACTTCCCCTAAATCCGGAAACGGACACCGCGGAGAGCTCCGATGCTTGAGCTGATATTCTCTGCGCTAATTACTGTCGTTCCGGACTACCTGTATCGTCGCTACAGGCAGGGCAAGCGATGGGGCCACGAAATCACCCTGTTCAATATATGGTATGAATTGCGGTGGGGCTTGACGGCCTGCGCGATTCTGGCGGTCACGCTGATCACGGTGATCTTCTATTTTCACCCCTCAACGCGGAATGTTTCTGCCGCATTTCGCACAATAACTATTCTTTCCGATCGCGCAGGGCGGGTTGCCGAAGTCTACGTTGCCAATAACGACAGAGTGAAAGCTGGCGAGGCTATTTTCCGACTGGATACCACCCGGCAGGAGGCTGCAGCACAAACAGCGCAGCGTCGAATCGCAGAGATTGAGGCCGCTTTGGGCCTAGCCGCAACAGACATTGCCAGCGCGACAGCGCGGGTTCAGGCCGCCGAGGCCGATCTTGCACAGGCCACGCGGGATTTGGAACGCCGGCTGGAGCTTGCGGAGCGAAACAACACCGTCGTCAGCGAACAAGAATTGGAACGTCTGGAAACGGCCATGTCGGCTGCCGAAAGTCAGCGCGCAGCCACACTTGCCGCTCTGGACGGGGCCAAACTGCGCCAGACCACGCTTTTGCCCGCGCAACTTGAAACCGCACGCGCCGCCTTGACAGAGGCAGAGACCGAGATCTCAAAGTCGACCGTGTTTGCCGAAGTCGATGGAACAGTCCTGCAATTCCTGCTCAAGCCCGGCGACGTCGTGAACCCCATTCTGCGGCCCGCCGGAATTCTGGTCCCCGACGTGACGGGTCAAGGGCGTTTCATCGCGGCCTTCGGTCAGATTTCAGCAAGCGTTCTGAAACCCGGCATGTTGGTCGAGATCACCTGCGCCTCCAAACCTCTTACGATTATTCCGATGATCGTTGATGACGTTCAGGGCGCGATTGCTGCAGGGCAATTCCGACCGGGTGATACCTTGCTTGATCAGCAGGATCGCGCCCGTCCCGGTACGGTGACCGCCTTCCTTGCACCGATTTTTCCAAAACATCTTGATGGCATTCCACCCGGAAGCTCCTGCGTTGGTGTGGCCTACACCAGCCGCGCGAAAGAGATTGATGCCGGTGAAATCAGGGGCTTTTCGGCCCTTGTGGCCCGGATCGTGGATGGCATGGGAATAGCAAACGCCATCGTTCTGCGCGCGCAGGCTATTCTGCTGCCAGTCAAAACGCTGGTTTTCAATTAACACCAGCCAGAGAGGGCAAATTCAGCCATGACATGCGAGGCCAGCTACATTTGTAGTTTTCTGTCCGTATTCTTCTGGGACCTGATTTATCTGTCACCGATCCTAGTGTTTTTGTTGGTCGTGATCTGCGTACTGGGGATATTAATGGGTCGGATCGAAGGCTGGCCCGCCGGACCTAGCCTCTACCATGCCTTCATTAATGCCACCACGGTCGGCTATGGCGACATCAGACCACATAAACCCGCTGGCAGGTTTCTCTCGGTCATCAACGCGCTCACTGGCTTGATCCTAATGGGGATCATTGTCGGTATTGGCGTCCATGCCGTCGAGGCTGCAATGTCGATAACACTGTCTGGCGCCCGCGGCGTTCCAGCGTTCACCTGACTCATCTGGCGACGTTTTGAGCTCAGGGTGACAAACAGCATTCACTCGTGCTGCGATGTGTCCCAAAGATGCGCATGCATGAAGGGGTCGATCGCAATCGCCTTGCCCCCCAGCTTTTCAACCGATCCTGCAGTGAGCTCAAGCACCATCCATGCCTCTGGGATCGTCAGAAGGTTCGGATATGGCGTCTCTTTGTCGGTCGGAACAAACCCGAATAAGGGGTAGAATGTCGGTACGCCCAACACAAAGACAGCGTCTGTTCCAATAGATCTCAAGTGGTTGATGCTGGTCTCCATCATCTCTCTGCCAACACCTAGGCCTTGATGTTCGGGTAAGACACCGCAGGGCGCCAGAAGATAGCAATTAACGTCCGGGTGGTCCTCGAAGACAAACGGGGTGAACATGACATTGCCCGCGATCTGCCCGTCACGCCTCAAACTGATTGAAATCGTTTCCGGATGCTCAAGGAGATCTTCGGCGAGTTGAGCGATTTCTTCACCTTCTGCTTCGCCAAAAGCCAGCCTATGCACATTCAAGATGGCATCGGTTTCTGAACGGTTCATGATCCATCCCTATCCTGAGCTAAACAGCTTGCGCCGCGTCATACGGCGCGAGATTACCCAAACGACGCCCCAGAGGTCGCATTGGGCGAGCTTCGGCAAGACGAACCGCTCAGGTCAATATGTTTCTTCGTACAATCGGCAGCGTGCGTCTGTGTCCAGATGTTCAGTTGTCGCGATCTCGGATTGCTTGTGAGCTTGGTACACCTCGGCAAAGCCTGCGGGGAACCAGCCGGTCACAACCGGGTTGGAAACGAACCGGTCGAGCGCATCTTCCAAAGTCTGAGGCAAGCGCACCAGCCCCCTTTGGTTCAGTTCTGCGACGTCCAACAGCGAAAGATCCTCTTCGGTTGGAACGGGAGCGGGTAGCCCCTCTTCGATCCCCTGCGTCCCGGCCATGACAACCGCCGCAAGCGCTAGATGAGGCGAAGCTGCCGCATCCGCCGCACGGTATTCGATGTTGAACTGCCCCGCGATCGAGGCCGGGTCTTTTGCAGTTACAGGACAAATCCGCAAGGAAGCCTCGCGATCGCGGAAACCCAGATTGTTGAAAGCAGCGGACCAACGATGCGGTGTCAGGCGCTCATACGAGATCACCGAAGGCGCAGTCAGGGCCAGGATTGCATCCAGATATTTCAAAACCCCAGCAGCGAAGGCACTCGTCAGGTCCGACATGCCGCAGGGCCCGTCTTCTGTGTAGGTCAGCGGCGCGCCACTATCGTCCACAAAGCTCATGTGGATATGGACCCCATTCCCAACGCTCGCGACATCGCGAATAGGGGTATAGGTGGCCCGCTCGCCATAGGCCTGTGCAGTCGCATAAGTCAGTTCGCGTACCATGATGGCCGCGTCCGCCGCGCGAACACCCAGCTCGGGACCGATGACGACCTCATATTGGTTTGGCCCATATTCCTTCATGATCGAATCCGGCTTGAGACCGACCTGAGAAATCGCGTTGATCAAGGTCTCGCACAGATCCCGCTGCAGGCCAAAGCCCCGGTGACCATAGGCTTCGTTGGTCTGGCTTGGCGGATCTTTCAGCTGGAACTCATGCTCGAATGCAGCCAGCAAATTTGCGCCTGAGACCTTGTGCAGCCGCTCCAGCGCCGCCCTCAACAAACTGCGCGTGCAGAAGTCCCAAGGGTCTCCGTCCAGAGTGACGATATCGCCCATAAGAAAATGCAGACCAGAGTCTTCGCCGAACTCGACCTTTGCCTCGGCCGTTGCGTCCGGGATCAGAAGAAGATCACCCAGCGCGCCAAACGGGCTTTCGGCAATTCCGTCAAAGCAGTTGATCTGAACATTCGTCGGTGTCCACCCGACCCCACGCTGCAACCGCTTGTTCAGTTGATCCGCCGGAAAGGCCTTGCCCCGTAATTTACCGGCAAGGTCAGAGGTGGCGACAAACATCAAGGGGGTTTTGGGCATCATGGGTTGGGGTCCTGATTGTGGGATCGCATGGCATCCCAGGCTTCGATGCGGGATTTCGTCTGGTCCCAGTTGTCTTCGGCGATACGCGTCACCAGCGCCTCGGTGACGGCAAGGGCCGCTGTGTACGTATCCCAGAGCGTGCCGCTTTCGATCGGAACTGGCAAGATTTCCGCCGCATGGCGGGATATGGGAGACAACCATTTGTCTGTCATGAGGACAACACGAACTCCTCGGTCCTGCACGGCTGTCGCGGCCAATCGCGCCAGCGCAGGTTGGTAGCGGCGAAAATCGACCAGAAACAGGATATCCGCAGGCTTCATCCGCAGCAGGTATTCCGGCCAGACCTCATTGTTGGCCGGAAGATGATACACGCCGCTGCGGGTTTGCCGTAGGTGAAAAGACAGATGCTGTGCGATGGTGTCACTGATCCGACCGCCCAATATATAGACATCGCTTTTTGGCTGGCTCAGTACCGAGCATATGCGCTGAAACTGCGCCTCGGTAATACCTTCTGCCGACAGCGCCATCTGGGACGAGGCTCGCGCGATGAAATCACGCAAGAACCCTCCATCAACACTTCGGCCCTCGCCGTGCAGATCGGTGGGCGAACGTTGGCCCTCTTTCAATTCCGACAAGAGAGCACGTTGGAATTCCTGATAGCCCCCCAGTCCGATCTTGGTGACGAACCGAGAGATCGACGGTGCCGAGACCTCGGCCCGCCGGGCGAGTTCCTGAATCGTGACCAAACCCGCATAGGGGTAGTCGCTGAGCAAGGCAGCGGCCAGCTTGCGCTCGCTCGCGGTCATGTTCTCCGCCTTCGCTTCAATTCTCTGCCTAACAAGCAAGCGGCACCTCCTGATCTGAATGGATCGCATGGAATAAAAATTTCAGTCAATCTATTTTTCATTGACTCTGAAAAAACTTGTTCTCTAACGTGGGCCACATGAACACATCAGCCGCAACCCAAGAACTGCTGGTCGCCGGGGATCCCGCCCCAGTGGAATGGGTCAATCGTGACAGTGATGCGAAGATCGCGCTGCTCTGCGAACACGCCGGGCGCGCGATCCCGCAAAAGCTGGGCGATCTGGGTGTCTCGGAAGAGGTGCAGGCCAGCCATCGCGGTTGGGACATCGGGGCCGAGGCCGTGGCCCGGCAATTGGCTGACTGGCTACGGGCACCTTTGATCTTGCAGCGCTATTCCCGCCTTGTGATTGATTGCAACCGCCCGATCGAGGCCCCGGATTCAATCCCTCCAAACAGCTTTGGAGAGCAGATCCCAGCCAATCTGAACTTGACCGCTGCGGATCGCGCAGCACGTCAGCGTGAGATCATGGCCCCTCTGAACGCAGCCATTGAACATATGCTGGACCGAGCACCGCGCGTGCTTGCGGTGTCGATCCACTCCTTCGCCGCACAGGTCGATGGTGAGGCGCGGCCTTGGCACGCTGGATTTCTAACCCGCGTTGACCCGAAAACGGGACAAGCCGCGATCGACCATATCTCGGCCCTACGTCCCGATCTGCACATGGCTTTGAACCAGCCCTATCAAATCGACAGTGAAAGCGACTGGTTTATACCTCGTTTCGCCGAACCTCGCGGACTGGCGCATTCGCTGGTCGAAATCCGCAATGACCTGATCCGCGATGCAAAAGGCGTCGAGGATTGGGCGCAGCTTCTCGCCGAAGCCTTTACCCGGATATTGGAGACCAAGACGTGAGTTTGACCCGCAATGTTCCACTTATCCCATCGCAATCTGCCCTGTTGTTCATTGACGTGCAGAACTATTCGGCACATCGCGACGGCGCCGAATTCAAGGACCTGCCCGAAGCTGAATTCAATGAGAAATACGGCTGGTTTTTCGATCAGCTGTACACCCGCGTGATCCCGAACATGCAAGCCATACAAGCCGCCTGCCGCACTGCCGGCGTCGAGGTCATGTACACCAATATCGAAAGCCTGACGCTCGACGGGCGGGACCGGTCACTGGACTACAAGATAACGGGTTTTCATGTTCCCAAGGGCAGCTGGGACGGAAAGGTCATTGACCAGATCGCGCCCCAAGGCGATGAGATCGTGCTGCCGAAGACGTCCTCTTCGGTGTTTGTGTCCACGCATGTTGACTACATCCTGCGCAACCTTGGCGTTCGCCAAATTGTTTTGTCCGGTCTTTTGACGGATCAATGCGTCGAAAGCGCCATCCGTGACGCGTGTGATCTGGGCTACCTTGTCACTCAGGTCGAAGATGCCTGCCTGACTCATACGCAGGACCGGCACGACAATTCTCTGCGCGCGATCAAAGGCTATTGTCGACAGGTCACCACAAAAGAACTGGTCGAGGAATTGGCCGGTGCTTGATCTGAACGGCATCACCAAGACCTTTGGCGGGGTCCACGCCGTCGAGGATGTGACCATGTCCGTCGCACCGGGCGAGGTGCGCGGTCTGATCGGCCCCAATGGCGCAGGCAAGACGACGCTGGTCAACCTGATCTCTGGGCTGTTAACCCACTCGGCGGGCAACATGTCGCTGGATGGCGAGCCGCTGGACAATCTACGCGCCCACGAACGCGCGGCGCGCGGTGTGGCGCGGACGTTTCAGAACCTGCGGGTCTTTCCAAGCCTCAGCGTCGCGCAAAACATCGACGTCGCCCGCTATT
This sequence comes from Ruegeria sp. AG1, assembly GCF_056541705.1. Classification (NCBI taxonomy): domain Bacteria; kingdom Pseudomonadati; phylum Pseudomonadota; class Alphaproteobacteria; order Rhodobacterales; family Roseobacteraceae; genus Ruegeria; species Ruegeria sp. AG1. Next base: position 99,989 of record NZ_JBQFYU010000001.1, on the reverse strand, counting down.
CCGGCCGCGGCGCCGAAATCGTCGACGCCGCGATCCCCGAGTTCGGTCTGTCGGACAAGCTCAACCAAAACGCCGGGTCGTTGGCATATGGGCAGCTTCGGCGGTTGGAGATCGTTCGCGCGCTGGCCCTGAACCCGCGTGTCCTGATGCTCGACGAACCCGCCGCTGGGATGAACGAACAGGAAACAGACGCTCTGGGTCGGTCGCTGACATGGGTGCGGACACATTCGGACTGCGCGATTTTGGTGATTGATCACGATCTTAAATTCATAATGTCGCTCTGCGACACGATCACCGTTTTGAACATGGGCGCCATCATTGCCGAAGGCGCACCCGAAGAAATAACCAAGAACCAAGAGGTTATCGACGCTTATCTTGGCGAAACCGATGAACGTGCCGCGTGACGCAGGCGGCTTTCAACAGGAGAATTAGTATGAAGAAGTTGACCCTTACGACTCTGACCGCCATGAGCCTCGCCCTACCCGCGGTCGCCGAAGATACGATAAAGATCGGACTGGGCGTACCGATGACTGGTGATCTGGCCATCTATTCCGAATACCTGGGCGCGCGCTGTATGGCCGATATGATCAATGCCGACGGTGGAGCTGGCGGCAAGAAGATCGAAGTTCTGGTTCAGGATTCCGCAGGTGATACGCAGGCGGCGATCTCACTGGCGCAGAAGTTTCTAGACGAAGGGGTTGTGATGCTGGGCACCACGCCGTTCTCGGACACGATGATCCCGGTGGCTCAGATCGCCCAACCTTACGGCGTTTCCATCTTCCAGCCGCAATCCACGCAGGTCGAGATGCATGCGGGCATCGTGGACAATTTCTTTACCGGCGTCTCGCCTGATCCGTTCACGGCAACGGCAGCTGCCAACCATGCGCTCAGCGAAGGGGTCAAGAACGTGGTTCTACTGACCTCAGACGAAGGCGGGTCGTGGTCCGCGCGTACCCCGCTGTGGTTCGGTCAAGTGATCGAAGAGGGCGGCGGCAAGGTGCTGGCCAAGATGAATTTCAGCTTTGGCACATCGGACTGGTCACCTCAGATCGCTGACATGAAAGCACTGGGGGAAGAGATCGACGCCGTTTATATTTCGTCGATCATGCCCGATATCGGTGTGCTGGTCCGACAGCTGCGCAGCGCTGGTATCGACGCCTGGGTGGTCGGCTCGGACGGGTTTGACGATCCATCCCTGGACGCCGTCGCGGCTGATGATCCTGCAATGCTCGACAAGGTGTTCTTTGCCACGCTGGCTCCCAGCCATGACGAAAGCGCCGTTGTCAAGTTCATGGCGGACTGCAAGGAGTTGGGTCACGATGTACCCGGCCTATTCCCAGCCACCGGTGCCGACACAGTCAAGGCCGTTGCCTGGGCGGTCGAAACCTCGGGCAGCAGCGACCCGGCTGAAATTGCGGAGACGATCCGTACAGCCGACTCGATCCCAGTGCTGACAGTCGACAGCATTTCGTTCAAAGACACGAAAACCTACGCCCAGCGCACGATCCCTGTGATTGGCTATAAAGATGGCAAGCGGGTTCTGATCTCGAACGAAATTCCCGAAAACACACCGAAAGACTGGAACTGAGCCAAAAGACGGGGGCGGTTCCAGCCCCCGTTTCCAAACCCATGCTGAATGTTGAAAACCTAATAGTTTCTCACGGTCCGATCGAGGCCGTGCACGGCATCTCTTTCGCCGTGGACAAGGGCCGCTGTGTGTCCTTGCTGGGCCCCAATGGCGCGGGCAAGACCTCTACCATCTCAGCGCTGATGGGTGTGGTCAAGTCCTCGGGCCGGATCACCTTTGACGGGGCCGATATCTCTGCGTTGCCTGTGGAAGCCCGCGTGCAGGCGGGTATGTCCGTGGCGCCCGAAGGGCGGCGGATCTTCTCGAACCTGAGCGTAGAGGAAAATCTGGTGCTCGGCGGAGCAACGCGTTCTGACCGCACTGCCAAGGAAGCCGATATCGCCCGTTGGCTTGAGACCTTTCCGATCCTTGGCGAACGCAGAGACCAACCCGCCGGCACCTTGTCGGGCGGCGAGCAGCAGATGCTGGCCATTTCCCGCGCCTTGATGACACGCCCCAAGATCCTGCTGCTGGACGAACCCAGCCTGGGTCTGGCCCCCAAGATCGTAAGCCAGATTTTCCAGATGATCGAACAGCTGAAGGCGCAGGGAATGACGATCCTGTTGGTCGAACAGAACGCAACGCAGGCGCTGCGCCTGTCGGACTACGCTTACCTTTTGAACAACGGTCGGGTCGTGGCCGAGGGCACCAAGGAAACACTGGGCCAAAGCAGCGCGCTTATGGCGGAACTGACGGGGATCGCCTGACATGGAATACGTGGCCCAGCAGATGATGAACGCGCTCGCCTTTGGTGCGGAATATGCGCTGATTGCACTCGGACTGGCGATTGTCTTTTCGATCATGGGGCTGGTGAACTTTGCCCATGGTGAGGTGATCGCGGTTGGTGGCTATACGATGGTGGCCTTTGCAGCACTGGCACTGAACAACCCATTCATCGTGATAGGCGGAGCGATCGCCGCTGCCATCCTGATGTCCCTTCTGCTTGAACGCGTGGCGTTCCGACCCGTGCGATACGCAGATCCAACAACGGGCCTGCTGACCGCCTTTGGTGTCTCAATCATTTTGCAGAACGTGTTCTTGCTTGCGGTCTCACCACGCCCGGTGGCTGTGACGTCTCTGTATTTCCTCGACTGGCCCGTGCAGCTTTTGGGTGTTCAGGTATCTTCCCTTCAAGTGTTTGAGGCGGTGACGACGGTGCTGGTGATCGTCGGACTGATTCTGTTTCTCAAACGCACAACACTGGGTCTGGCCATGCGCGCCGCCTCCTTGGATTTTGAGATGGTCCGGATGGTCGGCGTCAAATCCAACAGGGTGTTCGCGGTGGCCTTCATGGTTTCGGGCCTGCTGGCCGGGCTAGCTTGTATCTTCATCATGGCGCGGCGTGGATCGGTTGATCCGCATCTGGGGTTCAACCCGGTCCTTAAGGCCTTCGTAGCCTGCGTCGTCGGAGGGTTCGGCAGCCTACCCGGAGCCGTGCTGGGAGGCTTTCTTCTTGGCGCCATCGAGGTCGCCATGCTGGTCCTGTTACCGCAGGAATATGGCGGCATGAAAGACGCCTTTGTCTTTGGAATAATTGCCCTAGTATTAGTATGGAGGCCGGATGGCATCCTGTCGCCCCCGACTGAAAAGGGGGACAAGATATGATTCTGAACCCCAGTCAGAAACGCGGGCTGGTGGGCGCTGCGATCCTGGCCGCCGTATTGATCGCGATTGGGCTGATCGTGACCTATTTCGGCTCTCGCTATCAGCTTCGGCTGGTCTACAGCGCCTACGTGAACCTATTGGTCGTTCTGGCCATGCAGGTGTTCATGGGCAATGCGCGCCTGACCAACCTCAGCCATAGCGCCTTCATGGGGATCGGCGCCTATGTCGCCGCGATCTGCGTTACGCCAGTGACGGTCAAATCCATCTCTCTTCCGGATGCGCCTTGGGGGTTGAATGCCTTCTCGCTGGACCCGGTCAGTTCGGCGCTGCTTGCCATTGTGATCACCGCCTTTCTGGCCCTGATCGTCGGACTGTTTGTCGTGCGCCTGACAGGGTCTGGAGTGACCATCTTTTCCCTTGCCGTCCTGGTCATCGTGCACTCGGTATTCCTGTACCGCACCGACATTTTCAAAGGAAACCAGGCGTTTTTCGGCATTCCGCAGGTGTTTTCATTGACGTCTATCGTGATCTTGTCCGTTTTCGTTGTCTTCATCGTGCGCCTGTTTCGCGAAAGCCGTTGGGGCATCCAACTACGCGCCTGCGCCGATGATGAGGTCGGAGCGGCCGCAATGGGTGTAAACATTCGCCGGTTACGCCTGATTGCCTGGGTCTTGTCAGCCGTCCTGCTTGCGGTCGCCGGGATTGCTTACGCCTATTTCCTTGGCACGATCAGCGCACGGCCCTTCTATTTCAACCACGTCTTTCTGACACTCGCCATGCTGATCCTTGGGGGAATGAGAACGGTCACAGGTGCGGTTCTGGGCACGCTTCTGATCTCGTTCGGGTTGGAATGCGTGCGCTGGCTGGAAACCGGCCCGGTCCTGCTAGGAATCGACCTGCCCGAAGTGCTGGGCCTGTCGGGCATTGCGCTGGGAACGGTCATCGTGCTGACTATGGCCCTGCGCCCCGGAGGGATCATGGGTGATCAAGAAATCGAAGACCTGGTTCTGAAAAAACAGGAGTAAGTCATGGGTTGCAACCACACTATTCACAAACACAACCACCATTTCGGTTGGGACAACTCCATCGAACCCGTCCTGAGCGTCGACCCCGGCGAGACCGTTGAGGTCGAAACCATCGACAGTTCGGGCGGGCAGTTGAACGCTTCCTCGACCCTGGCCGATCTGGGCAAGCTGTCTTTCGACGCGGTCAATCCGGTCACAGGGCCGATCCACATCAACGGGGCCGAGCTCGGCGATACCGTTGCCGTGACCTTTCTGGATTTCAAACCCTCGGGCTGGGGTTGGACCGCCAACATCCCCGGTTTTGGCCTGCTGACCGATCAGTTTCCCGACGCGGCGCTTCATATCTGGAACTATGACGCCAATGCGATGACCCCTGCTCTATTCGGCCCGGGCGGGAAGGTACCGCTCAAGCCGTTCGTCGGCACAATCGGCCTGGCGCTGGCCGAGCCGGGCTTGCACTCCGTCGTCCCTCCGCGCCGTGTGGGCGGCAATCTGGACATCCGCGACAATTGCGTGGGGACAACGCTTTACCTTCCCGTCGAGGTGGCGGGCGGGATGCTGTCTCTGGGGGACACCCACGCGGCACAAGGCGATGGCGAGATTTGCGGCACCGCCATCGAAAGCCCTATGGACGTGGCCATCAAAATCGACCTTCTCAAAGGCGAAAACCTGCCCTACCCCCGGTTTGAAACCAACGGCCCCGTCACCCGCCATTTCGATACCTCCGGCTACAAGGCGACGACAGGCATCGGTGAGGATCTCATGCAGGCCGCCCGCGATGCAGTGGCGGGTATGGTCGACTGGATCTCGGCCACGACGGGGATGTCAGCGCTTGATGCTTACATGCTCTGCTCGGTCTGCGGCGATCTGCGCATCAGTGAGATCGTGGATATCCCGAACTGGACGGTCTCATTCTACTTTCCGAAGACCGTTCTGAACTGAAGAATGCTGCAACTCCTGAGTGTCGGAGCTATGCGGTCGATGTCGGAAGCCGTCAGCCGTTCAAAATACGTCCGCTCGTCAGCGATCTTTTCAGTAGGTGTTCTTCGGCCTCGATTGTTTCGCTATCGTGACGACTGCGTCAAGCGTCTGACGAGCGGTTCACTTGCCCATTTTGTAGTGCGCCATAAACATGGCGATGCAATCGTCCATTACGCCCTTGGTGGTCGGGTTCTCGCCCAGGAAAAACTCTGGCCAGAAAAAGAAGTTTTTGACGAGTGCCAAGAGCTGGTTAGTCGCGAAGACCGGATCGGCTTTTCGGATTACACCCGCGTCCATGGCTTCGCCGATCAACTGCGTCATCGGGTAGTCGAGCGTTTCTGTCTCCGTGAAGAATTTCCGAGAACGATCGAGGTCGCGGATCAGCTCTGAAAGGACCATGCGGTTTAGACCAATTGCTGTCTCTTCCGTTATGACCGCAATGTACCGCCACAGAGCGTCTTTCAGCTGCTCAACGAAGTCACGACTTGGGTCATAGGCAACCGGCTGCATACTCCTGTTCTGCTCCAACATGATTTCTGAGATTGCTTCGAAGAGGGCCTCTTTGCTTTCGAAGTGGTTGTAGAGCGTGCGACTCGAAACATTTGCTTTTTGGGCGATTGAGGTCGTCCTGGCCCCCAGAAATCCTTGTTCCCGAAACTCATCGATTGCTGCATCGATGATATCTTTTCTTTTCTTTTCAGTACGTTTCACGGATTTCGCCTCAAAAAGTAAAAAAGTGTGTTTACAAACTTCACCTCCTCAACATAAGTAAACAAAGCGATTTACTTTAGCAAGGTGCAATCCTGCTTGACCTCGAAAGGACCCAAACCATGACCCCCCAAACTTTCATCGCTGGCAAAAACGCAGTGACCTTTAAATCTTTTGGCGTGGATTTGGCCGGTGATCTCTACCTGCCCGAAGGTTTTGATGAGACCAAGACCTACAAGGCCATCGTGGGAGCCAGCCCGTTCCCGCAGGTCAAGGATCAAATACCTGCGACCTACGGCCCTGAAATGGCGGCACGTGGCTTCATCTATCTTGGCTTCGACTATCTGGGGATGGGCGATAGCCCCGCACTGCCCGGCGAATTCAAACAATCGCGCTACAATTTCCGCCTGATCGAAAACACCTGGGACGCGGTTTCGTACCTGGGTACGCTACCCTTCGTCGAAGAAATCTATGGCCTGGGCGTCTGTCAGGGCGGTCAGACCATCGCATCGGCAGCGGTGACAGACCACCGTATCAAGAAAATCGCCATGGTGTCGGGCATGATGGCCTCGGACGCGTTCCAGTGGACCGATCGCGATATGGCCAATCAGATGATCGACGCAGCAAATGCCTCGATGCAGAAGCAATATGAAACCGGCGAACCAGACTACGTTGCACCGTTCGGCTTGAACGACGAAATGTCTCGTGAAGAGTTCACGGAAGCGGCGGCCTACCCGGACATGGCTGGCGAAACCTATGACTATTACGGCCGTGATGGTGCTAAGGGGCCGGTTGCAGTTCCCAACTATACCAACATGCACATTGCTGATCAGCCCATGCAGTCTTTGTTCTCAATTTGTGAAGCCTATGCGGACAAAATCGTGCAGCCGTCGCTGACCATCTACGGCACAAATGCCTCCACAGCGATCTGCTCGACCGCATTTGTCGAAAAACTGACCAATGACCACAAAGAGTTGGCATTCGATGAATTCAGCCACGTAGACTTTTACTACAAGCCCGAGGCTGTGAATGCGTCGACAGATGCAGTGGCAGAGTTCTTCAACAATTAACGCGATGGAGTGCTTCGTTTGATTTGGTCCACCGTTCTGTTTGAGAAACGGTGGACCGCGAATGTCGAACAAGAGACACAAGCAAGAGGAAATAGTTCAGAAGCTGCCGCAAGTTGACGTGCTAGTCCGTCAGGGAATGATGCCTACAGATGCGATCCGGGCAGCTAGCCAATCTTCTATTGTTGTACAAAACTCGCGGGATTTCGGTGTGTACTTCCCAACTCGCACATAAAGGTCTCGGCGATCAAAGACCCGGCGCCATTTCTTCGCTAGAAACCCAAGAGTTTCGGATTGTGGGCGCAAATGACCTTGCGTATGGGCGACAATACTAACGAGATGGGTTCTTATTGCCTTGTGGTTCACAACGGGTTTCGCGCCCTCACCTCAGCCACATTTCGAATGACCGCAGCTTCTGCACGTCATGCAACCTTCGATCATCACCATGTCAAACTGCCCACAGGACGGGCACGCCTTACCACGTGGTACATCCATGTTGACCACCTGCGCCTGAGGGTCCGACTTCAGCCCCATCCCCTCTCCCTCCAGAAACCCTATGTTGACCATGTGCTGCTCGATCACCCCGCCAATCGCTGCCAGGATCGAGGGGATATACTTGCCCTTCACCCAGGCTCCACCGCGCGGATCGAACACGGCCTTGAGCTCTTCGACCACGAAGGACACATCCCCACCCCGCCGGAAAACGGCCGAGATCATGCGGGTCAGCGCCAGCGTCCAGGCGTAATGCTCCATGTTCTTCGAGTTGATGAACACCTCGAACGGACGGCGGCGGCCCCCGATGACAATATCGTTGATCGTCAGATAGATCGCATGCTCACTGTCGGGCCATTTCAGCTTGTAGGTCGACCCCTCTAGTGACTGCGGGCGGTCCAGCGGCTCGGACATGTAAACGACGTCACCGCCATCGACCTCATGCGGTGCAGCCGCGCTTTCACCCGGCGCCGTGTCCGCACTTTCCGATACGGTCAGAACCGAGCCGGTCACATCATTGGGGCGATAGGTCGTGCAGCCTTTGCAGCCCTGATCCCACGCCTGCATATAGACATCCTTGAAGGCATCAAAACTGATGTCTTCAGGGCAGTTGATCGTTTTCGAAATCGAACTGTCGATCCATTTCTGCGCCGCGGCCTGCATCTTGACGTGATCAGACGGAGACAGCGTCTGCGCATTCACGAAAAACTCCGGCAGGTCCTTTTCGCCAAACTTGTCGCGCCACATCTGCACGGCATAGTCCACCACCTCTTCTTCGGTGCGCGAGCCATCCTTTTGCAACACCTTGCGCGTGTAGGCATAGGCAAAGACCGGTTCGATCCCCGACGACACGTTCCCAGCATAGAGAGAGATCGTGCCCGTTGGAGCGATCGAGGTCAGCAAAGCGTTACGGATCCCATGCGCGCGGATTTCATCGCGCACATCGTCATCCATCTGCTGCATCGTGCCGCTGGTCAGGAACTTCTCGGCATCGAACAAGGGGAACGCCCCCTTCTCCTTCGCCAATTGCACCGAGGCCAGATACGCGGCGCGGGCGATCGCGTGCAACCAGCGCTCGGTTTGACGCGCCGCCTCGTCAGAGCCATAGCGCAGGCCCAACATCAAAAGCGCATCTGCCAGACCTGTCACACCCAGCCCGATTCGGCGCTTGGCCTGCGCCTCGGCCTCCTGTTCTGGCAGAGGGAATTTCGACGCGTCCACCACATTGTCCATCATGCGCACAGCAGTAGCGACCAGTTCTTTCAGAGCGTCCTCGTCCAGATGTGCCGCATCTTCGAAAGGCTCGGCCACCAACCGGGCAAGATTTATCGAGCCTAACAGGCACGCGCCGTAAGGAGGCAGAGGTTGCTCGCCACAAGGGTTGGTCGCGGCAATCGTTTCGACATAGCTTAGGTTGTTGGCCGCGTTGATGCGGTCGATGAAGATCACGCCCGGCTCGGCATAGTCATAGGTCGCCTGCATGATCTTGTTCCACAGGTCCCGCGCCTGAACGGTGTGATAGACTTTGCCACCGAACACCAGCTCCCACGGGCCATCGGCTTTGACGGCCTCCATGAACGGGTCAGTCACCAGCACCGACATGTTGAACATGCGTAGACGGGCCGGATCGGATTTGGCCGTGATGAACTGTTCAATATCGGGATGATCGCAGCGCATCGTCGCCATCATCGCCCCCCGGCGCGAGCCCGCGGACATGATCGTGCGGCACATTGCGTCCCAGACATCCATGAACGACAACGGCCCCGATGCATCCGCTGCCACCCCTTTCACATCCGCCCCACGCGGACGGATGGTTGAGAAATCATAGCCGATTCCCCCACCCTGCTGCATGGTCAGAGCGGCCTCTTTCAGCATATCGAAGATGCCGCCCATGCTGTCGGGCACGGTACCCATGACGAAGCAGTTGAACAGTGTCACCTGCCGCGCTGTGCCCGCGCCTGCAGTGATACGACCAGCGGGCAGGTATTTGAAATCCTCCAGCGCGGCGTAGAACTTTTCTTCCCAATGGGCGGGGTCCTTCTCGACCCGCGCCAGATCACGCGCGATACGTCGCCAGCTGTCCTCGACTGTCTGGTCGATGGGCGTGCCATCCGCCTGTTTAAAGCGGTATTTCATATCCCAGATCTGCTCAGCGATGGGGGCGGCAAAGCGGCTCATTGGTGATTCCTATTCAGCTGCGAGGCATACAAGATAGACCAAATCGGTCACTTAGCGCTACTATGACTTGATGCAATAGGCCGTTAACCCTACCTTCTTAACCAATTCCTTTGGGGCGACTCTGTGGGTAAACTGTGGATAAATTCGTAAACCTCGTCAAACTTTCGGTCGGGTCAGAGAGCGTCGACACGCTGGTGGCGTGGCAGGACAGCCGCAAGCCGCTTTACGCGGATGGCTGCCCGCGCCACGTGACGCGCATGTGGCCAAAGCGCGAGGCCGAGATCCTGAACGGAGGTTCGATCTATTGGGTGATCAAAGGCGTGATCCAATGCCGCCAGCGCATCCTCCGCCTTGATGAGGTACGCGGTGAGGACGGCATCCGCCGCTGCGCCATTGTTCTCGACCCGGAGGTGCATCGCACCCAGAACGCGTTGAAACGCCCCTTTCAAGGCTGGCGTTACTTGAAACCCGAAGACACCCCTGCCGATCTGCCAAAATCGCGTGAGCAGGACGACGCCCTGCCAGACGATCTGAACCGCGCTTTGGCAGAAATCGGCATATTGTAGTCAGCGCAGGCGATTCAAAAGCTCGGACAAAACCGCTTTGTCGCCCGCCTCGTAGCTCGCCACACGGCTGCGCCACAGGGTCGCTTGCGATTGCAGGATGAGACCGTCCGAGAGGATCTTCAGGTGATTGGCCCGCAGTGTTTCACCGGTCGAGGTGATATCGGCAACCGCCTCGGCGGTTTCGTTCATCACGGTGCCTTCAGTCGCGCCCTGGCTGTCAACCAGAGCATAGTCGGCCACCCCAGCATCGGTCAGAAACTCACGAACCAAACGGTGGTACTTGGTCGCAATCCGCAGCCGGTGACCATGTGTTCTGCGGAAAGCGGCGGCGGCTGCATCCAGATCGTCCAGCGTATCCACGTCGACCCAACAGGCAGGCGTGGCGATGATCAGGTCCGCCTTGCCAAAACCAAGCGCGGCAACCTCTTCAACCTGTTGCTCCCAGCGCGGCAGCTTTTCCTGCACAAGGTCAACGCCCGTAACACCAAGGTGGATACGACCAGCTGCCAGCTCACGCGGGATTTCCCCCGCCGACAGCAGGATCAGCGAGACATCATCGATCCCCTCAACCTTGCCCGCATATTCCCGGTCCGACCCGCTGCGGGACAGAGTGATGCCGCGCTTTTCGAACCACGAGAAGGTCTTTTCCATCAACCGGCCCTTCGAAGGCACGCCCAGTTTCAGGCTCATTGCGCGTCCTCCTCGATCTCGAGCATCAGGTCAGGGCGGATGACGCCACCAACAGCCGGAATTTCTTCGCCATTGCCAAGCTGCCGGGTCAGCGCATCATAGCGCCCACCGGTCGCGATCGGAGGCAGATCGGGGCGGCCTTCGGCGTAGAACCCAAAGACAAACCCGTCGTAATACTCCATCGAGGTCCGGCCATACGCAGCCTCGAAATCCAACCGCTCAACATCCACACCCCGCGCCTGCATCGCTGCGATCCGGGCTTCAAGCCGATCAAGCGCCTGCGTGATCTGAGGCAGGTCGACCGCAACATCGCGCAGCTGTTCCAGCGCAAATGGCATGGTCTCACGTACATTCAACAGCGTCTCCAACCCGGCCAGTTCATTGTCTGAGATGGGGGGCGTGTCGCGATCTTCGCGTAGGGCTTCGATCCGCGCCTCGATCTCGGAGGCACGGCGCTTACCGATCATCGGAATGTCGTTGTCCAAAGGGTCTGCGGCATTCAGCAACTCGTCGCGCCCTTCGGGGCCGGGTTTGCGGCCGGCAAACCGATCCAGAAGAATACGGAACCGGCGGGGGCGCCACAGATGTCGCATCAGGGCGGTCTTGCGACGCTCGGTCGTGCGAAGGCCCTCGACAGCTGCGGTCAAAATTCCGATATCCCCGGTCGCCGCCCGCAGAGGCAGGCCCCGCAACTGCAACGCAAACAGCGAGAACACCTCGGCATCCGCACTGGATGGGTCGTCGCGGTCAAAGACCTCATAACCCACCTGGATGTATTCATTCGATCGGTCCGGGTCATGCTCCTGACGGCGAAAGACCTCTCCGGAATAGGTATAGCGCGCGGGTTCTGCGCCTTCGCTCATGTGCATCTGTACCACGGGCAGAGTGAAATCCGGGCGCAGCATCTGCTCGCCACGCAGGGCGTCGGAAGTGACATAAGCACGCCCGCGGATGTCTTCGCCATAGAGGTCCAACAGTGTCTCGGCCGGTTGCAGCAGAGGCGTATCGACCACCTGCGCGCCTGCGGCCTCGAACCGGACGCGCATCATCGCGGCGCGGGCCTGTATCTGGGAACGGTTGGCCATGGCTCAGTCCTGACTGTCCAGAATTTCACGGACCTTGGCGACGAGATCGCCGCGCGGCACTTCGAACTGGCTGGGGCGTTCTTTCCATTCCTCCAGCGTGGCGCTTTCGGCGATTTTGGCACCTAGGATCAGATCTTTGATCTGAACGATCCCATTGGCCTTTTCGTCACCACCTTCAATCACCGCGATGGGAGAATTCCGTTTGTCCGCATATTTCAGCTGATTGCCGAAGTTCTTCGGATTGCCCAGGTAGACTTCGGCCCGGATACCGGCATTCCGCAGCTCAGCCACCATCGCCTGATAGTCAGCCATACGGTCGCGATCCATGACAGTGACGACCACAGGACCTGTTGCCTGCGCGCTGAGACGACCCTTTTCGCGAAGAGCGGCCAGAAGGCGATCGACGCCGATGGAGACACCAGTTGCAGGCACCTCCTGCCCGGTAAAGCGTTTGACCAGATCGTCGTAACGACCACCACCTGAGACGGAACCGAACTGACGCTTGCGGCCTTTTTCGTCGAAAATCTCAAAGGTTAGCTCGGCCTCGTAGACCGGACCGGTGTAGTAACCGAGACCACGTACAACCGACGGATCAATCTCGATCCGGTCCGAACCGTAGCCGCCCGCATCCAACAGCGAACCGATCTGTTCCAGTTCAGCAATGCCGTCGGCACCGATCTTGCTGTCGCCAACCGCCGCACGCAGGTTCGCGAGCGTTCCGGCGGTATCCGCAGCTTTGGAGGTCAGGAAGGCAAGCACAGGCTCGGCCTGATCATCGCTCAGCCCTACACCGTCGATAAACGCACCAGATGCATCCAGACGTCCCTTGGTCAACAGCTCTCGGACACCGGCCTCACCGACCTTGTCGAACTTGTCGATGGTGCGCAGTACGTTGTCGCGGGCGGCGGCGTCTTCGCCCAGTCCCATCGCCTCGAGCACACCATTCAGAACCTTGCGGTTGTTCACGCGCACAAGATAGTCGCCGCGCGGAATGCCAACCGTCTCCAGCGTGTCCGACAGCAACGCGCAGATCTCGGCATCCGCCGCCATCGAGGCGGTGCCAACCGTATCCGCATCGCACTGATAAAACTGACGATAGCGCCCCGGTCCCGGCTTCTCATTCCGCCAGACCGGGCCCATCGCATAACGGCGATAGGGCGTCGGCAGATCATTGCGGTGCTGCGCATAGACGCGGGCCAGAGGCGCGGTCAGGTCATAGCGCAAGGCCATCCAATCGCCGTTGCCGCCCTCGTCGAATTCCTGCCATGCGAAGACGCCTTCGTTCGGGCGATCCACGTCGGGCAGGAACTTGCCCAGCGCCTCGACGGTCTCGACCGCGCTGCTTTCCAAAGCGTCGAACCCATACCGATGATACACGCCCGCAATCGTCCGCAGCATCTCGGTGCGCTGCGTGACTTCCTCGCCGAAATAGTCACGGAACCCTTTCGGCGTTACGGCCTTGGGGCGGGGCTGTTTCTTGGGCTTGGCCATCGGGGGCGTCCTTCACGGGTCATGTTCCGCGCGCGGTCTATCCCATGGCCCGCATCGGGGCAAGGCGCGCTTTCGCTGGTCTTGGCTTTGCAGGCCCGCTATGACCGTCCCTGAAGGAGATCCCAATGCAGCATCTGGAAGAACAGATCGCCCATCTGACCCGCACGGTCGAAGAGTTGAACACCGTCGTCACACGCCAGCAATCCGAGATCGACCGCCTGATCCGCCGCGTCGAAATGCTACTGCAGCGCGAGGCCGAACGAGCGCAGGAAGGCTCGGGCGGGGTTGTGTTCGGAGACGAACGCCCGCCGCATTATTGAGAGGCTTCGGGATGGAGAGCCAAGGCATGGATGACCCCAGCGTGTGGATTGCCACGACGATGAACGGCATCAATACGCAAGCAGTCGTCCGCAAAGAGTTCATGCGAAGCTGGAGAGAAAAACGCTCAGCGGAAGATGTTGAGTGGTCCAATCGTATGGTTCAAGAATCGGACAAAGGCTGGAAACGTGGGGAACTCCTGACCAAAGAGCAGGTCGGATATGTCTGGTTCTACAATTCCAAAGCAGAATACCACACCGATCCGTTTATCAATGGCGGCGGCTATCCTCTTGTCTCAGAAACCACCAAATCTGTTCTGGAGCAGTTCGATCTGGAACATACAGTGTTTCACCCGTTGAAACTGTTGGACCCGACAGAAACGGTGCCGACAACGTCCGAACCTTACTATCTTCTCAACGTGTGCAACACGCGATCTATGGGAAACTATGAAGCTTTGGCACCAGAGGGAGACTTCTCTGCGCCTCTCAGGAACCTTGCTCAAGGCTTATTCTACATGCCCAATAGCTGGCGAGAAAACGAACTGGTAGTTGTTCCCGAAGCTCTGAACGGCCCGGATATCTGGCTTGACCCTAAGGTTCTCGAAATCCTCTTCCTCTCCGACGCCCTCGCCTCGGGCCTGAAAGCCGCCGGAGTGGACAAAGGTTGGAGGCTGGTTCGTGCGTCGGTTGGCACGCTCTAGCGCCAACTGCCGAGACCGCTTAGCTCACAAACCCAGCGACGATTTCACCGCATTGTCGACGACCCCGCCCAGAAGGGCGTTTTTATCCGCAGCACAGCCCTCGGACAGAGCGGCGATGAAGGCCTCGCGCAGTTGCGCTTTGTCTTCATCCGTCGCCGCGTGGTCCTCGATATTGACCTGACGATTATAGAGCGACAGGGCAGTCATCTTGCCCACGACATCGACAACAAAGGCCTCATCCCCGTCCGCCTCTTCGGCGATTGAGGCACAGGTGTAGTGCATGACAGGCAAGGCATCCTGCACCATCTGCTGAGCGGCTTCGTCGGCCAAAGCAAAGACCGGAGCCATCAAAAGTGATGCCAACACAACAGGCTTGAGAGTTTTCATCCGCATCGCAATCACTTCCAGTTATGTCCGATAATCGCACCGGCCACACCGCCGATTGCCGCGCCCTTGCCGTCACCGATCAGGGCCCCAACCCCGGCGCCGATCAATGCACCTTCGATTGTCTGTTTCTTCTTTTTGTCATCTGCAAATGCCGCAGTCGCCACAGAAAGCGAGATCGCCCCCGCCAATACCAGCGCTTTGGAGCCCATAGCTGAAAGTGCCAAACCCTAACCCTCCTGTTTCATTTGTCACAGAATGTGCAGTTACAGCCTAGCCGGGGGACATCGCTGTGGCAATAAAGCCGGGATCAGACCTCTTCCACTGACAGAACGCCATCCAGCGACTTGATCGCGCCCTTGATCTGCGGGTTGATCGGGAAGTCCTGCCCCAAATCCATCTCGACATCGCCCGGCAGGCTCGGGTCCATCAGGCACAGCTGGATTGGCCCCTTGGCAGCCCCTTTCGCAGCGCTGGCCGCGTCTGCCAGCACGGTTGCCACCGTGGGCAACACCTGCGGCTGATCGACGAAGATGCGCAGGCCGGTTGCGCCCGCCTCGGCCACAACCGAATCCACCGGACCAACCGAACGACCCAGGAGTTTCAGTTGATCGGCCTCCATCGTCGCCTCGGCGGTCAAAACCACCTGCGCGCCGGTCTCAAGATATTCGCGCGATTTCTCCAGCGTTTCCGAGAACAGCGTGACCTCATACGCTCCAGTCGGGTCCGAAAGCTGCGCAAAGGCAAAGCGATTGCCGCGGGCCGATTTCCGTTCCTGCCGGCCGGCAACAACCCCGGCCATCTTCGCGATGAACGGGCCAGAACGCGCCTTTTCCGTCACCTCATCCAGTGTCAGCACCTGTTTGCGTTTCAGCGCAGGCATGTAATCGTCCAGCGGGTGGCCCGACAGGTAGAAGCCGATGGCCTTGAACTCTTCGCTGAGGCGCTCGGCAGGCAACCAGTCCGGCGTCGGCGACAGGCGCGGTTCGGGCAGATCGTCCCCGGCCTCACCAAACAATGACACCTGGTTCGAGTTCTTCTGTTCGTGGATCGCCGCCGAATACTGCACAAGCGGATCGAGGCTTTCGAACACGCGGCGGCGGTTCTTGTCCAACTCGTCGAAGGCCCCGGCCCGTGCCAGCATCTCCAACGGGCGCTTGCCGACCTTTTTCAGATCAACCCGGCGCGCGAAGTCGAACAGGTTGACAAAGGGTTTGTCGCTCTCTTGATCCTGCGCGCCTCCGGCGCGACGCCCATCAACCACAAGGCTCATCGCCTCGACGCCGACGTTTTTCAACGCGCCCAGTGCATAAACCAGATGCCCGCTGTCCACATCAAACGTGGCCTGAGAGCGGTTCACACAAGGCGGGATGTAAGGCAGGTCCAGCCCCTTGCGGACCTCTTCGAAATAAACGGCCAGTTTATCGGTCAAATGGATATCGCAGTTCATGACCCCTGCCATGAACTCAACCGGGTGGTTCGCCTTCAGCCAGCCGGTCTGGTAACTGACCACCGCATAGGCGGCCGCGTGGGATTTGTTGAAGCCGTAGTTGGCGAATTTCTCCAGAAGGTCGAACACCTCAGAGGCTTTCTTGGCATCCACGCCATTTTCCGCCGCGCCCTTTTCGAATTTCGGGCGTTCGGCATCCATTGCCTCCTTGATCTTCTTACCCATCGCACGGCGCAGCAGGTCGGCACCACCAAGGCTGTACCCGGCCATCACCTGAGCGATCTGCATCACCTGTTCCTGATAGACGATGATGCCCTGCGTTTCCTCAAGGATGTAGTCGATAAGCGGATGCACGGATTCGATTTTCCGCAACCCGTTTTTGACCTCACAATAGGTCGGGATGTTCTCCATCGGGCCGGGTCGATACAGCGCCACGAGGGCCACGATATCCTCGATACAGGTCGGTTTCATGCGTTTGAGCGCATCCATCATGCCCGAGGATTCCACCTGGAACACCGCCACCGTCTTGGCCGCGGAATAGAGCTTATACGTCGCCTCATCATCCAGCGGGATGGCGTTGATCTGGTTCTCGGCCCCTTCGGCGGGTTCATAGAGCTCTGTCCCATCCGCCGCCACATGCAGGGGCCGCCCGGATTTGAAGATCAAATCCATCGCGTTCTGGATTACGGTCAGGGTTTTCAAACCGAGAAAGTCGAACTTTACCAACCCGGCCTGTTCGACCCATTTCATATTGAACTGGGTCGCAGGCATATCGGAGCGTGGATCCTGATAAAGCGGCACCAGCGCGTCCAACGGTCGGTCGCCAATCACAACCCCCGCCGCGTGGGTCGAGGCGTTCCGCAACAGCCCTTCAACCTGTTGGCCGTAGTTGAGCAACCGCTCCACCACCTCTTCATTCCGGGCCTCTTCGCGCAGGCGAGGTTCGTCCTTCAGGGCCTTTTCGATCGAGACCGGCTTAACGCCTTCAACCGGAATCATCTTGGACAGGCGGTCCACCTGCCCGTATGGCATCTGCAGCACGCGCCCGATATCGCGCACGGCAGCTTTCGACAGCAACGCACCAAAGGTGATGATCTGCCCCACTTTATCGCGGCCATATTTCTGCTGCACGTAGCGGATCACCTCTTCCCGGCGATCCATACAGAAGTCGATATCGAAGTCGGGCATCGAGACCCGCTCGGGGTTCAGGAACCGTTCGAACAGCAAGCTGTAGCGCAACGGGTCAAGGTCGGTGATCGTCAGCGCATAGGCCACCAAAGACCCCGCACCGGAACCCCGCCCCGGCCCCACCGGAATGTCATGATCCTTAGACCACTGAATAAAGTCCGCAACGATCAGGAAGTAGCCGGGGAACCCCATGCCTTCGATGATCCCAAGCTCGAAATCCAATCGTTCCTGATATTCCTCCGGCGTCACCGCATGAGGGATCACGGCCAGACGTTTCTGCAGACCCTCATTCGCAATGCGGCGCAGTTCGGCCACTTCATCATCGGCAAACTTGGGCAGAATGGGATCACGACGAAAGGCCATAAAGGCGCAACGGCGCGCGATCTCGACCGTGTTCTCGATGGCCTCAGGCAGATCTGCAAACAGGGTCACCATTTCATGCTGCGACTTGAAATAATGCTGCGCGGTCAGACGGCGGCGACCGGCTTGCTGATCGACATAGGCCCCCTCGGCGATACAGATCAGCGCATCATGGGCCTCATACATATCCGAGGTTGGAAAGTAGACATCATTGGTGGCGACCAGAGGCAGGTTCTTGGCATAGGCCATTTCGACATGACCACGCTCGGTCAGGCGCTCGGCCTCAGGCTGGCCGTCCTCGCCCGGATGGCGTTGCAGTTCGATATACAACCGATCCGGGAACATCCCCGCCAAACGGTCGACCAGAGCCTCAGCCGCCGGGCGCTGCCCTTGCTGCAGCAACATTCCCACCGGCCCCTCCGGCCCACCAGTCAAACAGATCAGACCCTCCGAACGATCCGCAAGCTCCTCCAACGTGACCTGCGGCAACTGCCCGCCCTTGTCCACATAGAGACAGGAACTCAGTTTCATGAGGTTCTCATACCCAACCTCGGACTGCGCCAGCAGCACCAAAGGCGCAGGCGCTTTCGGTTTCTCCCCGGGTTGCGGTTGCACATAGGTCAGATCAACCTGACACCCCATGATCGGCTGTATTCCAGCCCCGCTGGCGGTTACCGAAAACTCCAGCGCCGAGAACATCGAATTGGTGTCGGTCACCGCAACGGCGGGCATCTCTGCCTTCTCGCAAAGACCGGGCAGCTTTTTCAGCCGCACAGCGCCTTCCAGCAGGGAATATTCAGTGTGAACGCGAAGGTGAATGAATCGAGGGGTACTGCTCATACCCCGCACGCTATCCCAGTCAGCAGCGACGAAAAAGCGGGAACCGACTCTGTGGACTGCTTAAAAAATCAGCAGCGATTATTCTGATTTTTTAGAAGGTGCTTCGGGCCAGACTCGGCACCGCTTCAAAAATGGTCTTTATTTACAAGTGCCTGACTTCTAAACAACTGCAACATTCACAGGCCGTGCGGGTCCAATGGTGCATCATATAGGCAGTTTTTCTTGCCAGATAAGGTGCGCTGTTTCTAACATCTGACGGCAAGCACTTCGCCCGCCACTCTTTCTACGTCGCATCGAAGGAGGGCCCAACGGGCGCAACCGGGTAAGGCGACGGGTTTCACGAATGGACATCACGTTTCTTCTGAACGGAGAGACAGTGCAGCTGTCGGATGTCAGTCCGACGGTCACCCTGCTGGACTGGCTGCGCGAAGAGCGTGGCCTGACCGGCACCAAAGAAGGCTGCAACGAAGGCGATTGCGGCGCCTGCACCGTGATGGTCACCGAAGAGGGCAGCGCCAAGGCCCTGAACGCCTGCATCCTGTTCTTACCCCAACTGCATGGCAAAGCCGTCCGCACCGTCGAGGGCGCAAGCGGCCCAAACGATGAACCTCATCCAGTCCAGAGCGCAATGGTCGATCTGCACGGTTCGCAATGCGGCTTCTGCACCCCCGGCTTTGTGATGTCGATGGTTGCAAGTCACGTGAATGGCGCAACCGACCACGACACCCAACTGGCCGGCAACCTGTGCCGCTGCACCGGCTACGCCCCGATCATCCGCGCCGCGAAAGCCGCCGAACCGCAGCCCGTCCCGCAATGGATCACTGACGACCAGTCCTTCTCTTGTTCAAAAATACCTCGGGGGGAGGCCGCAGGCCGGGGGGCAGAGCCCCCCTTCCTTCCCACGTCATCCGACGAATTGGCGGAAGTCTATGCACGGCACCCCAACGCGACACTCATCGCCGGTGCAACCGATGTCGGCCTCTGGGTTACCAAGCAACTGCGTGAGCTTGACCCGGTGATCTTCCTCAGCGGCTGTGAAGATCTCAAACAGATCACAATCACCGACGACGAAATCCGCTTCGGGGCCATGGTCGACATGAACCAGATGGGCGAGGCTCTCGCCGACCTCCATCCCTCCTACGCCGAAATGATCCGTCGCTATGCCAGCGTCCAAGTGCGCCACGCAGCCACCGTCGGCGGCAACATCGCCAATGGCTCGCCCATCGGGGACAACCCGCCCGCGCTGATCGCTTTGGGTGCAACTCTACACCTTCGCAAAGGCGACGCCCGCCGGTCCCTTCCTTTGGAAGAGTTCTTCATCGACTATGGCAAACAAGACCGCGCGCCCGGCGAATTTGTCGAGGCCGTCAGTTTCCCGCGTCAGGCGGATCGACTGAAGGCTTACAAACTCAGCAAACGGTTCGATCAGGATATCTCGGCCGTTTGCGGCTGTTTCAATATCACCGTTACGGACGGCACCGTAACGCAGGCGCGCATCGCGTTTGGTGGCATGGCTGGTACTCCGAAACGGGCAACCCATGTCGAGGCCGCACTGATCGGCAAACCCTGGACGCGCGAGGTGATTGACGCCGCGCTGCCCAGCTTTGCCGAGGACTATTCACCACTCACGGACATGCGCGCCTCGGCAACCTATCGGTTGGAGACCGCCAAAGCGATGCTGGAACGGTATTTCCTGGAAGATCAGGGCGAAGTGACTGACGTGCTGAAGGTGACGGCATGAGCGTGACCAAACCCCTCCCCCATGACGCGGCCCCGCTGCATGTGGCCGGTGCCGCACGTTATGTGGACGACATCCCGACGCCGATGGGCACCCTCCATCTAGCCTTTGGTCTGAGTCCGATTGCCAAAGGAACGATCACCGCAATGGACCTGTCGGCGGTGAAATCTGCGGATGGCGTGGTGCAGGTGATGACGGCCGAAGATCTGCCTTTTGCCAACGATGTCTCGCCTTCGATCCATGATGAGCCACTGCTGTCGGACGGATCGGTTCATTATATCGGACAGCCCGTGTTTCTGGTCGTCGCCACCAGCCATCTCGCCGCCCGCAAGGCCGCGCGGTTGGGCAAGATCGACTATGCCGAGGACACCCCGATCCTGACCATCGAAGACGCTCTGGCCGCCAACAGCCGGTTCGAGGATGGCCCCCGCATCTACGCCAAGGGCGACGCGGATGCCGCGATCGCCAGTGCGCCCCATATCATCGAAGGAAGCTTCGAGCTTGGCGGGCAAGAGCATTTCTACCTCGAAGGTCAGGCGGCGCTTGCCGTGCCGAATGAAGGCACGGATATGCTGGTTCACAGTTCCACCCAGCACCCGACCGAAATCCAACACAAGGTGGCCGATGCGCTGGGCGTTCCCATGCACGCGGTCCGGGTCGAAACCCGCCGTATGGGCGGAGGGTTCGGCGGCAAGGAAAGCCAGGGCAACGCTCTAGCCGTGGCTTGTGCCATAGCCGCGCGCGCAACCGGCAAGGCCTGCAAGATGCGCTATGACCGCGACGATGACATGATCATCACCGGCAAGCGCCACGCCTTTCGGATTTCCTACAAGGCCGGGTTCGATGAGAACGGCCATATTCAGGGCGTCTCGTTCTTGCACCATGCGATCTGCGGCTGGGCACAGGACTTGTCTTTGCCCGTCGCGGACCGAGCGATGCTGCATTCCGACAACGCCTACCTGCTGCCCAATGCCCGGATCGAGAGCCACCGACTAAAGACCAATACACAATCCGCCACCGCCTATCGTGGGTTCGGAGGCCCTCAGGGTATGGTCGGGATCGAACGCGTGATGGACCACGCCGCGCATGAACTGGGTCTGGACCCGGTCGAGCTGCGCCGTCGCAACTACTATGAACCCGCCCACAAGGTTGCTGAAGCTGCACCGGCAGAGAAACCATTGGGACATCCCGATCCGCATGAAGACCTGACAAGTAGGGGTGCTGTTGAGATGGGCGAGGCGCCCGTGCGCCCTCTGCCCGCAGGCGGCAACACGACGCCCTACGGCATGGAGGTCAGCGATTTCGAACTGCATGGCATGACCGAAGCGCTGCTGAGATCCAGCGACTATGCCGCGCGCAAGGCTGCCATCGAAAAATGGAACGCAGAGAACAGCGTGATCAAGAAGGGCATTGCGTTCTCTCCGGTCAAGTTCGGGATTTCCTTTACGCTGACCCACCTCAATCAAGCAGGTGCGTTGGTGCATGTGTATCAGGACGGCTCGGTCCACCTGAACCATGGCGGCACCGAGATGGGGCAAGGCCTGTTCCAGAAGGTCGCGCAGGTCGCAGCGTCGCGCTTTGGCATTCCGCTGGAGATGGTCAAGATCACTGCCACCGACACGGCCAAAGTGCCGAACACCTCAGCCACGGCGGCGTCTTCGGGCAGTGATCTGAACGGCATGGCGGTCAAAGCGGCCTGCGACACGATCAGAGACAGGATGGCCGACTATCTGGCCGAGCGTCATCAGGCGGATCCTTCGACCGTTACTTTCTCGGACGGTCACGTCTCAGTGGGTGCGGAACGCTATACCTTCTCTGAGGCCGCCGCTTTGGCCTATCAAGGTCGCATCAGTCTGTCGGCAACCGGTTTCTACAAAACGCCCAAGATCGAATGGGACCGGATCGCAGGTCGGGGGCGTCCGTTCTTTTACTTTGCCTATGGGGCCTCGGTGACCGAGGTGGCCGTGGACACGCTGACCGGCGAGAACCGCATTCTGCGCACTGATATCCTGCATGATGCAGGCGCATCACTGAACCCGGCGCTCGATATCGGACAGGTCGAAGGCGGCTATGTTCAAGGCTCAGGCTGGCTGACGACCGAGGAACTGGTCTGGGACGGCAAGGGCAATTTGCGCACGCATGCGCCGTCGACCTACAAGATCCCCGCCTGCTCGGACCGGCCCGACATCTTCAACGTCGCGCTTTGGGATGGCGAGAACCGCGAGGATACGATCTATCGCTCGAAAGCGGTGGGTGAGCCGCCCTTCATGCTGGGCATATCGGCATGGCTGGCCCTGTCGAATGCAGTCGCAGCCTGTGGCGACAGCTATCCGGCGCTGGATGCACCCGCCACGGCTGAGGAAGTCTGGCGCGGTGTCCAGAGGATGAAGGGAGGCATCTGATGGGATTTGATCTGGAGGCTTTGAGGGAGGCGGTCAAAACCCACGGACAGGTGACTCGTGTGGTCATCGCCGCAATCAGGGGGTCGTCCCCGCGAGAGGTGGGCGCTTCGATGTTGGTCTGGCCGGATGGCCAGAGCGGAACGATCGGCGGCGGCACGTTGGAGTTTCAGGCCGCCGAAGCTGCGCGGTCCCAATCCCTCCCCGCCCGTCTAACCCATCACGCTCTTGGCCCCGAATTGGGCCAATGCTGCGGCGGTGCAGTTTCACTGTTCTGCGAGGTCTTTGATATGAAGACGGTTGAAGCACTCGACGATACGGTCATAGCGCGATCCGCTTCTGAAGACGAAACGCCTCTATCCGTGAAACGGTTGCTTGCAACTGCGCGCGGTCAGGGAATTGCCCCCGAACCTCAACTGATCGACGGCTGGATGGTTGAGCCGGTTCACAAGCCAACCCGAAACCTGTGGATTTGGGGTGCTGGCCATGTAGGCCGAGCACTGGTGGACGTGCTATCTCCCCTGCCCGACATCGCGATCACCTGGGTCGACACAGGACCCGAGCGCTTCCCGGCCTCGGTCCCAGCAGGTGTCACCACAGTTCCAGCGGCCAAACCGGCCGAGCTGGTTCGCCATGCACCGCCCAATGCCGAGCATCTTGTGCTTACTTATTCACACAATCTGGATTTAGAGCTTTGCAATCGGCTGCTTTCGCATGATTTCCGCTTTGCGGGGCTGATCGGCTCGGCTACGAAATGGGCGCGATTCCGGTCGCGGCTGGCAGCTCTTGGACATTCACCTGAACAGATCAGCCGGATCACCTGTCCAATCGGCGATCCCGCTCTGGGCAAACACCCGCAAATGATCGCCGTTGGCGTCGCCGCGCAGCTTCTGCGTCCGGCCCGACAGACTGAGTTGAAGAAGGACCTGAGCGCGTGACCACTCCACTCTTAAGCCTGCAAGGGCTGACCAAAGCCTATCCCGGCGTCGTGGCCAATGATCAGGTGTCGTTCGACATCGGCGAAGGCGAAGTACATGCGCTTTTGGGCGAAAACGGCGCGGGGAAATCCACGCTGGTCAAAATGATCTATGGGCTGGTGAAGCCAGATAGCGGCGCCATGATGCTGCGCGGCCAACCCTTCGCCCCCGCCGAACCCCGCGCGGCGCGGGCGGATGGGATTGCGATGGTGTTCCAGCACTTCTCGCTGTTTGATGCGCTGAACGTGGCTGAGAATATTGCTTTGGGGATGGAGAACCCACCGCCCATGGGCGATCTGGCCTCGCGGATCCGCGAAGTGTCAGAGACCTATGGCTTGCCTTTGGACCCGTACCGCACGGTCGGTGATCTGTCCGCGGGGGAACGTCAGCGGGTCGAGATCATCCGCTGCCTGCTGCAGGACCCCAAGCTGCTGATCATGGACGAACCAACCAGCGTGCTGACCCCGCAAGAGGTCGAAATCCTGTTCGAGACCCTGAACAAATTGCGCTCTGAGGGCACCTCGATCCTCTATATCTCGCATAAGCTCGAAGAGATCCGCACGCTGTGTGACCACGCCACGATCCTGCGTCTGGGCAAGAATGTGGGCGAGTGTATTCCGGCCGAAACGTCAGCACGCGACATGGCCGAGATGATGGTGGGATCAACGCTGCAAACGCCCGAACGCTCGGGCCGTGAGTTCGGCGAGGTTGCGTTGGATGTCAGCGGTCTATCGGTGCCGTCGCCTTCGGAGTTTGGAACGGCGCTGAAGAACGTCCATATGACCGTCCGCAAGGGTGAGGTTCTTGGCATCGGCGGTGTCGCTGGCAACGGTCAGGATGAGTTGCTAGGCGTGCTGTCCGGTGAGATTCAAACCCCTGCCGATGCGATCAAATTCAATGGTCAGCAGATCGGCAAACTCGGCCCGACCGCCCGCCGGAAACTGGGCGTGCTGACCGCGCCTGAGGAACGTTTGGGCCATGCCGCTGCGCCGGATATGAGCCTGACCGAGAACGCCCTCCTGACCGGGTCGGTGCGCGAAGGTTTGGAAAACAAAGGTTTCCTCAAATGGTCCGAGACCAAAAGCTTCGCCGAAAAGATTATTAGCGCGTTTGACGTCAGAACGCCCGGCCCTGAAAACGCGGCACGGTCGCTGTCAGGCGGGAACCTGCAGAAATTCGTGATTGGTCGAGAAGTCTTGCAGAACCCTGAGGTGCTGGTGGTGAACCAACCGACCTGGGGTGTGGATGCAGCAGCGGCTGCGTCGATCCGGCAGGCCATTCTGGATCTGGCTGCTAAAGGAACGGCAGTGATCTGCATCAGTCAGGATTTGGACGAGTTGATGGAGATCTCAGACAGTTTTGCGGCCTTGAACGAAGGGCGGCTAAGCGCACCTCGGGAAACAACAGGCCTGACCGTTGACGAGATCGGCCTGATGATGGGCGGTGCCCATGGCATGGAGGTGGCGCATGTGTGATCTATCGCGTCGCCTACGGCGAGAGTATTGGAAAAAGACGAAGACGGGCGGGGAATAAGTACATGATTGTGTTGGAGAAACGGCCGCAACCGTCGAAAGCGTGGTCCTATGCGACCCCCGTGGTGGCGGTGATTGCCACGATGGTCTTCGGCGGCATCTTGTTCGCCATTCTGGGCAAAAACCCGATTGAGGCCATCGGCACCATCTTTTGGGAGCCCTTGTTCGGCGAGTTCGCATTTTACTACCGCCCGCAACTGCTGGTGAAAGGCGCGCCATTGGTGCTGATTGCGATCGGCCTGGCGTTGGGTTTCCGCGCCGGCATCTGGAATATCGGGGCCGAAGGGCAGTACATCATGGGTGCCATCTTCGGGGCCGGGGCCGGGCTGGCCTTTTATCCTCTGGACGCCTTTTACATCTTTCCGATCATGGTGATCGCAGGGGCCTTTGGCGGCTGGCTTTGGGCGATGATCCCGGCCTTTCTGAAGGTTCGCTTTGGCACCAACGAAATCCTTGTCTCGCTTATGCTGGTCTATGTGGCCGAGCAAATGCTGGCCTCGGTGTCACTCGGCTTGCTGAAAAACCCCGAGGGGTTTGGCTTTCCCGGTTCGCGCAACCTGCAATCCTATGACAGCGCGCATAATGCCGAGCTGATCGCTGGATCGGGGATACACTGGGGCGTCGTGACGGCCCTTATTGCGGTGATCTTTTCCTATGTTCTTTTGAACCGGCACATGCTGGGCTTTCACATCCGTTTGACCGGTGAAGCTCCGCGTGCTGCAAAGTTTGCTGGTGTGAAACCTGCCCGTCTGATCCTGTTTTGTCTGGGCCTGTCGGGGGCTCTAGCTGGTCTGGCGGGGATGTTCGAAGTTTCCGGTCCTTCGGGTGTGGTCAGCATTGACTTTAACGTAGGCTACGGTTTCACCGCGATCATTGTGGCCTTCCTTGGCCGCCTGCATCCGGTGGGCATCCTGCTGGCAGGTGGCTTGATGGCTTTGACTTATATCGGCGGTGAAATCGCGCAGTCTCAGCTGGGCCTGCCTGCCGCTGCCATTCAGGTATTCCAGGGGATGCTCCTGTTCTTCCTGCTGGCCTTCGATCTTCTGACAAACTACCGCATCCGTGCGGCCCGTAGCGAGGTAGCGTAATGGACCTTGGTGAAATCAATCCCGTCCTTCTGGTCGCCTCGCTGATGGTGGCTGCAACCCCCCTGCTTTTGGCTGCGATCGGAGAATTGGTCGTCGAAAAAGCAGGCGTTCTAAACCTCGGCGTTGAGGGCATGATGATCGTCGGCGCCATCAGCGGTTTCGCGATCTCGGTGGAAACCGGCTCGCCATGGCTGGGTTTTATCGCGTCAGCTATTGGCGGTGCGGTGCTGTCATTACTGTTCGTGTTGCTGACACAGGTCGCTCTGGCCAATCAGGTGGCCAGTGGCCTTGCGCTGACATTGTTCGGCCTCGGTTTCAGTGCCCTTCTGGGCCAAAGCTATGTGGGGATCAAACCCCCCAGCATGGAGGATATTCATATCCCCCTGATCAGCGATATCCCCGTCATCGGGCCGATCTTTTTCCAGCATGACCCGATCCTCTACGTCGGCATCGCTTTGACGGCGGGTGTCTGGGCCACACTGAAATACACGCGTGTCGGTCTGATCCTGCGCGCGGTGGGTGAAAACCACGATGCGGCGCATGCGTTGGGCTACAAAGTCATCAAAATTCGCATCATGGCGATCCTATTCGGTGGGGCCTGCGCTGGGCTGGGCGGCGCCTATATTAGCCTGATCCGTGTCCCTCAGTGGACCGAGGGCATGACCGCCGGTGTCGGCTGGATCGCTCTGGCGCTAGTGGTGTTCGCCAGCTGGAAGCCATGGCGTGCCTTGCTGGGTGCCTATTTGTTTGGCGGCATCACCGTGTTGCAGCTTAATTTGCAGGCAGCGGGCGTTGCCATTCCTGTCGAGTATCTGGCAATGTCGCCCTACATCATCACGATCCTTGTGCTTGTGATCCTTTCGGCCGACAAGAGCAGCGCACCTGCCTCACTGGGCCGGATTTTCCACGCCTCGCACTAGGGGCCAACTGAACCAACTTGGGGAGTAACACATGAAATTCACGACACTTCTGGCAAGCGCCGCCATGGCGCTGGGTCTGGCCTCGGGGGCCATGGCTGCCGACGACAAGACCAAGGTCGGCTTCGTCTATGTCGGCCCGGTGGGCGACGGCGGCTGGACCTATGAACACAACAAAGGCCGCCTGGCGGTTGAGGAAGAGTTCGGCGACAAGGTTGAAACCGTCTTTGTCGAATCCGTTCCCGAAGGCCCGGATGCCGAGCGCGTCATGACGCAAATGGCGCTGGAAGGCGCTGACCTGATCTTCACCACCTCGTTCGGCTATATGGATCCGACCATCAACGTGGCGAAGAAATTCCCGAATGTGAAATTCGAGCACGCCACCGGCTACAAAACCGCCGACAACGTCGCGGTCTACTCGGCCCGTTTCTATGAAGGTCGTGCCGTTCAGGGCCATATCGCGGGTAAGATGACCAAGTCGAACATCATCGGCTATATCGGGTCCTATCCGATCCCTGAGGTTATCCGTGGCATCAACTCGGCCTATCTGCACGCAAAGAAGGTGAACCCGGATGTCGAGTTCAAGATCGTTTGGGCTTACACTTGGTTCGATCCCGCGAAAGAAGCTGACGCTGCCACTGTTTTGATCGAACAGGGCGCGGACGTGATCCTGCAGCACACCGACTCGACCGCGCCTCAAGCGGCTGCGCAGGAGGCTGGCAATGTCGTGACCTTCGGTCAGGCCTCGGACATGAGCGAGTACGCCCCGTTCCCGCGCGTATCTTCGATCATCGATGACTGGGCGCCCTACTACATCGCACGGACCAAGGCTGTCATGGACGGCACGTGGGAAAGCGCCAACACATGGGACGGTATCCGCGAAGGCATGGTCGCAATCGGCGAGATCTCAGACGCGGTTCCAGCAGATGTCAAAGAAGAGGCTCTGGCGCTGAAAGCAGCCATGGCTGCAGGTGAATACCACCCCTTCACCGGCCCGATCAAAAAGCAGGATGGCAGCGACTGGCTGGCCGAAGGTGAGGTCGCAGATGACGGTACGCTGGCCGGTATGAACTTCTACATCGAAGGTCTGGAAGGCGAGATCCCGCAATAAGCTGCAGGGCGTATCGAAAAACCAAAGGCCCGCATTTTGCGGGCCTTTTTTGTTGGGGCTAAATTGCCCAGATCAAGTTCTGAACCGTCAGTGCCCCGTCAGCACCAAGGTGTTCACCGGCATCAGGATCAGACGTAACCGAAGGCCGGCCGCATGAACCACTCCAATCGTGTCGACCACATGCAGGAACGCCTTGTTCCAGAATCCAAGGCTTTCATCCTCTAGCTTGTGGTGGTTGTCGGTATAGACATTGGCCAGACAGTTGCTGCCCGGAGGGATGTCATCCGCCATGCCTTTATACAGCGGCTCCATATACACCAGAATCGAACCCGGCACTTTGTTGTGCTGGACGTCCCGCAACTCGTCTGTTGGACGAATCTGACCTGAGGGTATGACGTCCTGCACCTCGACCACAACCATCGGGATCACAGTGAAGGGTTTGGTCATGCAACCCAGCTCTCCAATCATGCCCGGTTTGATGACCTGAGCAGACATCTGGTTGAACGCAGCCTGAAAACGATCATGGCCCGAGTGCGAAGGCACCAGAATGCCAGCCGGGCGCAACAGCGGGCTGACATAGTCACCAACCTGCAGACCGAACTGTTCGATCCGACCGGTAACACCCGCGCTGATCACAGTCTTGTCCAGCTCGGTCAGGGCTGCATCCAGCTGCGCATTGGCGCTGGCCAGTTGGGCCGGGATCAGTTCTTCGATCTGCTGCACCACGGCGGCGCGTTGTGACTGGGCGGCGGTGACCTGCGCTTCGCGCTCAGCCACCAGATTCTCCAACCGCTCAATCTCGGCCAGACGCACCGCGCTGGAGCCTTCGTCGCGCAGTGTGGTGTTACGCTCTAGGTCTTCGACAGATTGTGCCAAGGCGGCGCGCGCACCAGCGATCCCGGCATCCGCCTGCGCCAGGTCCGTCTCGGCCACTTTCAATGAAGCCTGGACCTGCGCGATCTGTGCATGGGCCGCCTGAACCTGCGCCTGCTGGGTGAAATCCTCGATCCGGAAAATCGGCTGGCCCGCGGTCACCGTATCGTTGTTGCCGACATAGACCTCAGACACCCGCCCGCCCAGTTGCGGCAGGATCGTGACCGTCCGGAAATACGAGGCCGCAGTGCTGGAGGCCGGGTGGAAGTAGAACAGCGTGGTGATCACGGACAGCGCCAGAATGGCACAGGTGGTCAGGCCCCAGCGTAGCTCGTACCACATGGTGAAAAGGGTGATCTCATGCCCGATCCGCTTGCCTTGGACAAAGCGTCGGAACAGGAAATCCGGCAGCACCGTAATCAGGGCGCATAGCATCGTTTCGATCATGACTTACTGCTCCGACGTCGTAGAGGTTTGCGGTGCCGTAGGGGTCGGTTCAGCAGGTTCCTGAGGCGCAAGAGACTGTCCAAGTGAGCGAATGGCATCCGCTATGTTTCGCATCGGCGTTGCAAAATCGGGGAATTGGAACCCGGCAACCAGAACGGCTGCGATCCAGAAAATGCCGTTATGTGTAAACAGCGCCAGCAGCGCCAAAATGCCCACCAACTGGAACTGAGGGTGATTATTCTCATGCGCCATTTTCTCGGGCACCGAATGCAGCGTCAGATATCCGACACCAATCAACACAACCAGAACGACAAAAAACACAACCATTGCCGAAAAGAGGTAGTCGCTCCCATCGGCTGCGACGACATATTTTGGGATATGTCCCGTGGCCATAGGATGGAGGTCCGCTACAGTCACCTTAATCTCCTTCTTTTCTATGATGCGTCTTTGGCCGGGTTGATCGCCAAATTCAAGCCTGCTTATAGTCTCCCGAAATCCAAGCATATTCTTATCACAAGCACCAAGAGCCTTATGACATCTGCTTCATCACAATCTTTCCCGGTCACCCTGCGATGATCGACTTTCTAATCATCGGCGGCGGCATCGCGGGCCTCAGCGCGGGCGCGCGTTTGTCTGCTCATGGCTCTGTCACTGTTCTCGAGACCGAGGCCGCTCTGGGCTATCATTCATCTGGCCGCTCAGCCGCGATGTTCGAGGAAAACTACGGCCCGCCCTCGGTGGTTGCGCTCAATCAGGCCGGGGTCGATTACCTGCGATCAGCGAACGGAGGCTACCTGACCCCCCGAGGCCTCATGCTGGTTGCAGGCCACGATCAGGCCGACCTGTTTACCAAAGACGTCGTAGAGCTGAACGTACGCTCCATTTCGCCGCAGCAAGCCATCGACAAAATCCCGATCCTGAACCCGGACGTTCTGGCCCACGCCGCCATCAGTGTGGACGCCTTCGACATCGATACCGACCGCCTGATGCAGGACTTCGCGCGCGTGATCCGAAGCAATGGCGGCGCGGTCCTGACCCGCCAGGCTGTCACCGATATCCGCAAAAGCGACCATTGGGTCATTCAGGCAGGCGACGTGTTCGAGGCCCGGAACCTAGTCAATGCAGCTGGCGCTTGGGTGGATGAGGTCGCCGCGATGGCTGGTCTGCCGCCCATTGGCATCGTGCCGAAGCGCCGCTCCATGGCGCGTATTCCCGCACCCGGAGGGCATGACGTATCCAACTGGCCCATGCTGATGGGGCCGGGAGAAGGTTGGTACGCCAAGCCTGATGCGGGGAAGTATCTGGTCTCACCCTCCGAAGCTGAACCGACAATACCTCATGACGCCTATACCGATGATATGGTTCTTGCAGAAGGTCTGGCGCGGTATGAGGCTATGGTGACAACCCCAGTCACACGGCTCGAGGCGAACTGGGCCGGGCTGCGTAGCTTCGTGGCGGATGGCACGTTGGTGCTGGGGCCAGATCCACAGGACCGCTCGTTCATCTGGTGCGCGGGTCAAGGTGGGTACGGGTTCCAGACATCGCCAGCTGCATCGTCCCATCTCGCCAGCCTTGTGACAGGGGCGCCGTCTGAACTGCCTCGGGACATAGTCAATCAGTTGCATGTGGAAAGGTTGCGATCATGACCAAACGCGTTCTGCCTTCGAATGCCAGCATCGCGACGCAAGGCAATGGGGCTCGAATGATCGCTCCAGCCGCCAGCCGCAACTCGGACGCGCTATGCGTCTTGCTGGCCAAGATGGCCCCTGCCTCTGGTCGCGCACTGGAAATCGCAAGCGGCACTGGCCAGCATGTTGCCGCCTTTGCGCAGACACTGCCCAACTTGGTCTGGCAACCCACAGAAATCGACCCTGAACGCCGCGCCAGCATCGACGCCTATGCGACGGGCGTCTCCAACATCCTTCCCGCCACCGATCTGGATGCAACCTCCGCAGGCTGGCATGAGGCATTCCAAGAGCAGGACCTGATCGTTCTGATCAACCTGCTGCACCTGATCTCATGGACAGAAGCTGACACGTTTCTCAGCGAGGCCTCACGGGCGCTGCGTCCGGCAGGCAGCCTCATCATCTACGGCCCCTTCATGCGAGACGGTGTCTTAACCAGCCCTGGGGATGAAAAGTTTCACGAAGCCCTGGTCTCACAGGATCCAGAGATCGGGTACAAGAACGACAATGAGGTCAAAGCGCGTTTACAGTATTGCGGCTTGCAGCTGGTCCAGTTGGTGGAAATGCCTGCCAATAATCTGGCATTTGTTGCTCAAAGGCCGAAAACCTGATCAGTTGTTTTGCCGATCAAAGCCTGCTGGCGCAGGCTTGCCTCCGGCGGAGGTATTTTTGAACAGAAGAAGTAACGGACGGTTAACTCTGATTTGAGACTGTGAATCTGCGGAACAGGCGGAGGCGCCGATGACCGCAACAGGAGAAGGCCCCCCTTGCCAAAAGCAGGGGGGGGCTGGATCTTGTACCAGCCCCGCTTCTTCTGTTTGAAAATACCTCCGCCGGAGGCATGTGTCGCCGCAGGCGGCGCATTTACTCGCGCCACCGCAGTTCTCCAGGATTTCAGCCGTCCTTGCGGATGGTTTCGTTTTTCGGGTCGTAGGGGCTGTCGCATGTGACAACGGCATCCCACAGCTTGTCCTGAATCTTGACCTTCAGATTGGTGCCTTCAACCGCGAGATCAGGCGTCACATAGCCCATGCCGATGGATTTCTCGAACGCCACCGAGTAACCGCCCGAGGTCAGACGACCCACGCGTGCGCCTTCCGTTGTGTACAGCGCCTCGCGGCCCCACGGGTCGGCATCGTCTGGTCCGTCGATTAAAAGGGTGCAGCACTTGAAGCGCACACCAGTCTCTTCCAGCTTGGCCTTGCCGTGGAAGTCTTTCGACAGGTCGACAAAGCGCGGCAGGTCTGCTTCCAGCGGGGTCGCGTCGCGGCCCAGTTCGGTGCCGAAGGCGCGATAGGATTTCTCCTGACGCAGCCAGTTCTGGGCGCGGGCACCGACCAGCTTCATACCGTGCTTCTCACCGGCTTTCTCCAGCAGGTCGAATAGGTAGTTCTGCATCTCGATCGGGTGGTGCAGCTCCCAACCCAGCTCACCGGTATAAGCCACACGGATCGCGTTGACCGGGCACATGCCCAGTTCGATCTGGCGGGCTGACAGCCAGGGGAAGCGCTTGTTGGACAGAGCGGTTTCTGGATCGGTGTCTTTGATGACCTCTTTCAGAACGTCACGCGATTTCGGTCCGGCGATGGCGAAAACGCCCCACTGAGTAGTCACGTCTTGGATCTCGATGTAGCCGAACTCCTCCATCTTATCCTCGGCCGCCTTGCGCAGATAGTCGGCGTCGTACTCGGTCCAAGCACCGGCAGAGACGATGTAGTAGTTGTTCTCGCCGTTGCGAACGATGGTGTATTCGGTGCGGGTGGTGCCATGCGAGGTCAGCGCGTAGGTCAGGTTGATGCGACCGACCTTGGGTAGCTTGTTGCAGGTGAACCAATCCAGGAACTGAGTCGCTCCGGGGCCTTTGACGACGTGCTTTGTAAAGGCCGACGCGTCGATTAGGCCCACGCCTTCACGGACCGCTTTGGCTTCTTCGACTGCATATTGCCACCAGCCACCGCGACGGAACGAACGGCTTTCCTTGTCGAAATTGTCCGGTGCATCAACAGGGCCGAAATAGTTCGGACGTTCCCAACCGTTCACCCAACCGAACTGAGCGCCACGCGCTTTCTGGCGTTCATAGGCCGGAACAGTCCGCAGCGGACGGCAGGCTTCACGCTCTTCATCCGGGTGGTGCAGGATGTAAACGTGCTCATAGCACTCTTCGTTCTTGCGGGCCGCAAACTCGGTGGTCATCCAATTGCTGCTGTAGCGCTTGGGGTCCAGCGAGGCCATATCGATCTCGGCTTCGCCATCGACCATCATCTGCGCCAGATAGTAGCCGGTGCCGCCCGCGGCGGTGATCCCGAACGAGAAGCCTTCGGCCAGCCACATATTGCGCAGCCCCGGTGCGGGGCCGACCAGCGGGTTGCCGTCGGGGGTGTAGCAGATCGGGCCGTTGAAATCGTCTTTCAGGCCAGATTCGGCGCAGGAGGGCACGCGCTCAGCCATCGCCATGTACTGGTCTGCGATCCGGTCGATATCCAGCGGGAACAGGTCAGCCCGGAAGCTGTCCGGCACGCCATGTTCAAAGCGTGCTGGCGCGCCGTGTTCATAGATACCCAGAATCCAGCCACCGCGTTCTTCACGCGCATAGGATTCGTTGTCGGCATCACGCACAACGGGGTGCTCGGGGTTACCGGCTTCACGCCATTTGACCAGCTCAGGGTCTTTGTCCATGACGATGAACGTGTGCTCGACCGGGATCGCGGGCATCTTGATGCCCAGCATCTTGGCGGTGCGCTGCGCGTGGTTGCCCGATGCGGTCACGACATGCTCGGCGGTGATCACCACCTGCTCGTCGGAGGGAACAAGGTTGCCGCCCTGCTCGATCATCTTGGTGCAGGTGACTTCCCAATGAGTGCCGTTCCAATGGAAGGCATCCGCCTGCATCTTGCGAACGATGTCGACGCCGCGCTGACGGGCACCTTTGGCCATCGCTTGGGTCACGTCAGCCGGGTTAATATAGCCATCTTCGGTGTGATAGATCGCACCTTTCAGGTCGCCGGTTTCGATCAATGGCCAGCGTTCCTTGATCTGCTCGGGTGTCAGCCATTCGTAAGCGACGTCACAGGTCTCAGCTGTAGACGCATAGAGCATGTATTCGTCCATACGCTCTTGCGTCTGCGCCATGCGCAGGTTGCCGACCACGGCGAAGCCCGCGTTGAGGCCGGTCTCTTCTTCGAGCTGCTTGTAGAAGTCGACCGAGTACTTGTGGATGTGGGTTGTCGCGTAAGACATGTTGAACAGCGGCAGCAGGCCAGCCGCGTGCCAGGTCGAGCCCGAGGTCAGCTCGTCCCGCTCGATCAACATCACATCATCCCAGCCCGCTTTGGCCAGGTGATAGGCAATCGAGGTTCCGACGGCGCCGCCGCCAACGACCAGTGCTTTGACTTGGGTTTTCATAACCGGGTGTCTCCCCTTGGAATCTGTTGCCACCATATGGCTTGATTCCGAATTCAATCGCGGAAGCCATCCGACCAGTGATATAAGAAAAACGACCCGCACGGGAGATGCAGGTCGTTAAATGGCGACTTACGATCCAGCCATCAGCCTTCGGAGCGACACCGTTTGGTGTTTCCAACGGTCTTGCAGACCAGCTTGCCGGGCGGTTCAGTGGATTCGGGTTCCTGAGCTTTCGGTGTGCTGTCAACGCTTGCGGGTTCATCCTCGGACCCGCCAGTGAAGGCTGCGATATAGTCGCTTGCACTTAGCCCGTCACCCGAGGCTTTGGCTTTCTGGTAGTAGTCCAGCCCCGCGACCGCCAGCCCGGCCACCGCGACAAAGCCAGCCAGATATTTTGCACTCATGTCGATCACCTGTTCGTCTTTCGCCGTAAGACACCACATCACCTAGACGTTTTGTGGGCACAAAGCGGACAAGATCGCGGAAACTGCTAGGTGTGATCGGCCAGTATCTTTCCCGGATTCATGATGTTGTCGGGGTCCAGCGCGGCCTTGATCGCGGCCATGTAGTGTGTTGCCTGACCCAGTTCTTTTTCAAGATAGGGGCGCTTGCCCTGCCCGATGCCATGCTCGCCCGTGCAGGTGCCCTCCATCGAGATGGCCAGATCGTTTAGCCATCCGACAAATTCATCGGCCCGGCGGACTTCTTCGGCGTCGTCCATGTCGATCAGGGGCAGCGTGTGAAAGTTCCCGTCGCCGACATGCCCTACAATAGGCGCAAGCAAGTCAAGCTCAGCCGCTTTGTCCTGAGCGGCCCCTACGGCCTCGGCCAGACGGGAAATCGGCACGCAGACATCGGTCGAGATCCCTTTGGCGCCCGGTCGCAACTGAAGGCTGGCCCAGTACATGTCGTGTCGCGCTTGCCAGAGCTTATTGCGTTCCTCGGTGGTCGAGGTTGCAGCAAAGTCTGTGCCGCCAAACTCTTCTGCGATCTGACCAAAGGTCTCGGCCTGTTCGGCTGCGCTTGCGTCCGAGCCGTGGAACTCCAACAGCAGCAGAGGCGTTTCGGGCAAGGTCAAGCTGGAATAAGCATTGGCGGCTTTGACGGATAGTTCATCCAGCAATTCGATCCGCGCGACAGGTACGCCGTATTGGATCGTCATCATCACCGCCCGGCAGGCGGAATCGACGGTTGGGAAAGAGCAGCGGGCGGAACTGATCGCCTCGGGGATACCATGCAGGCGTAGGGTCAATTCGGTGATGATGCCCAGCGTGCCTTCGGCCCCGATCAATAGCCGCGCCAAATCGTACCCCGCCGAGGATTTCTTGGCGCGATTTCCGGTACGGATGATCTGCCCATCCGGCATGACCGCCTCGAGGCTCAGTACGTTGTCCCGCATGGTGCCATAGCGCACCGCATTGGTCCCGGAGGCACGGGTTGCAGCCATCCCGCCAAGCGAGGCGTTGGCACCGGGATCAATCGGAAAGAACAGGCCCTGATCGCGCAGATGGGTGTTCAGGTCTTCACGCGTGACACCGGGTTGCACGACGCAATCAAGATCCTCGGCATGTACCGCCAACACTTTGTTCATCTGGGTCAGATCGACCGACACCCCACCAGCAGGCGCGTTCACATGCCCCTCAAGAGAGGTGCCCGTGCCAAATGCAATCACCGGCACCTTATGCGCGGCACAGGTTTTGACGATCTCAGAGACCTCCTGCGTGGTGTGGGGAAACACCACCGCGTCGGGGCTTTGATTGGTGATCCAGGTCGTGGTGTGGCCATGCTGTTCGCGGATGGCCGCACCGGTTTGGAGACGATCCCCAAACTGTTGCTTCAAGATGCCGAGCGCCGTTCCAATCCCAGCCTCATTTCTCGGCAGAGCCGTCGCCTGCACCATGATACCCCTCTCCTGCCCGCCAGTTGCACGGGCCTTTCCCAATATGTCGAAAAGGCCCGC
Source organism: Ruegeria sp. AG1 (assembly GCF_056541705.1). Lineage (NCBI taxonomy): Bacteria > Pseudomonadati > Pseudomonadota > Alphaproteobacteria > Rhodobacterales > Roseobacteraceae > Ruegeria > Ruegeria sp. AG1. Next base: position 63,105 of record NZ_JBQFYU010000001.1, on the reverse strand, counting down.
CCGAGCCGGGCAAGACCCAGATTTTATTCGCCCAGCGCGATCCCTTCACGCCGATGGTCAGCCCCACCGCTGAGAGTTTCGCCGATCTCAATCGCATGCAGGCCCGAGGTCAGATCGCGAGGGATCACCTCGAACCCGATCTCGATCAACGCATCTGCGTAGCCTTCGGCCGCAGTGTCCACCTCTACATCATAGGTCCCGAACCGATTGACCAGATGCGGCAGCGAGATCGCCTGCTGCACATCCATATCCCAATCCGCCCACGCGATGATTGATTTGGCAACGTAGCCAATGATACGGCTGCCTCCTGGAGACCCGATGGCTAGAACCGGCGCGCCGTCCTGCATGACGATGGTCGGGCTCATGGACGAACGCGGGCGCTTGCCGGGTTCCAGACGGTTCGCGATGGGCACGCCGTCACGATGAGTGCGGAACGAAAAATCAGTCAGTTCGTTGTTCAGCAAAAACCCGTTCGTCATCAGGCGCGAGCCAAAGCCGTTTTCAATCGTCGTCGTCATCGACAAGACGTTGCCGTAACTGTCCACGATCGAGATATGCGACGTCGAAGGCAGCTCCAATGACTCGTCATCAGCCCAGTTCATCGCATGATCAAACTCGGGATTGCCCGGGGAGACCTCGGTCAGTGCGCCCTCTGCGTTGAGAAGCTCCGCGCGCTGCGCCAGATAGTCCGGGTCGACCAGCCCGGTGGTCGGCATCGGCACGAAATCACTATCGGCCATGTACCGCCCACGATCCGCAAAGGCGAGGCGTGAGGCTTCGCCGATCAGGCGCCATGCCTCCATGCTCTCAGGCCCCATCGCGGCCAGATCATAGCTGTTCAGCATACCCAGAATCTGCCCAACCGTCAGCGCCCCGGACGACGGCGGCCCCATCCCACAGACCTCATAGGCGCGGTAGGCGGCGCAAACCGGATCGCGTTCAATGACCTGATACAAGGCCAAATCGGTGCCAGATAATGCGCCGGGATTGCCCTGCGCGGTGCGGACGGTCCGCACGATATCTGATGCGATTTGCCCGCCGTAGAACCCGGCGGCACCGTCCTCGGCCAGAGCGCGCAGTGTATCCGCATAGGCCGGGTTCATCAGGCGTTGACCCTGTTGCAGTGGCTCACCTTCAGGCAGGAAATATGCGGCCGTTGCAGGGAATCGCGACAGGCGCTCGGCGTCGTTGGTGACCAAACTGGCCAGACGAGGCGAGACCAAAAACCCGTCATCCGCCAGCCGGATACCATCGGTGAACAGGCCAGGCCAAGGCGAACGCCCCCAACGGCGATGCGCCTCTTCCAGCAAGGCAGGCGTTCCGGGCGTGCCAACGGACAACCCTCCGACAACGGCATCAAAGAATTGCAAGGGCTCGCCGTTTTCATCCTGAAAGAGGGTCAGCGTCGCGTTCAATGGGGCGGTTTCACGCCCGTCCAGTGTTGTAAGCTGTCCGGTAGTGGCGTCGTACCAGACCAGAAACGCCCCACCCCCAAGGCCCGAGGATTGCGGCTCGACCAGGCCCAGAACAACCTGCACCGCGACCATGGCATCCGCTGCCGATCCACCGGCGCGCAGGATTTTTGCCCCGGCCTCAACCGCCAGAGGGTTGGCCGCAGCGACCATCCAATTCTCGGACTGTACAGGAACGCCGCTTGTTTTGGCCTCAAGCGCCGCGATCAACTCGTCGGTCAGAGCCTGCACCTGACCTTCGCTCGCGCCTTCAGGGGCCACGGAGTCCGCTGTTTCCTGGGCAAAGCCCGGGCCGGTAAGGGCCATGACAGACAGAAGTAATCCTGAAATCCGGTTGATACGCATAATATGCTCCTGAGAAAAGGTTACAGCATGGATGGGACCACCTGATCCGGAGGTCTGTGCCCATCCTCGAACGTCTTGATATTGATGATCACTTTCTCACCCATCTCGATCCGCCCCTCCAGCGTGGCCGATCCCATATGGGGCAGCAGCACCACGTTGGGCAGCTTGCGAAGGCGTGGGTTCACCTGCGTGCCGTGTTCATACACATCCAGCCCGGCACCCGCGATATCGCCGGACCGGATCAGCCGCGTCAGCGCGTTCTCGTCGATCACCTCACCCCGCGACGTGTTGACGACCACAGCCGAGGGCTTCAGCAGCTTCAATCGCCGCGCGTTCAGCAGGTGGAACGTTGAAGGGGTCGAGGGGCAATGAACCGAGATCACATCCATCCGTGCCACCATCTGATCGAGGCTTTCCCAGTAGGTGGCCTCAAGATCCTGTTCAATCTCGGGGCGCAACCGACGACGGTTGTTGTAGTGGACCTGCATCCCGAACGCGCTGGCCCGGCGCGCGACGGCCTGACCGATCCGGCCCATGCCCAGAATACCCAGACGTCGCCCTCCGATCCGGCCGCCAAGCAAAGCCGTCGGAGCCCAACCGGACCAATCGCCCTGCTGCATCAGCGCGACGCCTTCGGGGAAACGACGCGTCACCGCCAGGATCAACGCCATGGTCATGTCGGCCGTATCGTCTGTCAGAACACCCGGAGTGTTCGAGACCAGAATGCCACGCTGACGTGCGGTTGAGACGTCGATATTGTCGACCCCCGCCCCGTAATTGGCAATCAAGCGCAGTTTCTCACCAGCTTGCCCCAACAGACCACCGTCGATTGTGTCGGTCACCGTAGGCACCAGCACGTCGGCCTCTTGCATAGCGGCGACCAGTTCCTCACGGGTCATGGGGGTGTCATCGTCGCGAAGGCGAACATCAAACAGCTCACTCAGTCGCGTTTCCACTACTTCTGGCAACCGTCGCGTAACAACAACACTCAGACGTTCTCTTGGCACTTCCGCCCTCCCACTGCTTTGCAAACGCGCTTGCGTCATGGCATCGTGGCGCAGGATAAGGCGGGGCACAAGAACCCCAAAGGCATTGAGTCGACCTTTTTTCGAAAGCAGATCAACAGGCACAAGAGCAGGCAGTCAGTGAGTGGTCTTCTACCGGTGAAACGCCTTTGTTTGGCGATCCTATCCGCGTATCTTATTGCGTTCGGCTCTGCGCCGGTCGCAGCCCAAGACGTGCGCGGCCCGGTCACCAATCTGCCCCTTCCGCGCTATGTTTCGATGAAAGCTGCCGAAGGCAATGTGCGCCGTGGTCCGTCCCTGACCCACAGAATCGACTGGGTCTTCAAGCGGCGCGGCATGCCATTGCAGATCACCGCGGAATACGGCAACTGGCGCAAGGTGCAGGATCGCGACGGGGCCGGAGGCTGGGTTCACTACGCCCTGCTGTCCGGCGTGCGCACGGTGCTGATCGAATCCGAGATGCTGCCGGTTTACGCCCGCCCCGACCCGAACTCGACCGTCAACGCGCATTTCGAAACCGGAGTGGTCGCCCGTCTTGGCGCTTGCTCGCTGGACTGGTGTCGCATTTCGGCGGGTGGCTACAAGGGGTGGACGCTGAAGGCCAACCTCTGGGGCGTCGATCCGTCAGAAATCCGAGAGTAGCCCCGTTTCCTAATCGGTTCGCAAAGCAGATATTTCGTCAAGCGCGCTGATGATGTCCTCTGCGTGATCCGGATCTGCAAACAAAGTCCGAAACAGCGCCGCCAGAGGGTAGCCGGGCCAGGCTTCGTCCAACAACAAAATTGTGGCCCGCGCGCGCTCATCGTCGCCGAGCCGTTGATAGCTTGCCGCCAGATAACCGATCGAGATCGCGCTGACCGGATCACCCAGCCTGACCGCCTCGTTGAACTGATCTACCGACGCCTGATAGTCCCCCAAGTGATAGCTGGATGAAGCCAACACGCTACGATAAGGAAATCTTCCGTTGGTCGTATTAGCGTCCTGCGCCCGATTGGCGGACGCTATTGCGCGCTGAAAATCCCCGCCAAACAAAGCGAACAGAGCATCAAAGTTTGTGACGTGGATATCATCAGGGGCAAGCCGCGTTGCGCGCATGGACTGTGCAAGCGCTGCTTCGTGCTCGCGCGAGCAAAATGAAGCCAGGGCAAGGGCAGAATGGCTCCAGCCTTCATCCGGTGCCAGTTCCAACGCTTGGTAGGCGCGGTTTTTGGCGAGGGCCAAAAGCGCCTGTTTTTCAGCTCCGGGCGGGGTTGTTAAGGCAAGGATGCTGATCGCCTGCGCCGAACCGGCGTAGCCGCCGAAATACGTCTCATCCAGTGCCATGGCGCGTTCGAACATACCGCGCACGGCTTGAACCCTGTCGCGATCCAGAACCGGAAACATCAGCAGGCGCGCCTCAGTGGCCAGATTAACGGCTTGTAGCTTACTCGGGTTTGTCGAGAACAGCGCCTCTCTGACAGCTTGTTCCTGGTTGGCATTTGCAGAGATCGTGACCGGGCTTGGCAGTGACTGGGGCGTGCGAGAAAAGAGCTTCACGCCGCCCGCGACCGCCAACGCGCCCAAAACCGCCACTGAGACCCAGACCATCTTTGAGGGACGCGCTCGGTCTGACGGTATGTCTAGGTCCAAAACCTCAAACCGGGGGACATAGCCGCCCGGATCTACGTGGATGCGCAGCCTCTGATCCTTGCCGGAGTTCGAATAGAAGCTCGCCAATCGCCGACGCATGCGCCCCGCATCAACCCGCACAACAGCCATAGGGTCACCCCCGGAATCCAGCGCCCTCCCATAGACATCCTCGGCGATCGACTTGGCGCGTATATCCTCGGACTGGCCCGCCAGCAGTTTGTCGACTACGTAGCTGAGGAAAGACTGCAGCCGCTCAGCCCCATCGAATTCCGGGCTGTCCAGGACCGCCTTCAGTGCCCGCTGAATGTCTTCATCCGAGAGCGTTTTTTGGGTCGGATCTGACTTTGCACTGGCGTCTGACATCGCTTTCGTTAACCGCTGGCTGGCTTCAAGCCTTTGAAAAATAACATGTTACCCCGTAACATACGTTAAGATACCTGAATGTGTAAATGAATTTCAGACAGAATGATCAGCAAAGGAGGGGAACGGACCTCATCGCAGGGGCGCAACTGGGTTCAGACACCGTGAGGCTTATGATGACTTGCTTGTCGATACACTTTCCTGATCAGGCGAATGACATCCGGCGCCTGCGAAGCTCAGACACGGTCTTTGCGCAAATCTGCGCTGACTTTGAAAGCCTGGCTGCTCTTCTTCCCTGCGATGCAAGTGACCCAAGAAATTCTGATCTTATCGACAGCCTCCGAGGGCTTGAGGACGAAATCAAAACTTACCTTTCGTCCCATTCGACCCCACCCGAGGGCTAATCAAGACGCAAAAAGGCGATTCAAATGTTGGCCAATCTTCTCTTCTACGTCGGGCTCCTCGTGTCGTTGACCATCGGGTTCATGTATTTCCGTGATCTCGGTGACGTCAGCCAGATGGTGCTGAAGGTCAAGCGCAATAACATGATCCGCTTTATCCGGAATGAGAACACCTATCTTGCCGCCGGATTCGCTGGGCTTGCGCTGATGCTTGTCGGGCATTTTCTTGGTGGCGGTCCCGGCTGGCTGTTTTTCCTCGGCGTGCCCGCGGTGACACTGGTGATCACATTCCTGTTCGTGTTTCCATGGGTTTGGGTCCATATCGGCCTGCGCAACCAGCAAAACACCGCCCGCTACTATCCGATCTCCGAAGCGCAGCAATTCATCAACCCATCCGCCAGTGTTCTGGTGATTGAAAACAACGGCCACGCGCGGGCGCACTCCGACGCCCAGCTGATGCGCCCTCATCTGGCCGGAAACGATAAGGGGTTGGGTGGCGACGACATCGTCATGACCTATTGCGCCATGGCCAATCTGGGGCAGGCCTACAAACCCGAGATCCACGGCAAACGTCTGGATCTTGAAGTGATGGCCCAGCACGGCAACAACTTGATCCTACGCGACAACACCACCGGAGAGCCGATCCAGCAGATCTATGGCCGCTTCGACAGCGACGCCTCGAAAACAGCAGCGATGCAGCCATGGCCCACTTTTCGGATGAGCTTTCGCGGGTTTCAGAAGGCCTATCCAGATGGTGAGGTCTTTCTGAACAAGCCCTCCTCGAACCCGCTTCTCAGGTTGTTCGACACCTTTACTGAAACGGTTTTCTCCTCGGGCATCGCCAAGCAGCACCAAGAAGAAGCGCCCGTCATGGACAACATGAGCCACAGCGACAACCGTCTGCCCAACAAAACCTATGTCTGGGGCATCACGATCGGTGACGACGCAGTTTGCTGGACCGATGATTTCCTGGCTGAAAATAAAGGGCTGATCAACGCCACGGTTGGCGGGCGTGACGTCGTGGTTTCCTACGACCCAATCTATGAAAGCGTTGGCGTCTGGTACAATGACAGCGGCGCGCCCATCACCCATGTCGATTTCTTCGGACACGCGGATTGCGGCCAACTGACCCGCGTTGAAACCCTTCGATCGGGCATGTTCTGGCATGTCTGGGTCGAGTTCTTCCCCGGCACGGATATCAACCGCTCCGGCCCGCCCCACACCACACCTGACCCCCGCCAGACCCCCGCCCAAAGCGAATGAGGATTGTTGAAATGAAAACCCTATCCAGCCTGTCGGTGCTGCTCTGTCTATCGGCCACGATCTCAACCGCTCAGGACGCGCCGATCATCCATGATGCCGAGTACTACATCCTCGAAGCGCAGAATGCCGAACAATGGGCCGCGGACAATGCCGAGGTTGATCAGTTGCTCGAAGACTTCCGAAACTCGAACGACGGCAAGCCACCCAACATCATCAATATCCTGATTGACGATATCGGCTTTGGCGATCTGGGTATTCCGGAACTCAACGCAGTGCGCGGCTATTCCACGCCCCATATCAACGCCTTCTCGGACGAAGCGATGCGAATGGTGCGCATGTATACCGAACCCTCCTGCACACCCACACGGGTTGCGATGATGACCGGGCGGCTTCCAGTTCGGATGGGCATGGGCGACACCACCGTGGATATCGCCGGGTTCGGCCTGCCCGCAGACGAAGTCACCTTGGCCGAAATTCTGTCGGATGCGGGCTATGCGACGGTGCATGTGGGTAAGTGGCACATGGGCGACATCCCCGAGGCCTGGCCCCATAACCAAGGCTTCGATTGGGCGGGGTTCCCGGTTCACCAGCAGGGCCAACTGACAATCTATAACGATGATGCGATCAAGGAACAGGTCTCGGTCGGGATAGCGGATTTCGATGACCGTTTCGTACTCGACGACTTCTTTCGCCCCGACCCCGCCGCTATGGTCACCGGTCTTGAAGCTGAACGCGGTGGTCTTGCGCGCGAAGTTGACATGACCGCGGGCGAGCGCTGGACCGCCGAAAAATATGACGAAATGAACCAGCGCTATCAGGATCAGACGCTTGAAAAAATGCGCGAGCTGGCTGGCGGGGACGCGCCTTTCTTCCTGCAATATTGGCCACTCATTCCGCTGGATAACACGCGCGCAGGTCGTTCGGGGCCGCAATCGCCGAACGGAGGGCTCTATGTCGACAAGATGCAGCAGCTCGACAGCTGGCTGGGCGATATCTTCAACGAGATGGAGGCGCTTGGCCTGGCCGACAACACCATTGTCATTGTGATGGGCGACAACGGCCATTTCACCAAGTATTCGCCGCAATCAGGTTTCACCCCGATGGTTTTCGCCGGTGGCAAGGGTGATGTGTCCGAGGGCGGCATTCGGGTCGACAGCTTCATCCGCTGGCCCGGTATGATCGAGGCCGACGGCATCGTCGGAGATATCGTCCACGTCTCGGATCTCTATACCACGCTCGCGCGGTTCGCCGGGGCCGAGAGCGGTATTCCTCGGGATCGGTTGGTGGACGGGGTCGACCAATCCTCGCTGCTGCTGTTGGGCGAGACAAAAGGACGGCGCGATCATCTGATCGTCTATTCCGTCCACACACCCCGCGCGGTCATCAAGGATCAACTAAAGCTGCGCATTCCCGGAGCCGGAGAGAGCGCGATTCTAGCCGATTTCTTCGATGTTTACCGCGATACCCACGAAAAATACCCGGTGTCGACCGAGGTTGGAGCTTGGGGCGGGCAAGAGTTTGTCCGCATTCTGGGGCGTCATCTAAAACGCAAGGAAAAGTATCCAGACATCGAACCAGCCCGTGGTGTTCCCTATGAAGGCATCGAAAACCTGCGACCTGAAACCGAAGCCGCTGTCGAGGCATTCCTGCTCAAACAGTCTTCTGTTGGCAGATGATCGTATATCCGGACACTGACGCCTTGAAGCAAGGTCGTCGCGAAATTTGAAAGTAAGGAGATTCACCTATGGCAATCAGATCCACTGCCGCGATAGCGGGCGCCACGGCCCTGTCCTGTCTATTGTCGAGCGCAGCATACGCTCAGTCCCTGCCTGCACCGGGTCAGACCGAAGAGGGCTGGCGACACACTCTTGGCTTTTACCTGTTCACCCCGCTCCGCACGCATGGAACGTCAACCGTCTCGGGCGTTTCAGCCGATATCGACCTCGATCTTGGCGACGTGCTGGATGTTCTCGATTTCGCAGCGGCCGGGCGGTATGAGGCCTGGAACGGGGATTTTGGGATCATCGTTGATGCCAATTATGTAGGTATCGGAGAGGACACCACCCTCTCCGGCCCTGCTGCCACTGCGGTGGATGTAGATGTGCGCCAGAAATGGTTTGCGGTCATGGGTGCTTACCGCGTGGCGGATGGAACTTATGGTGCCAACAACCAGCGCTACACCGTCGATCTGCAAGGCGGCATTCGCTACAACTCGATCCGGCAGGAAATCAGGTTCACAACCCCGGGTCCAACCAATCCACCGACCCAAGGCGGTGATGAAGGCTGGATTGAGCCCGTCGTGGGTGCCCGGGGCATGTGGCGTCTCAACGACCGGTGGACCACCATTGCGTCGCTGGAACTTGGAGGGTTCGGGGCGGGAGGCAACGATCTCCAAGTCGGCGCAAATATCGGCTTTGACTACCAGCCGTGGGATCGCACAGCGATCACCTTTGGCTACAGATATTTCAGCGTCGACTACAGTGATTCAACGTCAACCGGCCCCTTCGCCTATGATGTCACGCAGCAAGGGCCCTATGTGGGGCTAAAGGTCTTTTTCAACTAGATCCAACCGCCTTGCCGTGCCTCGTTCTTGCCGGGCTTGATCACTCTATGCTTAGAACCAGTTTGCCGGTGGTTTCACCGGCTTCCAAACGACGGTGCGCCTCGGCGGCTTGGGCAACGGGTAGGACGGTCACCTGTGGGCGCAGAACACCCGCTTGCAACAATTCAAACACCGCTGCCATATCTGCGCTGAACTGATCTGGGTGGTTGACGAAATAGGTGTATATGTCGCTCACCCGGACCGAGATCGACTTCTGAAGGTGCTTCGCCAAATCCTCGGCAAAATTGCCTGCGGGCGGACCGGCAAGGAACCCGAACAGAACTGCCGTGCCCAAAGGCACCAGAACGTCGAGGTCTGATTTGAGGGTTTCACCCGAGATCGGGTTCAGCGTCAGATCCACGCCGCGCCCTTCGGTGAGGTCCAGCACCCGCTCGGTGACATCCTCGGTGCGATAGTCAATGACGTGATCGGCACCTTGATCCTTCGCATACCCTACCTTGTCGGTGCTGGTCGAAGCGATCACTGTCATGCCAAGATGCTTTGCGATGTGCAGGGCCATGGTGCCAACACCCCCGGCTGCCGCGTGAACCAGAACAGATTTGCCAGCTGCCGCGCCGCCCAGATTGACCAGCATATGGTAGGCGGTCATACCATTGACGGGGATTGCGGCTGCGGTTTCGAACTCGACAGTATCGGCCAACCGGGAGACATAGGGCGCAGCGATCACCGAATGGTTGCCGTATCCACCGGCACCAATCGGTCCCATCCACGCCACGCGGTCCCCGACAGAGAATCCTTCGAGCCCCTCGCCCAGCGCCTCAACCACTCCGGCCCCCTCAACCCCGGGTACATGAGGTAGCTCGGGCATCATCCCCTCGGGCATTCCACCGCGACGAATGATCGTGTCGATGAAATTGACTGCCGCGGCTTTGTTGCGGATCAGAAATTCCCCGGCATTGGGGGTTGGGGTCGCACGGTTTGTTTCGCGCAAAACATCTGGTTTGCCGGTCTGGGTGATTTCAATAGCGAAAGGCATGAGCTGTCTCCTTCTGTTGCGCAGAAGGTAGAGGTCACGCTATCGAATGATAATGGTTGATATCAGGAGAAATAATCCCAAAAATAGAATAATGATCTACAACGACCTTGCCCTGTTTACCGTCGTCGCAAACCATCTCAGCTTTTCCAAAGCTGCGGGGCGTCTGGGGATCCCGCTCAGCCGTGTCAGCCGAAGGATTGCCGAGTTGGAGGACCATCTTGGCACCAAACTGTTTGAGCGAACGACGCGGCAGGTGCGCCTAACGGAAGAAGGCCGCCGCCTTCTGGATCGATGTCAGGACCCGATCGAGGCTCTGCAAGGTATCGCAGGTTTTACCGACGACACGAGACGCCATAGCATCCGCATCACGGCACCTCCGCTGGCCGCGCGCACGACCATTGGACCTCGGTTGTTGGATTTTGCGACACAAAATCCGGATGTGGCGTTTGAGATGACCACAACCAACGTCATGCTGGACTTCTTTCGCGACAATATCGATCTGGCCTTCCGCCTCGGCCCCTTGACGGATTCCAGCCTTGTCGCGAAACGGCTTTGGTCCGTTCCCTACTGCTTTTGCGCAGGACAGGGCTTCATTCGAACGCGCGGGTTGGACAGGTCGATTTCCAGACCAGACTTTCTTGCTTTGCCCGCCCTGAATGCTGGCCAACCCTGGGCGCTGGAGAGCGGGGAAACACTGCACCCGAAGCACATCGCCCACAGTTTGACCGACCTTGATGTCATTGCGCAGGCGGCCCGTCGCAACCTGGGTGTCGCGATGCTGCCTTCAGATATGGTAAACGGCGAACTGCAACGGCTTGAGGTCACGGATGCCCAACCAATGACACGGGACATGTTCGCCGTCTATCCCGGCCGCCGCCTGTTGCCCGCGCGGGTCAGGAAGCTGATTGATTTCATGACGCCCGGCTGAACCTACCAATCAATTGCGACGCCATCGCGAAAGAACCCTCCGGTCGGGCCACCTTTCGGTAAGGTCGCTGCCCAGACAACGCCCCTGGCACCCTCGGAAATCGGACGTCCCCCGCCCCCCATATCCGTGGCAACCCAACCGGGACACAGGGCGTTGACGAGAATGCCCTGAGGTTTCAACGCGGCAGCGGTCTTGAGCGTCAGCGCGTTCAGAGCAGCTTTGGATACGCCATAGCCAGGCGTTCCGGCCGACATGCTGGTCAGCGACCCCGCCCCAGAGGACACGTTGACGATCCGGGCTTCCGTGCCTTGTTTTAGCAGTGGCACCGCCGCAATCGTGGTCTCCCACGGGCCGAAAAGGTTCGTATCAAACGCGCGACGCACCCGGTCCAAATCGGCGAGGTGGACCTGTTGGTCGGTGTCGTAGTCCACACCAGCGTTGTTCACCAAAACATCAAGGCGGCCATAGGCCGATTCAACCATCAAGAAGAAGGCGGCCGCGACAGAGTCCGGACTAGAGACATCCAGTTGCAAGGCTTCCGCCCCATATCCGATCTCATCCACAGCAGCCTGCCCTTTTGCCAAGTCGCGCGCACCCATCAGAACTTTCATCCCATGGTCTCGGGCCAATTGGCGGGAGACTTCTTTCCCAATACCGCGGTTGGCTCCGGTCACGAGTGCGATGCGCTGACTGGTCATGATCCCTCCTTCAATTCGCCTCGGCAGCGCGCTGGCCGGCAAGAGCCACAAGCCCACGGTCACCGGATTCCCAGATTGCCGTCATGGTCATGGATGTGACAACCCAACGGTCGTCTGATTTCTCAAGCTCATAGTCATAGCGGCCACCCAGCACCCACAGACCATCATCAAAACGATGGGTTGCTGTGAAATCAGCCTGTGCCGTGGCGGATGTATCGGACAGGGAGGTGATGGTGTGATTGGTCACCATATGGTGCGTAGCGTCGAAACCAGGAATAAAGGCGGACCAGCTCGCCACAAGCTCGTCGGCGGGTTGTGTGACCGGGTCTCCGCCCCAGAGGCTGGTATAATCCGTCGTGACGGTATCGGAAAACGCGCCGCGCACGCGGGTCCAGTCGTGGCGGTCAGCACCTGCCGCGATATCGGTGATTGCGGTCGAGATATCGGCTTTCTGCTCGGCAAACGCTGCGGTTCCGATCATTGAGACGGCCGCAAGGGTCGATGTGAGTTTTCTACGCATAAGAATGCTCCGAATAGTTGAGGGTGGAAGCCAAACGATTGCTCGGCGTCCTAACAGGGCTTAGTTGCTCGAACCGGCGCGAAAATGGTCAGCGACGGTATCGGCCGCGCGGGTGACATCCTCGGGGTTGTCGTAGAAGTCGAACTGCGTGACTTCCTCAAGCCACTGCGCAGTTGCATCGCCTGCGAAACCGGCAAGGAAGGTCTGAACACCCTGTGGGATCGCAGCGCTTTCCGAGTGCACAATGGCCAGTGGTTTATCCAAACGCTGCGGATTGTCGGCGGGGTGATAGGTCAACCATCCTTCCCAGCCCGCATTGTTCCACTTGTCGTCATACTCCGGGATCCCGCCCCGGTCGGCCTCATAGTAGTATCCGCCGATCGGCATCAGCACGCCCTCGGCACCCTCGGGGCCTGCGGCGGGGATGATCTGACCACCTGCGGCCTCGGCAGCGTGGGACACCTCGATCAGCCCGGCGACACCTTCTGCGCCGCCATAGACCGCTTCGACGATCTCTTCGTTCTGCAACCACGGTGCAACCAGACCCAGCCGCTGAACCAGCGGATTGCCAGAGACCGCATCGACCATGTACCCGGCCGAGGCGCAGATCCCCAGACCGTTGATGTGGTCGGCATCTACTTCGGGCAGGGTCGCAACGAATGCGATGGCCGCTTTGATGTCCGATGTCTTGGCCTCGGGGCTTTCAACGAAGCGTACGTTGTTCGGCAGATCGCCCGATTTGCCCCAACCGCGGAAATCAAAGGTGAAGGCAGCAAAGCCGCGCTCGGCCATTTCTCGGGCATAGTTTGCGGGCATCTGTTCCTGAACAGAGGTCCAGGCCCCGGTCACGACGACAGTCGGCAGAGGCTCGGCTCCGCGCTCTTCCGGCAGGTACAGCGTGCCGGACAGCATAGCGCCTTCGTTCTCGAAGGTAACGGTGCGGGTTTCGACCTGCGCAACAGCGGCTGTCGAAGCCATAAGCGCTGCGGCGGTGTTCAGAGCGAGGGTATTCATAGCGATATCTCCCAAAATCTGTCTGGATGGGCACAAGCCCGATGACACCAGAGATATGCTGCGGTCAGCAGGGATACTTGCACCGGACTGCCGCGTTTTTGAAAGATCCTGCTTTAGACGGCATTTGCTGCGCGGAACGCGCGCGGGGTCTGCCCTACCACCTGTTTGAAACTGCGCGTGAAATGCGCCTGATCCGAAAATCCACAGGCCAAAGCGATATCACCCAGAGGGCGCGTGGGGTCTTCGATCATCTTCATCGCCTGCTCGACCCGGTAGGCCATGACATATTGCATGGGGGTCGAACCCAGCGTTTCCTTGAAAACCCGCGCAAAATGCGAAGGGCTCATGCCCGCCTCAGAGGCCAGTTGATCGACCGTGATCGTCTGGTCCAAACGGTCCTGCACGTAGGCCAGCACCCGTTGATAGTGCTGAGAAGTAAAGCGCGCGGACAACTCGACCTCTTCGGTACGGCGTTTGCCGTTTTTCTGGAGCAGTTTGACGAGAAACACCCTGCTCATGGCTTCAAACATCACAGCTGAGGACATGTCATCCGTTGCCAGCGCATCGCGCAGAATGACACCTGCGGCACACAGGTCAGGATCGGAAAACTGCGGTTGGTCGTGAAACTGCTCCGGCGCCAGAAGCATACCGAGTTCCGACTGCGCAAAGTGCTGGACCTTGTCCGGATGCAAGGTGACTACGATCACATCGGACTGCCCGTACCACCGCCAGCCTGACCGCATACCTGCCGGGGTCACGATGACTTCATCTTTGCAAAAGGTGAAATCCCGCAGCGTGCCGTCCCGCCAGTTTTGCACGCGATGTCCCTTCTCCTGCAGGTTCAGAAGGACGTGGTGTTCCGAAAACACCTCTTCCGGCATCCGATCAGGTTCGGCCCGAAAATACCGCACAGACATTAAACCAGCCGCCGACGGGCGCTGCATCTCATCACTGTTCAGCAAAGGTTCTGAGGGTAGATATCAGCGTATCTTAGGGGCAATGAGCGGCTCCGGCTTGCAATGCTCGATATGTGAGGCCTGCGCGTGCAGGGTCAAACACTATGCTGGTGCTTTATGTGGTCGATGAACAGCCTCAGAGGAATCATGGATTTATACTCGCGTGGGAAATACATGAAAATACCGGGGGTTGGGCCCAAGTGGTCCTCAAGAACTGGCGTCAAAACTCCGGTATCAATCAGTGGGGCGACATAAGCTCTGAAAGTATAGGCTAACCCTAACCCTCTTTTCGCCAGATCGACGGTTGCAGGAAGGGCGTTCGCGATCAGATTGCCCTTCACATCGACTGTATATTCCTCCTCGCTTGATTGAAAGCTCCACGGGGCAATCTGGCCTGAGGATTGAAACCTGTAGCGGATACAAGTGTGCCCCAGCAGATCACGCGGCGTTTTCGGGATGCCCCGAGCCGCCAGGTAATCCGGGCTGGCGACGACGGTCACCGGAAGCGGCGGCGTCAACCGCACTGCCACCATGTCCTGCGCCACACGATCCCCAAGACGAAATCCAGCGTGCAGCTCTTCGCCGAGTATGTCTGACAGCGCATCGGTTAAAGACAATTCCAGTTCGATCTCAGGATACGCGGCGCAAAAACTCTTGAGGATCGGACCCACGTAAAGGTGGTAGGCAAACTCCGGCATCGCCAGTTTCAAAGTGCCCTGCGCGGCGTGACCGGTGCTGCGCGCGCTTTCGACCGCCTCGGAGAGTTGATCAAAGGCAGGCCCCGCGCCGCGGATCAGGGCGCGCCCGGCCTCGGTCAGGCTGATTGAGCGCGTTGTCCGAATGAAGAGCGCAGTGCCCAGCTGGTCTTCCAACGCTTTCAATTGATGGCTAACGGTCGATGGCTTGATACCCAGCGCCTCGGCCGCAGCACGCAGCGATCCGTGGCGCGCGATGGCGGTAAAGATTTCAAGCGTGGCAAGTGGCAGGCGCATAGAGTTCCCGAACAAACTTACTATTCGATATCATACATGAAAGAAGTGCCAACAGGGTGAATTATCACGCCCTATCGGGATTATTATCTTCGTGTCATCGTATTCAGGAGGACACAAGATGAACACTCTGACCAAAGTTGCTGCCCTCACCGCTGCTCTGATCACAGGAGAGACCGCCATGGCCGCATCCCCCGAAGACAATATTAAAGTCGTACAAGACTTCTTCGCCGCCTATGGTGCCAGTGATCTGGACGGTATCGCAGCCGTGATGGACGAGAACGTCAAATGGCACGTTCCGGGCCGCCACCCCTTGTCGGGAACCAAGACCGGTCGGGACGAAGTTCTGGCCTTTTTCGAACAACTGGGCACCGCTGGTTTTCAGGCAGAACCCATCTATTTCGGGGCCGACGAGACCCATGTGGTTGATATCCACCGTGGCTGGTCGAACGCCGATGGCAAACCAAATGTCGATACGACCTGGGCGCTCGTCTATCGGATCGAGAATGGCAAGATCGTCGAGGCAACCAACCTGTCCGCCGATCAGGACGCGGCAAACACGTTTTTCTGGTCCCAATACTCGTTGGCTCCGGTCCCTGAGCGACTGGCCAAGTAAACCATCAACAGGTGATTCAAGTGACCAATTACCCCGAAATCCGCGGTTTCATCGCCGACTGGTTTGCCCGGTTCGACAGGCTGGATCCGATCGACGCGTTCCTGCCTGACCTCCACCCAGATGTGGACTGGGACATGCCTGGCGTCGATGCCACTCTCAGCGGGCATGATCGCGTGCGGGCTTGGTATCGTGGCCTGCTTGAAACCTTGCAACGTCCAACCGAGCATCACGTTAGCAAGATCGAGATCACACCCGGCGCAGCCCAGTTCGAAGTTCTGTTTCGCGCCACGACCGTCGCGGGAGAGCACATTGAAGCCTGCGTTCAGGAAGACTGGCGCTTTGAAACCCGACCCGATGGCCGCCCGCTGATCACCCATTATTCCGCAACATTCCTGCAAGAGGCAGATACATGAAAACCCTCGTCCTCACCGCCCATCCGGACCTGAGCAAATCGCGCATCAACCGCGCCTGGTTTGACGCACTTTCAGAAGCCGCCGACGTGACAACCCGCGATCTGACCGCCATTGGCGGCAGTGAGATGCGCTTTGACATCAAAGCCGAACAGACCCTCTTGCTGGCCCATGACCGGATCGTGTTCCAGTTTCCATTCTACTGGTATTCCGCACCTCCGGTCATGAAAGCCTGGATGGATCAGGTGCTGAACTATGGTTTCGCCTACGGGCCGGGCGGTGACCAACTGAAAGGGTTTGAGTTCCTCATCCTTGTCTCGACCGGAGGTCCCGAGCACAGCTATCACGCGGGCGGATACAACAACTTTACAATGGCCGAGTTTCTGAAACCGTTCCAACAGACGGCGAACCTGGCCGGAATGACGTATCTAAGGCCTTTCGTGGCCCATGGCATGGCGTTGGCAACTCGAGAGCAGATTGAAGAGAACGTGCCCCATATGCTGGCCTATTTGAGCGATCCCGAATTGGACCCCAAGGTGAGACAGGCCCGTTTGCTCAAACAATTGGAAGACAACCCCTCACTGGCAGCGGCGGTAAGCTGAGGTCGACCGATCCTGCGCTGGACAGAAAACACAGGTTTTTCAGCCAGCGCGGGTTCTCCGATGCCCAATGAAAGGTAGACTATCAGCGCGGAACAAGAGTGTGAGACAACGATGGCCGAGACTGATCACCTGAACCACTGGTTGATTTCTGATGGTCGCATGTTGGGCGACGAGAGGCTTATCGTCAAAGGCTATTGCGAAGGATTGACCGCGCTTGGCGTCCCCCTCGCCCGCGCAAGGATCGCGCAGAATTATTCGAACCCTTTGCTCAGCGCTTGGGGGATCATCTGGACACCCGAGGAAACCCGCCGCTATACCGTACCGACCACGGTTTTATCCACCAGCGCGTGGCACGGCAGCCCGTTCGAATATGTCGTCACCCAACGGCGCCCACTACGCAAACGCCTGACCGATCCGGACGTTCTGGCAGAGCATCCGGTCTATGCCGAGCTGGCCGAAGCAGGCGCCACCGATTTTCTGGCCATCCCGCTGGAGCACGGCAACGGCTCGGTTCAGGGCACCAGCTTTACTTCAAACGCAGATACTGGGTTTTCGGACGCGCATATCCGCTACATCGAAGACACGCGATACGCACTTGCCGCGGCTTTGGAACCCATTGCGATGCGCCAGTCGCAAAAGAGCCTTCTTCGGACCTATCTGGGGCACGGCCCCGCCGAAGAAATTGACCAGGGGCACATAAAGCGCGGAGAACACAGAACAGTTTCTGCCGCAATCCTGTTTGCGGACCTGCGGGGCTTTACCCAAAAGGCCTCAACCTGGTCCGAGGGCGATTTGCTTGCCATGATGGGTAAGTATTTCGAGATGGTTGTGTCGCCCATCCAGGAAGAGGGCGGTGACGTTCTCAAATTCATGGGGGACGGCATACTAGCCGTTTTCAACATTGATGATGACGCAGAAGCCTCGTGCCGATCTGCGGTGCGGGCGGCAGAACACGCCCTGACCAACCTGCGCGACTACAACGAGACAGCCCCCGAAAAGGGAAACGAGCCCATCGAGTTCGTCGTCGGCATTGATTTCGGTCGCGTCACCTTTGGCAATATCGGCAGCCCTGATCGCTTGGATTTTACGGTCGTTGGTCAGGCTGTGAACGTGGCCAGTCGCGTTCAGGAACTGTGCAAGAAACTGGACGAAAAGATACTGGTGACTCGGAGCGTCGCAGAGCACATGAATGGTAGCAAACAGTCAGCTGGCTATCATTCTATCCGCGGCTTGCCGAAGAATATCGAGGCTTTTACTATCGGAACATGACGCATTAGAAGCCAACTATTCGCCTAGCGCGGTTGTTTTTGTGGAACTTATCGCGAGAATTCATCTTTTACATAAAGCAGATAGGTGCGCCTGTACATGTACACCGGTCGGAGGAAACTGATAGGCGCGCTGATAGAACACATCCCCGTGGATTTAGAAAAAAATACAGATGATTGATTCTGAGTGTGGGGTCCGGTCTGAAACCGAGTCTTTGCGATTTCCAACCTCTTGAATATTATACTCTTCTTAAAAGCCGTCGGCATCGAACCTCAATGCTATCCGGGTAAGATGCGAGTCTTGTGAGTGTCAAAGACGAAAAATAGGCTGTAGGAGGTGGCCAGAAACAACATAGAATTTTCGGCTTTGTGTTAGAGGTTTAGCAACTAGGACGCCGTATATACTAGAAGACCACCGGCATCTGGAGAAGGACAAATCCCACTTCATTGATGCGTTTCTGGAGATCGCTTTTCCTAATCTGCAACACATGTGCTGAACTGCTCAGTACCTTAAAAACAAACCAAAAACTGATCAAGAGTATTGACGCTCACACTTTTTCGAATTCTCTGGTGGCAACCCGATGGAGTTGGATCGCGCGGCAACAGTTTGAGCTTATTCAACTGTTTCAACTCAGCGTATGGAAACCCCGGACAAATTGGCCGCCGCCGATCCGATACTTCAAGCGAATCGCTGTAACCGTATTGATCTGAAAACGCAGCTGATCACGAGGCGGTCGTTGACTCGTGGATGAAGCAAACCGGCTCAGGAAGTGAAGGGCTAGTGTTCAAACCCAACGCATTCGCCCTGTTGGCGACAAAGGTCTAATCCAACCCGCAATGAAGGTACGGGGACGAGACTATCTTCGGGCAATTTATGGCCCGACCATGACATGCCCGATAGCATCGAACGCATCCGCCAACGCGGACTAGTGCGCAAAATTTTCACTTCCCGAACGGGAATTTATAAGCGGCTTTGCAGGGCTGTATAGATTTGTCGAAGGACTTCCTCTTTCCAAGGTGCATGAGTGGGCATGGGCAGTGCTTGCGCTGGAAAACTAAACTGGCGCCCCAAGACTATAGAATAGATAAGTACCTTACTGGGACAGAAACGCATTCGTTGCTACAATCAACCTGCCAGGGCAGAAGGTGAATTAAGATCTCGAAATGTTTTCGCAAAACCTTATCCGGATAGGGTGTGAATTCAGGCTGTCGTCAACGCATAGGTGTCAGCGTGACATTCAATTTTCATTTTTATATGATGTCCGAAAGAAGCCCAAAACGGACCTAGTCCAACCGCCCCTTATCGTTCAATTCGAAGCTATTATCGAGAAGGCTCAGCTCCGGTCTGAAAAAGCGTGCAAGCGAGAAAAACCTGCGGTCTGGATCAGTTGGAAGCCAGTTGCTCTCCTTGCCTTCTGGAGCGGTTGGGCCGAAGTAGATACGACTGACCCGTCATCGTTCACTTCAACATCAGGCATGGCGGAATCTATGGTGCTGGGATTTATGTCCCGGAGAAAAGACGCGGTGACCAGATCGTAGGCGGTTATCGACCAGAAATCCCGAACGGGAACATTGGCAGGCACAGTCAACTTGTAGCTTCTGCCGCCGTCCAGCTATTTCTGGTCCGGCGTTTCGGCAAGATCTAGATAGTACGTTGAAGTTCCGTAGTTTTTTATGCTGTTGATGATCGCGGAGTACAGTGCGCCGCGGGCATGGCAGTCATAGTAGGATGGGTACTCACAACTCCAATCAGTCTAACGCCACCCGTTCGGGACCAGCGCGGACCAACGTTTCCCTTCAAATACAAAGGGATTCAGCGCACGATGATACTGATCGATCATGTACTCTAACGCCTCTGATCCTGCGGCGTCGTAGATGGCTTGCGTATCCGCACTAGGTTCAAAGGGTTAATTTCGTTTGATACCAATCCGCGCGAGCGCGTCCATCATTGTAATGTCACGGTCAAGCACAACTTCTTCACCGATTATCTCATGGATATGGCCTTATATGCCGCCCTACGTGGCACGCGTCATTTCCAAGTTCACCCCATGAACGTCGACTTATTGGGTTGATACCTCACCGCCTGATTTAGACAACGGGTAAACCTTGATCTTTTTGGTGAGCGCCGTGGCTTTCATAAGGTTTTCTTCGGTGCCGCCGCCGGCAAGGATCGGACGAAGCACGGCAAAGCTAAAGTTTGTGTCCTGTTCATAGACCAGAGCGTTCGGAAGCAGAGGGCCGTTGTACCCCTGCTGCACCAGCAAATACATTGCTCCTGAACCGCGGTCCCGAACGTTGGAACCGACGTCGTCCAGAGGGCGTTGCCACGCTTCCACAATTGTGCCGAAGATTCCGATACCCTCTTCGGATGCAGGCATTTCAAAAACGATCGTGCCGTCTTCGATAGTCCAATGGCTGTGGAAGTAGGGCGTCGTGTTATTCGGTGTTGCAGTCTGGAAACGCCAATCCTAGGCTTCTGAATTATACCCAATGTCATTGGGACCAACCCCTGCATTGGCAAGTGCATCACGATAAAGCTTGAAATTCATCAGTGGCATTGCCCAAACGGCTGCGTCGATAGCTCGATGATAGGTCATCCGCTCGGCAGCGGTTGCATTCGCCAGATCGAACTCACTTGATTGGGCGGTTGTCGCAGCGGCTAGGCTGAAAGCAAGTGCCTTCGCAATTGCGATGTCTTTCTAGCGCATCATGGAGGAGATCTTTCCAAAAGTGTCCACATCTGATGAAGCCAGTTTCCCATTTTGGTCGATCTTAGAAGGGCTGCAAAAATGAGTTTTCTATTCTCGCATTGCAGTAAAGTCGGCTCATTGGAGTGATCGCCATTTTCTACTACGAGGCGCGCCTAGCACAGCTGTTGCCAGCACTTAAACATGCAAAAATAAACATAAGTCTAGATTTGATGGGTCCTCCTATGCTCTCCTCAAACGCTATAGGAGTAGGGGACTTCAAATGAAACGACTGCGCAGATTTAGACTGGTCTGGTTATTACTTTGGTGCGTTGCGGTGTCGTCGAATGGATTTCCTGTTGTCGCTCAAGTCACTGAACCTGAGCAGGAAGTTGTTGTGCTGGAAAACAACAACTTGTTGGAAGAGGTGGTTGAAAAAACAATCCCTGCAGATGACTTGGAAATCCTACTCGTCCCGTTAACGGCTGAAGAGTTATCTGACGTCGCAGGTAGTTGGCAGGGTTACGTGCGATCGCAACTCGAAGACGTCGCACAAATCAACCTGCAGCTTCGGTCAGCAAACGGAGAGCAAGAGGCCAGCTTACGGTCCCAATTGTCTTCCTTAAGTGCATCTGGATCAGATTTTCTGAACAACTACCGACTGGTGCTTGAAGCCTGGACTTTGAAAGGAGCAAAGGCGGAAGAGCTCGAGCCTCATACCGACTATATTCTCGCATTGAAAGCAGGCGCTCTTAAGACGACCGATCTTCAAACGCTTTTTCAGAACGCCTGGACTTGGCTGTTTTCCTGGGATGGCGGCGTTGGCGTGCTGATGGCCGCCCTGGGCGTTTTGTTGGCTGTCTGGGCCATGATGTTTATCGCAAGAATGGTGAGACGGATCACCGAACGCGGCCTCGGCAAAATTCCGACGATTTCCAGGATGCTCAAGCGCTTCATAGCCACAACGGTTTACTGGGTTGTCTTTGTGCTTGGCATACTCGTCGTCTTAGCTCTTTTCGGAGTCAACGTCACGCCGCTGTTTGCGGTGCTTGGCGGTTTGTCGTTTATTCTCGGCTTCGCTTTGCAGGAAACTTTGGGCAACCTTGCAAGCGGTCTGATGATCATGGTTCTAAAGCCGTTCGATACAGGCGACTATATTCAGGTCGGGGGTTCATCAGGTTTCGTGGACGAGATGTCAGTTGTTTCGACCAAGATCAGAACGTTCGATAACCAGATCATAGTGGTGCCAAACAGCAAGATTTGGGGGGATGTGATCACCAATGTGAGCGCATCTGAAGAACGTCGAGTCGATCTGGTTTTTGGCATCGCCTATTCGGACAACGCAGCCGAGGCAATTGACGTTCTGAAAGACTTGGTAGCCCAACATGCGCTGTGTCTAAAGACACCGGAGCCAGAAGTTTTTGTGGGCGAGTTGGGTGACAACTCTGTCAATATCTTTTGCCGACCGTGGTCCAAATCAGACGATTATTGGACAGTCTATTGGGACCTAACAGGGCAAGCAAAGGAGCGGTTTGACGAAGAAGGTATTTCGATCCCGTTCCCACAAAGGGATGTTCACTTGATACCTGTGGAAGGAGCAAACTCATGAGAGCTTTTTCAGTTTGGTTCGTATCATTTCTTCTCTTGTGCAATGTCGCGTTTGCCCAGTCCGAGGAGATCCTCGTTGCACCCGAAGAAAGAGACGATCCCGAGTTCATAGCGCCTGTTGTTGTCGACGGCTCGGAGTTGTTCATGGTTCGAGGATCGAGCGCGTTGCCTGCCATTGAAAGGGCGGCAAAAATCGAAGAGCGAATTGCTCAGGTCGCCGATGCGTCTCAACGCGACACGGTCCAGATGCAGATTTCGGATGCCGAGTTTGGAAAATTAATCCGCGCGGATGGACAAATGGTTACGATCACCACGCAAGCGGATGCTGAACACGAACAAATGGCAATTGAGGTTCTTGCGGGGCTTCAATCCGAAGCGATCGAGGCGGCAATCCTCCAATACCGAGAAGGTCGGTCCAATGAGGGTAGAGTGGGCAGTGCCATGGCGGCATTTGCTTGGACGTTAATCTTTGCTTTGGCTTCGTATGGGTTTTTTGCAAAACGTAAAAAGCTATTGAAATACATAAGAAAAATCTTGGAGAAGAGGGCAGAAGGCGTCGAGCAAGCCACCAAGTCTATCTTAAGGAGCCGGGCTATCGCGTCGATCATCGTCTATTCAATTCACATCTTGATGTGGGTCCTTTTTCTGTTCTTCTTCTACTACTATCTTTCTCTGGTCCTGCTTTCTTTCGCCGAAACACAGGGCATTGCTCAAATCCTTTTGAAGTACGTCAGTGAGCCGCTTATCAGCGTTGTCTTGGCAATTATGAGCTACATTCCAAACCTGATCATGCTCGCCATCATCGCCGCTGTCACAAGAATGGCCATTCGTGGCATCGATCTATTCTTTGAAAACCTCGAGAATGGTGCTTTCAAGATCAAGGACTTTGAAGACCATTGGATTGCGCCTACGAAAATGCTGGTCAGGGCATTGATCATCGTGATCGCGCTCGTATTCGCTTACCCTTACATTCCAGGGTCTGATTCACGAGCTTTTCAGGGTCTGACCATTCTCGCAGGTATCATGGTTTCGCTCGGGTCAAACACGGTTGTTTCAAATATGATGGCGGGCCTGTTTGTTATCTACAGACGCAGTACCAACATTGGCGATCGCATTCAGGTCGGCGACAAGATAGGGGATGTCACCGAAATCAAGCTGATGGAAACACTCATCAAGTCGATAAAAAACGAGATGATTAGTATTCCAAACTCGCAATTGTTAAATTCCGAGGTTGTGAATTACTCGCGCAAAGTGGATGGGCGAGGACTGCTGGTTCACACCTCAGTCGGGATCGGATACGAGGAGCCTCCGAAGAAAATCAAAGCTATGCTTGTGGAGGCAGCGCTTCGAACTCAAGGCTTGAAAAAGTCGCCGGAGCCCTTTGTCCTTTGGACGCAACTGGCTGACTACGCGATCAATTATGAGATCAATGCTTATACGTCGCGTGGATCGAGCTTACCCAAAATCTTGTCCGATCTTCGCGAGAACATAGTCGAAGTGTTCAATGAAAACGGAACACAGATCATGACACCGTCATACATAGCAGATCCGCCTGAACCCAAAGTTTCCACAGAAGAATGGAACGGCAGGCTTGCTCATGAAGTTGAATAGAGTTTTGACCAAACGGCGATACGCGATTCATAATAAATTCTAAAACTGCTATGTAATTATGTGTTAGTTGCTAAGGTAGTCTCATGAACGCGCTTACCAGAATCACCAGAGGGATCCGAACCGCCTTTAAGGATGGCAGAGTGAAAGGCCTTCTGGCCTTCACGGTCGGAATGATTCTATGGGCCTCGGTCTTTTACCACTTTGTAGAAGGTTGGAGTTGGCTCGACTCAATCTACTTTTCTGTCGTTACAATTTCGACCGTAGGTTTTGGTGATTTTTCACCTGAAACCGCAGTGGGGAAAATCTTCACAATGTTTTACATCATTGTAGGGCTGGGCGTTTTTGTGACTGCTGCGACAACCGTGGCTGATACAATCTTATCCCAAGACGACAAGAAAACAGACGAATAAACTGCACCTGGTTTCGTCCAACCGAGTTCGTGCGTAGGCATAAGATTGTCTGCGCATTTCAAACCGTGTTGCGGATTCACTTTTGTCTTCAAATCGATAGGTCATCACCCCAATCTCAAAAAAATATACATATAACGTTTTTTGAGTATAATATTCTGAAAACAAACCCAGGGGGATGGAATGGAAAAAACTCAGGACGCGAAGATTGTCGATCTAGCGATACGACTGCTGTTTCTCGGACTATTTCTCTATAGCGCATTGGTCATGGTGGCCCCGCTCGCAAGCGTGGTCATCTGGGCAACCATCCTTTGCGTGGCGCTCTATCCGGTGTTTGATTGGATGCAATCCAAATTGGGAGGGCGAAAGAAGCTTGCAGCGACGATTTTGGTTTTGTTGGGTCTTGTTCTGACCCTGGGGCCAGTCGCAACAGCGGTTTCCGGTGCTGCGGAATTAGGGTCCGATTTTGCGGAACAGGCCGACAAAGGTGAATTGAAAATCCCCCCTGCGCCAGAAGGTATCAAGGAACTACCGCTGGTCGGCGGGAAAATTGCTGATGTTTGGGGCATGTTCGAGCGGAATCTGGACGGTGCGCTTGCAAAATACGGCACCCAAATTCTTGAAATCACCAAGTCCCTTTTTGGTAAGGTTTTGGGGATCGGAATTGGGCTTCTTGGCCTTGCCCTGTCGGTATTGATAATGGGGGCTTTGTTCAGTCCCGGACCAAGTATGGTTCAGGGCCTTCAGCGCTTTGCCAACCGTGTATTTGCGCCGCGTGGTGGTGAATTCGTTACTCTGGCAGGCGCAACGATCCGAAATGTCACTAAGGGTGTAATTGGTGTCGCCGCCATTCAAGCCGTCGTCGTTTGGATATTGTTGGTGCTGTTTGGGATAGGCTCGGCCGCTACGCTGGCGTTTGTCTGCCTGATCCTCTCGATCATCCAGATTGGACCCGGTTTGGTGCTTATACCAGTGATCATCTATGCATGGAGCTCCATGTCCGGAGGTGCAGCTTTGATCTTCACCATCCTAGCCATTCCCGTGACCATAATGGACAGCTTCCTACGCCCCGTCTTCATCTCAAAAGGCCTTGAAACGCCTATGCTTGTGATCCTCATCGGGGTTCTTGGAGGCATGATGGCCTATGGCTTGATCGGCATTTTCATGGGACCCGTATTGTTTGCGGTCTTCTATGAGTTGTTCAAAGTCTGGATTGACGCACCGCCGGTTAGCGAAGACGCGGCTGAAGGAGCTGCAGAATGAGGAAGACGATCTGGTCGACATTAGCCGTCATTCTCGTTTTTCTCGTCTGGTATCTGGTCGCTGACAGAAAGACACCGTTCACAGGAAATGCCAGAGTAAAGGCCGTGGCGACCCAGATCGTTCCGCAGGTCACTGGGACGGTGACCGAGGTTCTTGTTCAAAACGGTCAGGTGGTCTCGGCAGGAGATGTTTTAGTTCGCATTGATGCCAGACCGTACGAAATTGATCGTGACAAAGCCCAAGCCGATCTCGAGGCAGCCACTCAAGAGGTGGGAGCCTCGTCAGCGGAAGTAAGCGCTGCGCAGGCGAAATTGGCGAGGGCGCAGAGTGATCTCGATACCATGCGCCTCCAAACGGAGCGCGTATTTGCGCTCGAAAAGAAAGGACTGATTGCTGTCTCAAAGGCTGATGATGCGCGAGGGCAGCTGGCGGAATCTGAGGCAAACTTTGAGAACGCAAAAGCGGATCTGGAAAAAGCAAAGCAGAGGCTCGGTGACGATGGGGTTGAAAACCCGAAAATCCAGCGCGCGTTGGCTGCTTTGGCGGATGCGGAACTGAACCTTGAATGGACTGAACTGCGTGCTCCGGCAACAGGCGTCATCTCGAACCTGCTGATAGCCCCCGGTACGTATGCCCGATCCGGGCAAGATCTGTTGACGTTTCTGGATGCAACGGACGTCTGGATCGAGGCGTATTTTACTGAGAACAACCTGGGAAGAGCGTCGATAGGGTCTCCGGTGGATGTGGTATTGGATATGCACCCTGGTAAGATTGTCCCTGGCGTCATTGAGAGCTTCAGTGCCGCTGTGTCTTTGAGTGGTGGTGATGAACCCGGGCAATTGGCAAGCGCACCAAGTACCAAGGGGTTCTTGCGAGAGCCTGAAAGGTTCCCAGTTAGGATCGTCTTACCCGGTTATGAAGCTGGAAGTGCTGAAGATGACCTTCGCTTTCAGCTGAACGGGCAAGCAGATGTGATTATGTATCTAAGTGACAATTCGTTACTGAACCTTGTAGGCCGTACCTATATCCGCGTGGTTTCAATTCTGTCCTATGCGTACTGAAGACCAGCGCTCTGTCGCACGGCTTGCTCTGGGTGTGACCGGCGTCTTCTCCTTGGGCTTGTTTCTTGGTTGGCCACTCGCAGTCGTCGGGGCGGTATTCACTGCACTGTTTCTGCAAGCGCCTGCCGCATTGCCTTTGGCGGCGTTTGGCAAGCTGTTTGTCTTCTCAATTGGATTGATGTTCATTTCGTTCCTGGTGTCCTCAATCTTCTCACCATATCCCGTTGTGTTTCTCATCCTCGTGGCGATTGGAATAATCCTGTCTTTCGTTTGGTCGGTTTCTGGTGCCGGAGTATTGCCGGGTGTCATCGCTCTTATGGGGGCGTTGATGATCCCGAACTTGGTTCTGCAATCGCAGGATTTGGCCTTGGTGCTCGTGTACTGGATACCGCTGAATTTGTTTTTTGCAGGTTTCGTATCGACACTGATGTTCGTGCTAATTCCCGCTGAACCTCCGACGGCCGCTCAGAAGAAAGCAGCAACGTCGTCAGACTTTGACCCACATCGCCGCATCGTCAGGATGTCACTTGTCACAGTTCCGTTTGCTATGGCGTTTTTTGTTTCCGGCGCATCCGCATTGCTGGTTTTGTTTTTTGTCGCGCTGCTGAGCCAGCAACTCGCGGCGATGCCTGCGGCGGGCAAAACCGTAGCGAAAGCAATGCTGACGGCTAACCTTCTTGGGGCGGCAGTCTCCATCATATGTTACGAAGTAAACGTAATAGCCCCGGTCATTCTCACTTCTATTCTGCTGTGTTTTTTCTTTTGTCTGACCCTCGGAGCACTTGGAAAATCACAAGCCCCGCTCGCCGCCGCCGCTGGCTCTGCAATTACGACCGCTTTGATCGTCTACGGTGGGTCAATTGCGCCTTTTTCCGACGAAGCTGACGTAAAGAGTATTACGCGAGTTCTGCAAGTCGCCAGCGCTGCGATCTTCGTAATTGTTGCCTATGTCGTGGTTGACGAATTCTGGCCTGAAAAGAAACGACAGCCTGCATCAGAGGCCTAAAGTGGAACCGTTAGACAATTCACTCCACAGAAGGTTTGAAGGTTTTTTTTTAAGTCGCGTATCATGACACAGAATGCAGACTTCAAGGATGCATCTAAACTCGGGAAGTTTACTTTCCGCTTTTTACGAATTGCCACCGGCCCGCTTCGCGTGCTGGCTACTCTGGACCTGAAAGTTGCCGTTCGTTCAAGATGCAGCCAAAGTTCAAAGCGAGCCCTTAGAAGACGGTCATTTTTTGACCGCAGGCATCCAATTTCGCCAGTCTCGAACGAATGATATCTATAGGGAGCGTCATCATGAAGCGGTTTTCGCGAACATTCCTACTGTTGCTTTCTCTTCTCATTGGGACTGTCGCCGCAGCTCAGGACAAGCCCAATATAGTCTTTATTTTTCTCGATAACTTTGGGTGGGGTGAGCCAGGGTTCAATGGTGGAGGAATAATTCGCGGCACCGCCACTCCGGAAATGGATGCTCTGGCCGCTGAGGGATTAAGGCTTACGAACTTCAACGTGGAAAGCCAATGCACGCCGTCCCGCGCTGCGACCATGACGGGACGGTATGGCATTCGGAGCGGAAACCATACAGTCCCACTGGGAGGCGGCGTTTACGGACTGACCCAGTGGGAAATCACGATGGCCGAGATGCTCAAGGAAGCAGGATACAACACGGCCATGTACGGCAAGTGGCACCTTGGATGGACCGAAGGGCGCTATCCAACGAATCAAGGATTCGACGAGTTTTACGGTGTTGAAACCACGGACGTTACAGTCTGGCGCACGCTTCCGGGATTTGCTGAAGCCAACATGGAAGAGCCTGTCGTGATGCAAGGTATTGCAGGCGAACCGGCGACCGTTGCGCGGGACTATGACTTGGACTACCGCGGCGAGATAGATGGCGACCTGACGAAAAAGGCCGTCGATTTCATTGAAGCTAAGAGTGCCGAAGACGCGCCATTCTTCATTTATCTTGCCTATACGCAGACCCACTATCCAAATATCGCGTCCGAGGAGTTTGATGGCGCAACTGGAAACGGCGTCTGGGCCGATATCTTACTTCAGACAGATACGTACATCGGGCGCATCGTTGATGCGATCGAGGCGGCAGGCGCATCCGACGAAACCGTGGTGATATTTACTGCAGATAACGGCCCCGAAGCTCTTCCGGTTGGAAACGCCAATGTCTCGCCGGTTCCCGCGGTGCATGGTACTGCGGGGCCTTGGCGCGGCACTCTGTTCACCAGCCTCGAAGGAAGCATGCGCGTGCCCTTTGCGATCAAGTGGCCGGGGAAGATCCCCGCTGGTTCAGAAAGCAATGACGTTGTCCACTCGATGGACCTTTTTCCAACACTGGCCGCATTCGCAGGCGGCAAAGTGCCGGACGACCGGGCTTTTGATGGCATCGACCAGTCCGAGTTCTTTCTGGGCGTCCAGCCGAGATCGAACCGAGAAGGCGTGATTGTCTACATGGGCGAGCAGATATTCGGTGTAAAATGGAAGGATTGGAAAGTTCTGTTCAAAGAGAACACAACGGCCTTTGGCGCGACGGAGTCTTTCGACACACCAAGGGTCTATAACCTTCTGAATGATCCACACGAGCGCGAAAGCGTTCTCTTCCCGCACACATGGGCGGCCGAAAAGGCGCTGCCGCAGTTGCAGGAACACCTTGCTACATTCGAGGAGTTTCCTCCGATCCCCCCAGGAACGCCGGATCCCTACGAACCATCCAATGACTGAGTGGTGGCGAAGTCCGCTCTCGGGCCACTAGCAATCTGGTTTTGAGTGTCCGGAACGTGCGACTCGCAACTTGCTGCATGAGCGACGGACGAAAGCGCGATCAACACCTGCTCAGGGCTCAAAGTCGAGCGCGGATCAGACACCGTATAGGACCCTGCCCTATAATCCGAAGTTCTTTGCTGCCGTTCTACGGTAAGAGGGAATGCTGCGATGTGGCCCGTTGAACTAGCCATTCGCTGCAAGCTCAAGGTTGAGCTACCTTCAGCGGTCGACGGAGCAAACTTTGCCGACCTTCCCACTTTGCAATTGAACGACCGCTTTCGGATTTCGAGACAACCCTTCGTCTTGGCCGTTCCAAGCGAATGGGGACGTTACCCTCGCTCTGGCAGCTTGTCATTGGCATTCGCTAGCGGGCATTCCGCGGCGCTCAGACATCCGATTCCGATGCAACCGACCCTTGGTCGATACCACACGATCCTTGGGGAGAGCGTCAAACGCACTCGCAAGTTCCACCAGCGCGGTTTTGGCTGATTTGGCGAAAGCTTTGACCATGGCCTCGAGCAGAAATCAGTTAGCCAGCATTTCCGATAGTTCACCTGCTCCTTTTTGCAGGATGTTCAGAAAGGACAGCAGGCTGGTGACGTCGTGACGTTGGGTTGGAGCATGCACTGAAAGTGTGCCTACCAATCTACCCTGTCCGTCGCGAATGGGCACAGCGATGGCCGTCATTCCGGCCATGAATTCCTCATCATCTGTCGCGTAACCGTTTTCAGCGATTCTGCAGATTTCCTCGCATAGTGCATTAGGGTTCGTCAGGGATTGTTCGGTCTGAGGTTGTAAATTTCCTGCGGAGAGAAACCCATCCAAGGTCTTCTGACGAAGGGTAGACAGGTACATTTTGCCGCTAGCTGTGCAGTGGAAGGGCACCTGAGTACCGATTGGCAATTGGATGCGCAGCGGCCATTTCGTTTCAACCCGGTCGAGGTAGATCATCCCTTCCCGGTCTGGGATGGCTAAGTTACAAGTCTCACCAACCTTTTCAGCGACGCTGCGCAAGATTGCCAATCGCGCCGTACGCAGGTGTTCGGAAGACATGGTATTGACCGAAAGCGACCGCAGCCGGCGCCCAGGACCAAATGAGCGGCCATCCAGATCTCGTTGCAGGAAACCCTCGGCCTCTGCAGTTTGCAGCAGACGGTGGATTGTAGGCTTCGCCAGTCCCAATGTCTCAATCAGGTCCGATGGTTTGACGGCGACCCCGCGCCGCGCCACCTCCTCAAGGATGAGAAGAAGGCGCAGGTTGGTCGGGATCTGAGTTTCTTTGTCTTGTGTTTCCGTCTCGGCCATCCCGCAACATTCTAGTTATTTGGCAGCAGGATCAAGGCCAGATCGGGCACAAGCGACACCAAGATCCATACCGACAGCAAAGCCACCAGATAAGGCACCGTGTATCGCAAAAGCCGGAAATAGGGTACGCCGGTCACTCCTGATGCCACATAGAGGTTCAAACCGTAGGGCGGAGTGATGAAGCCGATAGACGCGCCCACCAGGAAGATCACCGAGAAATGGATCGGATCTATCCCGACCGAAGCCGCGATCGGCGCGAGGATTGGCGCAAGGATGATCGTCACCGGCAAGCTTTCCAACACCATACCCGAGAAGAAGACGATCACCATTGAGGTGAATAGA
Organism: Ruegeria sp. AG1; assembly: GCF_056541705.1. Classification (NCBI taxonomy): domain Bacteria; kingdom Pseudomonadati; phylum Pseudomonadota; class Alphaproteobacteria; order Rhodobacterales; family Roseobacteraceae; genus Ruegeria; species Ruegeria sp. AG1. The sequence continues at coordinate 31,948 of NZ_JBQFYU010000001.1, read as the reverse complement.
ACCGCGTGGTAGCCGCCCATTGAAGTTACAAAATTCCCAATGGTTTCTTGCGCCCCCAGCAGCGACAGGATTTGCTGCATCACCACTGAAATTGCGATAAGCGGGGCAAGGATACCTGTGATCTGGGCTGACCGGATCACAATTGAGGGGATCTCGGGGATCGTAAAGCCTTCTACCACGAACATCTCGGCGTAGCTTTTTTCGGTCGGCGGAATATCGTTCCGTGCGCCCATGATCCGATTGATCGGATAGCTGACCAACCCGGCGATCACACAGAAACCAACGGTCACACCCGCCGCTTCGGTGGGTGAGAACTTACCTGTGTAGATGCCCCACAGAACCAGCCCGATGGCGAAGAAACCCAGCCATGCGCCGAACGCGGTTTTCAGCACCCGGTTCAGTTGCAGCGGGATCAAGTGGCCCCAGCCGTTCATTCGGCAGATGATCCAGCAGGCAAACTGCATACCAAAAACCATCAACGCACCGGGCAGAATACCCGCGACGAACAGCTCCGAAATCGGCAGGTTCATCAGGAACCCATAGACAATGAAAATAATCGACGGCGGAATGATGATCCCCACCGTGCCCCCCGCCGCCGCAGTGGCCGCGCTGAACCGCTCATCATAACCGCCCTTGACCATCTCCGGGTGCAACATGGAACCAATGGTGGCGGTCGTGGCCGAGTTGGAGCCCGAGATAGCGGCAAACAACCCGCATGCCCCTAGAGAGGCCATCGCCAGCCCGCCGCGTATCCAGCCCAGACAGGCATAGGCGAAGTCGCTGAGCCTCCTCGCGATGCCGGATTTGTTGATCAGGTCTCCGGTCAAGATGAACAGCGGCATCGCCAGCAGGGCAAAACCCTTGTTGAAGACGTTCAGCAACTCGGCGCCCATATTGTCGAGCGTCAAGCCAAGGACAAACGAACAACCGATAACCCAGTAGCCGATGACCAGCAGAACCGGTACGCCCAACATGAATAGAAAAGTGACCCCAAGCGAGATCAGTGTGACCATGGTTCCATCTGTCATTAGTCTGCTCCGATCACGGCCTGCTTGATGAGCGGCTCGCCTGTTTTCCAATTGTGCAGATCATCCGCGAGGTTTTGAAACACGCGTCCAACCATCAAGAAGAAAGACAGCGGTGCAGCCAGAAGAAACCACCACTGCATGACGTTGTCGGTACCCAGTACGATCTGGAAATTTGACGCAGACAGGGCGACCAGTCGGGTTGTGGTGACAATGACGATCACCGCGAAAATAAACCACAGAACCGCATCAAGGATGAGGCAAGTGAGTTGCCCTGCCCTCGGCATCGCGGTGCGGAATTCACTGAAACTCAGATGCGTACGAAGGCGTACGTTGTAAGACGCCCCGAACCACGCCATGACCATAAATAGCAGTGGTGGAATGGTCGTTGACCATGGCTCTTGGTCGTTAAACACGAAGCGGTCGATCACACCCCAGAAGATGATCAGTGCAATGGCAAGATACGAATAAACCATCACTGATCGTTCCAGATGGCGTTCAATGAAGGGCACCTTTCGATAGATCAGCATGACCAGAAGCCCGCCAAGTGCGGAGGCAACTGCACCCAGAACCCAAGCAGCGTCAGATTCCAGAGCGGATTGAATCTCGAACGAATCCTGGCTGAGAAAGGCGCTGAAGATCGCGCCTATGTCTGCCCATAACGACATGTACCCCGTCCTCCCAGTCGGTGTGTTTTTTTGGAACCGGCCCGTTTGAGGGCCGGTTCACATCAGCTTATCAGGCTTGGCCCATCCACCAACGGCGCGGCTCGACGTTTTCCGGCAGGGTATCGGCCGGAATTTCACGCGCGATGTCGTAGATCTCCTGATACGTATCGATGCCGCCTGCCCATTTATTCAGGCGTTCACGCCACTGCGCCCAAGGCTCAGGGTTGTAGTTCGGAGCGCACATCTCTTCGGCCAGTTTGATCTGATCGTCCGGCAGGAAGGCCGGGCGGACACCGTTTTTGGCAAAGATCGTGTTGGGAAGCTGCGGCTCTGAGAAGCCAACTGTGTTCAACAACGCAGCCTCATTCGCACCTTGGATCAACGCCTGAGTGAAGTAGGAAGACTCCATCACTGCGTCCTGCAACTCGCCTCCGAGGCTGTCGAAGACCTTGGCCGACATCGAGGTATGCTCGGTGCCGCAGAAGAACTTCAGGTTTACCGACTGCGAAACCACCGGCGCCATATTTGCGTAAGCCACGGCGGAGGCCCAAGTTTCAGCCCCGTCAATCAGACCTGTTTTCAGAGCGTCCAGTGTCTCTTCCCAGGCCACCGGAACCGGGTTCAGGTTCAACAACTGCATTGCAATCCGGCCCAACTGCGTGCCGGTCACGCGGTTCTTGGTGCCGAACAGCTCTTCCAGTTTGGTTACTGTGGGTTTGTCAGCAAAGGTCGAGCCCATTTGCAGGCCGCGCAGTTCGCAATGGGTAAACAGGAACTTCAGTCCATGCCGTTTCTCCAGGGGGTCGCGGAGAATGCGCTGGCTCGCCGGGCTGTAGAAGAAATGGTACTGCGCCGCACGGCTTGGGAACATATAAGCGTAGTCCAGCACGTTCAGATAAGGCGCACCTCCAGCCGAGTTCTGGGTCGAAGCGGCGTAGATATCGACGATTCCCTGCTGGGTTTTTTCAACACAGCTAAGTTGTCCGCAGATCTGATTGTCGCCGATGAACTCGATCCGAATCTCACCATCTGTACGTTCTTCCAGATCGCGCGCGAACTCGATGGCCCCGGCACGTTCGATCAGAAGGTTGCGAGTATTGAAGCCTGAAGCGCCAAACTTAAGCGTGTGCTTGGGCTCTTTTGAGAACCGTTTTTCGTACGTGGATTCAGCTGCTTGCGCCAGGTTGGCCAAGCTCATCGCTCCACCGAACCCACCCGCTGCCAGCAGAGTCGAACTCATACCGTAACGGCCCGCCACGCGGAAGAAATCCCGCCGCGAAATACCACTTAGTTTCTTACCGATCTCCATTGCTTACCTCCCTGATCGCAATTATTGAGACGTTTTGTATCAAAAAAGGCTAGTATATTTCTTACATCTTGCATAGAGTTTTTTCGACGGCGTGAGGAGGAGGCAGTCATGGAAGTGGATTATGCGGTTGTGGGCGCCGGGTCTTCGGGCTGCGTCATTGCCAACCGGCTGAGCGCTAATCCTAACACGACCGTTGCGCTACTTGAGGCAGGTGGCCGCGATACAAACCCATGGATTCACATCCCCGTTGGCTACTTCAAAACCATGCACAACCCATCGGTCGATTGGTGTTATCGCACCGAACCTGATCCTGGTCTGAATGGTCGATCCATCGACTGGCCACGCGGCAAGGTACTGGGCGGGTCATCCTCTTTGAACGGTTTGCTCTACGTTCGTGGGCAGAAAGAGGACTATGATCGCTGGCGGCAAATGGGCAATGCGGGCTGGGGCTGGGACGATGTCCTGCCCCTTTTCAAGCGCTGCGAAGACCAGGAGCGAGGTGAAGACGAGTTCCATGGCGTTGGTGGGCCCTTGTCCGTATCCAATATGCGTATTCAACGTCCGATCTGTGACGCGTGGGTGGCCGCAGCGCAGGCGGCGGGCTATCCGTTCAACCCTGATTACAACGGCGCGGATCAAGAGGGGGTGGGGTATTTCCAACTGACCACCCGCAATGGCCGCCGGTGCAGCGCTGCCGTTGCCTACCTGAAACCCATTCGGGATCGCCAAAACCTAAACATCATTACAAACGCGCTCGTAACGCGCGTGGTTCTGGACGGCAAGAAAGCAACCGGTCTGGTGTACCGGGATCGCTCTGGAACGGAGAAAACCCTCACCGTCCGGCGTGAAATCATTCTGTCCGGCGGAGCGATAAACTCGCCACAGATCCTGATGCTTTCAGGGATCGGAGATCCGGACCACCTAAAAGAAAACGGCATCGAACCGCTGCACGCCCTACCAGGTGTCGGCAAAGGACTGCAGGACCACTTGCAGGCCCGATTAGTGTTCAAATGCAATGAACCGACACTGAATGATGAAGTCCGCAGCCTGTTCAATCAGGCGCGTATCGCCCTGAAATACGCACTGTTCCGTGCTGGTCCTATGACCATGGCCGCCAGTCTTGCCACCGGGTTCATGAAAACCCGCGAGGATGTAGAGACACCCGACATTCAATTCCACGTTCAGCCTTGGTCCGCCGACAGCCCTGGCGAGGGTGTTCATCCGTTCTCAGCCTTTACCATGTCGGTCTGCCAACTGCGCCCTGAAAGCCGGGGCGAGCTACGTTTGAACGGCCCGGATCCATCTGAATATGTCAAAATTTTACCGAACTATCTGTCCACGGAAACGGATTGCCGAACCATTGTTGACGGTGTGAACATCGCTCGCAGAATAGCTAAGCATAATCCTTTGGCCTCAAAGATTTCAGAGGAATTTCGGCCAACGGCTCAGCTGAGTTGCGACGACTATGAAGGTACGCTGGACTGGGTAAGATCAAACACCGCATCTATTTATCATCCAACCGGCACTTGCGCGATGGGAAGCACCGAAGCATCGGTCGTAGATGCAAAACTAAAAGTACACGGCATAGCCAACTTACGAGTGGCCGACTGCTCGATCATGCCGGAAATCGTCAGTGGTAACACCAACGCGCCAGCCATCATGATCGGAGAGAAGGCTAGTGATTTGATACAGGCGGATGCGTGACCCAAAAATGGAGGGAAAGGTGTTTGATCCCTCAGTTTGGCTGTTTGCTCTTCTCTCTGTAAAAGAAGAAAGACTGACGTTGTACCTCAAGTCATTTACTTCAGCGGCATTTGTTTTTTTTGGGGGGGGGTTGAGAAGGTCGAAATAACTCGAAAACGTAAATCCACGCCCAGAGTCCCGCTGTTTCAACAGTCCGCTTAATTGGCACGATCGTTGATCCGCTAGACAACTTCGCTCAGTGGTACGGTTCGGTCCTGCGGCGGGCTCGTATCGAATAACAATAACGCGGACGCAGCTTCCCTTGGACGGTGCTCCATAAATATCGGCAGTTGTTGTTCGGCGGTGTCCTCAATACTGTTTCCAAATCGAGACTCAAACTTGCGGCAGAGTCAAAAAATCTTCGGCGCACAGTCTCAGCGTTGAGATTGGTTTTCACAATCGCTTCGAATACTTCTGGAACATCGTGCTGAACCAAGGAAATTGCCTCAGATAACAAGTCAAATCTCGTCGTTGCCATGCGCGTTGGCAGCGGTCCCATTTTCAGGCGCACTTTGGCGATGAGGCGCGAGAGTCTCTGGACAACAGCTGCTTCTTAGTCATGTTCTTCTGGTATCTTCACGACAATAGTCAGAACAAGAAACTTGCGAAAAAAGCAGCCAGCCTAAACTACCACCTTCCTTGAACGGGGCAAACTGCAGTTTTCAGACCCTCAATACCTTGCATGGCACTCTGAGGCCCGAACAAGGGATGAGATGCTACGATGCCTACATGGTTCGGTAGCAACCGTATCAGATTTACGAGGAAACCAATTTACTGAGCCAACATCAACAATCAGCGCGCCGGATTTGCAAGCAACCGCGAACTCGCTGACAACGTCCTCAAATGAGGAGACAGATGCCGAAATAAGAGGCGATCAGACTGCGATACATCGCACAACGATGCCAGACGTACTCCGAGTTGCTTTGCTGCCTTGGCAAGGGCCAGGGAGGGATCATGGGCCGATATCTCGAAGTGCTGGCCGATATGAAGGGCCGCAAGTTGTCCAAACGCACCAAACCTCACAACGCCTAACGATGTGTTTTGACTTCTGCTATTGTTTTTCATTTTGCTACCTTTGTATTTTCCACCCAGCACAAGGTCGTTTGCACGTTGACCACTGTCAGGGACAGCGGAAAACCAATGCTGAATTGCCCGCAGCTATCGAAGTTGAGAATAGTAGTTCTGCGATGCAAAGAACGAAGTCAACATAACGTTAGCGATTGAGCGCGCGAGAGAACCCTGTCAACGATGTCGCTTTCTGTCGACCATTGGCTGTGGCAAATAATTCTTGAGGCATGGGCTGCTCCCCAACTTTCTCTGCATCCTGAACGAAATTCGGCTTTTGGGACTCTGAATATCCTGCTCCAATGCAAACTTCGGCATGTAGGCGGACTTTACGGTTCCATACAAATTCACCTGCTAGGTGCACTTTCAAGTCAATCAAACTTAACAACTAGACTCCACGTCCAGGAGCACAGATAATAATAGCTGTAAACTCCCACCTATCGCCGGATCGTCCTGAAGAGCGATGCACATCTATCATCTCAATTAACGACCCGTCTTTTCTAAGACGAGTTAGTGATTTCACATCAGACTATCGCCACTTCTTAGCGCAGGCCTTGGCGGTAACCTCACCTCCTTTCGTGTGGCTAAATTCATCCGCCTCCAGAACAGAAAAAATCCTTTCAAGCAACGCTGCGAAGGCATCATGGTCAGAAATGGGTATGCCCATATCCGACAGCGCACAGAACGCAGGTTCAGAGAAGTATCGGGCGACACTTTGAAAATCATGCCTATTCCAAGAGATCACATATTTGCCAAAGAGCTATTCAAATTCTTTTTGGGCTAAATCAGTTGCGACATGTATGAGCTCTTCAAGTTGCGTGGATCGGAAATTGATGAAGAATGCAACATTCGCCAAAATGGGTTCACTCCCATCATTTGGTCATCCGCCGCGTAGATCGACCGTAGCGCTAGCCGTCACAGGGAGGACGGCCCTAACCGGACATTGAACAAGTGTCATGTATTCTTCAGCGCAGCTGATTGATGCAGGCTTTAGCCCCACCGGCAAACCGCGCTCCAAAATCATCCCATGTGGTTTAAACCTGTCCTGGAAGCCATAAAACGATTGCAGGGAAAGCAACGAGCATTGCGATGGTCGCAGCGTCCGCCAGAAAGAAAGGCGTCACACCTTTGAAGACATCCTGAACGCTTAGATCATCACGTACGCCAGCAACTACAAAGCAATTCAGCCCGATAGGTGGGGTGATCAGGCAAAACTCGGCCATTTTGACAACCAGAATGCCAAACCAGATGGCACACATGGGCCCGGACATACCGAAGGTGCTCTCGGTTGCGCTAACGGCCTCACCACCATTCAACGCCATGACAGCAGGGTAAACGACCGGCAACGTCAACAGCAGCATACCTATCGCATCCATGAACATACCCAGCACTGCATAAGCCAAAAGAATACAGATCAGGATCAGCATCGGAGACATCTCAAGCGAGGTAATCCAGTCGGAGAATGCACTTGGCAACTCAGCGAAACCAAGAAAACGAACGTAAACCAATACGCCCCAGATGATCGTGAAAATCATGACGCTCAGCTTGGCGGTTTCCAAAAGCGCGTCTTTGAGTTCGGCCCAGCGCATGCCCCGATACAGCGCCATCAGGAACACCACGAATGCTCCAATTGCGCCGCCTTCGGTTGGCGTACCCCAGGCATCGCCGCCGAACGGGTTGTAGACAAAGAAAATGATGGTGACGACGACAATCATGATGGGCAGTGCGGGCGGCAACGAGAGGAAACGTTCTTTCCAAGTAAATCCGGTCACTGCGGGACCAAATCCTTTGATCACGACGGCCATGCCGATGATCAGCAAGCCATAAATCACAGCCGAGAACATGCCCGGGATGAATCCGGCCAACAGCAGTTTGCCCACGTCCTGCTCGACGATAATCGCGTAGATGACCAGAATGGCCGAAGGCGGGATGAGCGAGGCAAGTGTGCCGCCTGCAGCGACGACGCCTGCGGCAAAACGCTTGTCATAGCCGATCTTCAGCATCTCGGGGATGGCGATACGGGCGAACACAGCGGAAGTGGCGACCGAGGCCCCGGATACCGCCGCGAACCCAGCGGTTGCGAAAACAGTCGAAACCGCCAGCCCGCCGGGGACCCATGCCAGCCAACGCTTCGCGGCTTCGAACAGGGCTTTGGTGAGGCCCGCGTAGTAGGCGAGGTAGCCAATCAGGATGAACGTCGGGATAAGGCTCAACGCCTGGCTTGAAATTTTGGAGTGCGGCACCTGCCCCGCTGTTTTGACGGCCACAGTCACAGCCTTACCGAACCGCGCCGGGTCGTAACCAAACTTGGCCCAGAAGATCCAGATCAGACCAACCATGCCAGCTGTCGCGGCGGCGAAGGCCACGCGCATTCCCAACACAACAAGAACAAGCATACCGCCCGAGACGATCAGACCAATATCAATGGGTTCCATCAGATTTAACCTCAGTTGTCGTGGCCCGAGACGTGCTCGGCTTCCATCGCAGCTTGAGTGGCTGCATCGGCTATTAGCGGGACGGCGATAGGTGCCTGGTCGGGGTGCCTGATCGCGCGACCGTAGGCCCAGAGCTGTAAAGCAAGCCTTAGGCAAAGCACGCTGAAGGCAACGGGGGCCAACAGCTTTGCGGGCCACAGCGGGATACCTATGTCGATCGAGCTGTCGCGGCTCCAGAGTGGCGCACCAAAGTCAAAGCTGCGTGCGAAATGCGCCCAGCTTCCCCAGATCAACAAGATGATCAGCGCCAGAATGACAACGGTTGTAGTGAACTCAACGATATAGAGCGTCCGGCCTCTAAGCGCTCCAACGACCATGTCCATTCGTATGTGGCCACCATCACGCTGCGCATAAGAAATGCCCATGAAGGCGATCAATGGCATCGCCTGCTCGATCCAGTCCACGTAACCGGGAAGTGGCGCATTGGCGAAGTTCCGGCCACCAACGGAGACCACGGCCATGACCATCAGCGAGAACACTGCAAGACCGCTGATCAGAGCCAGAAAGCTCTCCAGTTTATAGAGGCGTTGATCGAGAATGCTGAGACGGCTGTCGTCGGACAGCACTTGGGATGACCCGGCCATCTTTGTACTCCGCTGTCAGTGGAAAAGGCACCCGACGCCAGCTTGGCCAGCGCCGGGTTGTGAGTGGATTAGCTGCCGTTTGCGATCTTGCCAGTCACAAGGTCATAGAGCTCCTGTGCTGGCAGGCCACGCTCGGTGTTTTCTGCAATCCAAGCCTCGGCCGCGGGGGCGGCAGCGGCTTCCTTGAACGCTGCGATTTCTTCATCGCTGAAAGTGACCCGTTCGATGCCGCGTTGATCCAACTCAGGGCCCCACGCCCCCATCGTTTTTGTCTGGTAGTGGCTCACGTAGTGATCCAGTGCCTCGTCCACCGACCCCAGCAGAGCGTCGCGGTGTTCGTCAGATAGATCTTCCAGCGCCAGCGTGTTCACCACGACAGGGCAGTTGACGGTGCCGGGGTTAAGGTTCGTCGTCCACCAAGTGCCGTTTTCAATAGTGCCGAAGGACATATGCGCGTGTGGCGCAAAGCTGACCGCTTTGACGATACCGCTGTCCATTGCCTGACGCACTTCGGATGCGGACATCGAGGTCGGAACGGCCCCAACCGTCTCCATCGCCTTGCCGATACCACCTGTCGCCCGTACGCTCAGACCTTCAAAATCCGACAGGGATTTTGGTGCTTCACCCACGCCGACAAGGTTGTACTGCGGCAGTGGCGAAGGCATCAGCAGAGTCGCGTCCCAACGGGCTAGATCCTCGACAACGGCCGGATGCTGATAAACGGCCATCGACAGGTCGACTTCCTGTTCAAGGGATGTCACGCCCAGAAACGGCAGTTCCAGAACAGTGATCGAGGGATTCTTGTCGCGGTGATAGCCCGCGCAGAACTGGGCCATTTCAAAAGCGCCAATCGAGATCCCATCAAGGTTTTCTTTGTTTTTCGACAAGCCACCATAGCTGATGTTGAGTGTGAACTCACCGCCCGTCTTTTCGTTCACCAGTTCGGCAAGTTTCTCGACGTGTTCAGTAAAGGCACGACGCTTGCCCCACAGGGAAACGTTCCATTCGACAGCCAGTGCTTCGGATGCAACGGTCAGCGACAGGGCAGCAATGGCTGCCCGGTTCAGATGTTTGCGCATAGTGGCTCCTCCCAGATCACGCAATTCGTTTGGGTGGAGTATTCAGGAGGCGCTGCAGCCTGACTATGAAGGAAAATGCGGGCAGAATTCAGGATACCCTGCGGGATTCCGCAGGGTGGTTTCACTTACAACAAAGCTTCTTTGTCGAGACCGAGCTTGACGATCTTTTCGTTGAGTGTCCGACGCCCAATCCCAAGCGCTTCGGCGGCGGCGTCCATGCGGCCTTTGTGCGCCTTGATGGCTTTACCGATGAGCTCGCGTTCAAACGCAGCCACCGCTTCGCGCAGTGTATCCGGGACATCGTCAATATGCTGGTCGCTTTGGATCGCCTGCGCCACCGACCCTGCTCCGCGTCGCGCCGTCAAAATACGCCGCTCGCAGACATGGCGCAGCTCACGCACATTCCCAGGCCAGTCATGTGCAAGCAAGGCAGTCAAGTCGTCCTGATCGAGTTCTGGCGCGTCTATCTCATAAACCTGCGCGTATTCGTTCAAGAAATGCGTTGCCAACAGAACCAGATCGTCCCGTCGTTGTCGTAGCGGAGGTAAGGACAGAACGACAGTATTCAATCGAAACAACAGGTCCTGACGCAGGCGGCCTTCCTCAGCTGCCAGCACAACATCTTCGTTGGTTGCCGACACGACTCTGAAGCTGACCGGCACCGGCGACACTGCGCCCACCGGAAGCACCTGCTGTTCTTCGATGACCCTTAGTAGCTTGGCCTGCGCCGCTGGTGGGCACGAGCAGATTTCATCCAAAAACAAAGTTCCGCCCGAAGCCGCCAAAAGCCTTCCATCGGATTCACCCGCGACGCCGAACATTTCCGCTTCAAATGTTTCGGAGGACAATGCTGCGCAATTCAGCGCCAGAAACGGTGCCTCCGGCGAGCGCCCCAAATCATGTAAAGCATGGGCAACAAGCTCTTTCCCGGTGCCGGTATCCCCCTGCAACAAAACCGCAACCGAAGTATCGGCAAGATCAAGTACCTCTTGTCGCAAGTCTGCAATGGCGTCTGTTTGGCCCAGCAGGATGCGGTCAAGGCCTGACAGTTTGAATAGTCTGTCTTTAAGGCGGGCATTGCTTTTCCGCATTCGGTTTTGTTCAGCCGCATGCCTCAACACCGTCAACAATCGCCTAGGCTCATATGGCTTTTCGATAAAACCATACGCCCCTTCCTGTATGGCCTGAACCGCCATCGGGATGTCGCCATGTGCCGAAATCAATACCACCGGAGGCGCCACATGCCTGTCCAGACTGGCCAGCAATTCAAGCCCCGACATACCGGGCATACGAACGTCGGACAGAATGACATCGGGCGACGCGCTAGCCAGATACTCCGTCACCTGGGCCGCGCGCGATAGGGCGTTAACAGTCCAGTCAGCAGCTTCAAGCAACTCGACAAGAGATTGTCGCATCGATTTGTCATCATCAACGACCAGAACTTTGAAGGCTTGCTGTTGGGTCATTCGTCCGTTTCTTCAGTATCTGAGGCCATCGGGAAGGTGACGCGGAAAATTGTTCCTCCACCATCGGGGTTTCGGGCCGTCATTGTGCCATCGTGATCTTTGACAATGCTGGTGGAAATCGCCAGCCCTAAGCCCATCCCTCGCCCGCTCTCTTTTGTGGTTACAAATGGCTCTTGCAACTCAGCCAGCGTTGCCTCGCCCAATCCGTGACCGTTGTCCTGAATTTCCAACACTGCCTCATCATCAGAAGCCGTGATAGAGATTTGGATTTCAGGAGCATCCGCTTCGTCCGTAGCATCTATGGCATTTCGCAAAAGATTGGTGATGACCTGTTCGACCCGCAGGGCACTGCCCCGGATAAAGACCGGAACGGTCGGCGCATCAACTGTGATTTTCACCCCACCCTGCTCGATGTTTGGCGCAACCAGAGCCAAAGCGGCATTGACCGAAGTGCATAAGTCTACGTCGTCGAACGCCTCATTCTCTGACCGTGCAAAGAACCGCAATTGGCGCGTGATCCCTTCCATCCTGTCGACCAGGCTTCCGATTTTTTGCGGTAGCTTGTCCTCACCGGGAGATGAGATCTCTGCTGCCACCAAGTGATTGCGCATCGCAGCGATGGGCTGGCCCAGCTCATGCGTGACAGACGCAGAGAGTTGCCCAAGGGCCGCCAGTCGGCTTGCGCGCTCCAACTCGCTTTGGGTGCGTTTGAGGCTCCGCTCGGCTGTCTTGCGGTCGTCGATTTCGATGGCAAGCCTTTCATTCGCCTCGCGCAGCTTTGCTTCTTCTTCTTCGGACCGCGCCAAGGCCGCGCTTACGCGTCTCGCGCGTTGTATCTGGAAGAAGATAAACGTGAGCCCCGCCAAAAGGACAAAAATTGCAGTGACAAGCCAACTGCGCGCTACGGCCTGATTGTCACTCGCAAAGTAGTGAAGCGACCAGCCATGAGGTAGATCCTTAGCTGCAAGATGCAGGCGCTTCGTCCCCGCAATTCTGGCCTGGTCTCCCGGCAACTCAACCCAATCCAACGCATCTAAGTCTCGCCCCGGAAACTGCCTGGCATCTCGAATTCGCTCTCGCTGTGGTTCCGACAATGGCGTCAACGCGCGATATTGCCAATCCGCGTTCGAAGACAGCAGAACGACGCCGTCTTCATTGGCCAAGAAAACTTGTTCACCCGAGTTTTTCCAACTGTTCTGAAGATCAGAGAAATCGATCTTAATCGCTACGACACCTGTTGGAGCTCCTCGGTCGTTCAGCACTGCGTTCGCAATGAAGTAACCCGGCAAACCCGTTGTGGCCCCGATGGCGTAGAAGCGGCCCTGTTCACCAGAAATGGCGCTTTGGAAGTACGGGCGGAAAGCGTAGTTCTGGCCGACAAAGCTCCCTTTGTCGCGGTAGTTCGATGCGGAAATCGTTATCCCGTCTTCGTCCATCAGGTAGATCGCGTCCAGACCTGCCTGTTCGGCAAAATCCTCAAGGCGTCGGTTTAATGTTCCGGTGCCATCGCCTTCGGCTGTTCCAATTACAAAGGAGTCTTGTGACAGCACATACGTAAGGTGGGAAAATCGTTCGAGTTCGCTGTTCACCGAGCTTTGGTAGAGAGAGAGCCGGCCCTGAGCTTTCGAAAGCTCCTCCGAAACGAAGTATTGGTAAGAAACCAAATAAAGTCCAATGCTGGAGGCAATGGCTACTAAAATACCTACAATATAAGAAGCTGATCGCATTGACTGCCCATGAACTGCGACAGCATAGGATCACAGTAGGTTTTAGCCGTCCATCCCAAGAGTTCTAATCGGACATTTGGATGCTCAGTCCTAACAAGAATGACCGAATGGTTTGAGGACGCGAAGCAATGGGCAAACCTGCCGAAACAAATATTTGCACTCCGCAAGCAGATTTAGGCCCAAAGCTGACGCTTGAGGTGTTCGAACTATGATAAACCATATCCGTTGAACGCGGGCATTCACCGCACTTGTAGAATAGGGTCGCTATACTCGTGGCTGCCATTTTTCCTCAATCAGAAAAATGGCAAGTCCAGGGTCGGAACCAGTTTGAGATGAAAGCTCAGAGGCCGGTAGACGGTACAAAGCTGTGCAGCTCGAAAGTTCTCTTTCCATCGGCGTTGAACTTCTGGATTGAGTCCCCGACACGTAGAACTGTCATACAGCGATAGCGCCCCTTGTCGGCTGCCATGGAAACGCAAACCTTATCCGTATCGGTGATGGCAAATGCGCCGGCACCGTTCCATCCACCGTTCGTAAGTTCTCCGCTCACGATATTGTTGGGGTCATAGAAAAAGCGAAATCTCTTCTCTCCAGAGGTGGCTGTGACAGTATTTCCGATCAAGAGCTCTGCGATCTGATCGGCATTGAGGCGCTCGGCACCGTTATCCAACGCCGCCTCAAGATCCGTTTCAGCCAATGCAGTGCTCCCCGCCAGAGCGACCGAAGCCGCGATGCAAAGTTTTTTCAGTTGGGCCATATCCAATCTCCTTATTATTTTGAGTAATGCTACGGAACACTAACCCCCGGAAACGTTACGCCGGGCGAACGCGCCGGGCTTGATCGGAATCTGATTTTTTCTGACATTCATCTGACAATCCGCAAACTTCGTTGAGCCAAGGACATGGCGGAGTGTAGGTTTGAGTATGTACCGTTTCTTAGAGTTCCAACTTGATCCGACACAGGGATTGAACCGCAGTGGCCAACCGGTTGCTTTGGAACCTCAGGCCCTGCAATTGCTGGAATTTCTCGTCAGGAACCGAGACAGGATTGTTGGCAAGCAAGAGATCATTGATGAGATTTGGGGCGGCGCTGCGATCACGGATGCCGCGTTGAACACGCGCATTCGATCCGTGCGCAAAGCCTTGGGCGATACTGCGGCAAGCTCAGACTACATCAAGACCTTTCCAAAGCGCGGGTTCCAATTTGTGGCCCCGGTTGCATCGGATGAGCCGCCGGAGCGCACTACCCACGCGCCCAAACGCGGCGTTCTTGTTGCGGGCGTTCTGTTGGCTTTGGCAATCGCTATGCTGTCGCTCTCCATATTTGCTGACCGGCAGCGATTGCCGGACACCGGGAAACCCTCTTTGGCCGTTGTGCAGTTTGACAATATCGGGGACGAAAGAACGGGTCAGTATTTCGTCGATGGTCTCACCGACGACCTGATCGCGCATCTGTCGCGGAACCGGGAACTCTTCGTTGTGTCCAGCGCGACGATGTTCTCGTACGCGAAGGATAAGGCAACCCCGATCGAAATCGCACGCGACCTTGGGGTTGGCTATGTTGTCCGCGGCAGTGTCCGCCGCGCCGATGGTCAGATGCGCATTAGCGGAGAGCTTATTGATGTCGACAGCGCCGAAACCATCTGGGCCGAGGTTTTTGATCGTCAGGTAACGGATGTCTTTGACGTTCAGGACGAGATCAGCCGGGCCATCACGGGTCAGTTATTGCCTGAGATATACCAGTCCGGCGAAGCACGGTCGCAGGAAAAACCGACCGAGGACATGGGTGCATGGGATCTGTATTTGCGCGGTCGGGCGCAGCAGGCCGTGTTTTCGCAAGAGGCACAGCAGGACGCGGTGACGTTTGCGCAGTCCGCTATCGCTGCGGATCCGGAATTCGCAGCAGCGCACAGCCTGTTAGCCCGCGCGCTGGGAACGATATTCTTCTTTCAGTGGTCAGATACGCCTCAGGACACGTTGATTGCCGCGACTGAGGCGGCCAAACGGTCAATTGAACTGGACGATCAGGACGCGCAGGCACATGCGGCTCTTGGTTATATTTACCGATTTACCGGAGAGGCCGATCCAGCCATCGCAAATCTCGAGCGCGCTGTCGCGCTCAATCCCAATGATGCGCGTATACGGCTGGAATTGGCGCATACTTATGACTGGTTCCGCATGCAGGACCACGCCCTGCCCGAGATAGAGATGGCAATCCGGCTAAGTCCACGCGATCCGATGCTGCAAAACATGTACTTCTACCAAGGGCACATCCTGTTTCATCTGGAGCGCTACGAAGAAGCGCTTGACGCAGCCCGGCAGTTGGGCGCGGTGGCAACAAGCAATACTTGGCGGCTGTTTCACCACCTGTTGAGCGCGGCCACTCTTGCCGAGATGGGCAGACAAGACGAAGCCCAAGAGGCCGTTAACAATGCGCTTGAGATCAACCCCAAGCTGTCAATCTCAGCGATGCGCAGGCAATTCGCAGGATCAAAAAACCACCCCGAAAACCGACGGATCTGGTTGGCAAGTTTGCAAAAGGCGGGCGTGCCCGAATAAAAATCGGCGCCAGACTTGGCACTACTCTGTGCCGTACCGCGCTCCGTCGGTCAGCCTGCACTATCCTGAAGCGGGGCAAACCGCCCCTCGGGCATGTCCACAGCTCTGTAGGCTTCGACGAAAGGCAGGATGTGTTCATCCGGGCGCGCAAAGCGCCGATACATCCAGACAATGTCAGCAATTTTTATCCCCGGACGAGTTTTGTTCAGCCTCTCCCGCGCGGCAATGGCGGCGTCGCGCGGACCCAGTTCAGCCAGAATTGCGACTTCGATTGAGACCGACCACCAAATGTCCGGCTGTGCCCCTTTGCGATAAGTGCTCAGCGCTGTTTCATAATCCCCGTTCAGGAAATGATACTCGGCCAGCGCCTGATACCAGTTTGGGTCTGCTGCATTTGGGTCTAGCGCGATTGCATTTTCGACGAGCGCAGCCCCCAAATCCAGACGCCCGGACCAAATGAACTCATAGCCGATCTGCCCTTGCAGATACCGATCTGTCCCCAATGTCAGCGCCGTTTCAGCGGACGAGAAGAACCCGTCAAGATCACGTTGAATCTGGAGCACAAGCGCCAGAAGGAAGTGAGCACGCGCAGAATACGGGTTCAGTGAAACCGCGTTCCGCGCCGCCTCTTCCGCGCGTCGGATTTTCTCATCTTGGGTCCCTGGATACAGCCCGGTAAAAAGCTTCACATCCGTTAGCAGGGCCTCGGCCAATTGCGCCCACCCGCGCCAATACTCGGGTTCGTCTTCTACAACCCGCAGGATACAGCCGCGGACGCGCTCTTGAATATCTCGTCGGTTTAGAAAACCAACGCGCAGCAGGGAACATTCATAAGACGAGAGATGTTCCGGAGGTTTCGCGCGCGCATGACCTGCGTGAATGCGCTTGATAGCCCCGCCCGCGTCACCCACAGCCGAGGCTACTTTTTCGGTAATGTTCAGCTGAACGTCCAGAATATTTGAAGTCGTGAGGCTTTCGTCATACGCCCCCGACCAGACCTGAAGGCCTGACGTTGTGTCTATCAGTCGCGCTGTCACGCGCATCCGATCTGCAACCTGGCGGACAGAACCTTCCAGCGCATAGTCCGCGCCGAATTTCTGACGGATACTGAGCGGGTCACTTTCGTCCGGCCCAACGGAATGGGTGGATTGGCGAGATAGGACGTTGAGGTCCTGGTAGTTCCCCAGTTCGACAATGATGTCTTCGCCAATGCCAACAGCCAATAAATCGCGGGTGTCCGTATTGCTAAGGTTTTGAAATGGCAGAACCGCAACAGTCGGCCCTGTTGGCTCTGTCAACAGAGCAGAGTCATCAAAGGTCATGGCATCAAGCGGGTCGTGACCAAAGCCGATCCACCACGTTAATAAGCTTACAACGCTCAGACCAACCAACACCGCTGCACCAGTCATAAATGGAAGCTTGTTTGATCGCCGTTTGATGGGGGCGCTCTATCAGACATAACTCGGAAAACACGAATCGGTTCAGCGATGTTCTTTAGGTTTTTCAGACCGAGATCCTCAAATCCGGCATCCACCTTGCCCATTGCCTGCTGCGCGACACTCTCAGAAATCGCGACACCGCCTGGATCAGCCAGACCTTCAATGCGAGAGGCAACATTCACCCCGTCACCATAGAGTTCCCCATCAGCGATCATGACATCACCGAGGTTTATCCCGATCCGAAGTTGCAATCGTGACCCGTTGGCGAGGGTCGGAGCAGCCTCAGCCATTGCCTGCTGGATCTCGACGCCACAGTTTACGGCATCGACAACCGAAGCAAACTCGACAAGGGCACCATCCCCCATCACCTTGACGAGCCGCCCGTGACGTCTTGCGATTGCGGGATCAAAAACCTCTGAACGCAGAGTTTTGAGAGCGGACAATACCCCTGCCTCGTCGCTGCTCATCAACGACGAATACCCAACGACATCGGCAGCCATGATCGCGGCGAGACGGCGCTGCATGGAACCCTCCTGCTAGTAGTCTAACGGATGTCAGTGAATCTCTACAGTGCATGCCCTTCAGGCAATCCAACTAATTTGGCGGGAAGGGAACAGGCTAACTGTCAGCTTCGCCTTGACAGCTCCAACTATTTGCACCCGCAGCGAAAGTCAGTTTTCCGCCTAGGTGCCGCTGTCTAAGCCACTAGGCCTCATGTGCCGCGGTGGTTCGTGGAAATGAACAAATCAGCTAGCTAGGCCGATAACCCACTATCAATTCCGCTGAATTTGGTGAAAGTTGCGTTCTTACCCGACAAAAGTTGGCCTTCTACCCGGATAAGTTGCGATTCATACCGGACGACACATTCTGGAAAAGGTGGCTGGGGTGGTAGGATTCGAACCTACGATACACGGTACCAAAAACCGCTGCCTTACCACTTGGCTACACCCCATCGGTGAGCGGCTGTCTACGATTGTTGCTGGCAGGGTTCAAGAGGATTCAGGTAAAAAAGTGGGCCGTCTGGAAAAAATTTTGGTCGCCCTTGCTGCTGCGTCCGCGGTGGGGTTCCTTTGACCTGTTTTCGACACCGATATCGCCAAGCGCCAGTCTCGGGATAGACAAACAAGGGCACTAAGATCCCTCGGAACTTAGGTCCTGTGAGTTCGAATTCAGGCCTGGCACTGTCACCTTTGCTGACCTCGGTGCCCGGACGGCTTACGTTGAATTTGGGAGCCCATGGCGGAACGGATACTGCGAAAGCTTCAATGGCCGTGTCAGGGACGAGCTACTCAACGGCGAAATCTTTACAACCTGCGCAAAGCACAAATCCTGATCGAACAATGGAGGAGACACTACAACACAAAACGCCCCCAAAGTGAATTTGGGCTATCGTCCGCTAGCGCCCGAAACCATCGTAGCGATGAATCACAGGCCGATGATGCACTATCAATCAACTTGGACCAGTCAGATTAGGCTGCACACTAAACAATGGGCCGCTCAGGATCGCCTCAAGGGTGATGCGACGTCAGACCCGGCTGGGTTGCGGATCTCCATTCGTGAACCGAATGTTAACGGCCTGTTTTCTGCGTGTTCAACCGTGTTCTTTAATACTCCTGTATGAATCCTTGCCTGAAAAGTCTGATGGCCGAGATACGCAATGAAATTCGGGGGGTAAATGGATGTTGGACCTTGCTTTGACCTTTTCAGCTACTTCAGTTTGGGTTGCCGTTGGTTTCTTGTCAGGGTTTTCTTTTTTATTGACTTGAAGGAACCGTTTGGCAGATGCACGAGCCCTCAACCCCTTACACCGCTGCAATGAACGCATTTCAGTTAGAAAGCGAAGACGCCGACGGCTACGCGGCGATGTGGGCCGCTTGTCAACTCATGGCTTTGCTTGAAGATAGGCCGGAACTAATGAAGGAATTTGCGGACTTGTGGGCGAAAAAGTGGAAACTCAATACACATTCGCACTTTGACGCAGACCCCATGTAGCACCTTTTGCAGCGCGAAATCTGAGTTTTGGAGTCTGACTAGTACGGGGAAAATACCGGCCCGTCCAGCAAGGTCCTGTCCCACTCAATAAAGTGGATTTACAGCGGCCATTTGCTCCACCACGTCACGAATAGGGAAAGCCCACAATAGTCGCAAAGGCTCCCAATATGCCCGTCAGCCAAGCGAATGGGGTTCGGACACCGCGATCGCCTTAGGATCTGCAGAGAATAATTAAGATCAGTATTGTAGCACTTGATAAGAAGCGCATTCGAGGCAACGAACTCGAAATGATGGAAGCATTCGTTGAGAGTGGCAGCTTTGGATGAAGAAAAGACAATCGACTAAGTAGCGAACGCTTCGACGCTCAACCTAAAGCGCGGTGTGGGTAAAATGAAGGTCGAGGAAAGGGAACTC
Organism: Ruegeria sp. AG1; assembly: GCF_056541705.1. Taxonomy (NCBI): domain Bacteria; kingdom Pseudomonadati; phylum Pseudomonadota; class Alphaproteobacteria; order Rhodobacterales; family Roseobacteraceae; genus Ruegeria; species Ruegeria sp. AG1. The sequence goes on along the minus strand of NZ_JBQFYU010000001.1, from coordinate 12,384 downwards.
GCAAAATACCTGAGTACAAACAATGTATTGAGAGAGGTAATTGGTAGCGGAGGAGCCCATCTAATTTCTCGTGTGTTAAACCTGAAGCATACGTAACAGCATTTTGTTACAGGGTTTATCTGATCGATGGTTGCCGGAGCCCCAAGAAACTTAGGTGCTGCATCACCTCCAATAGTGGGGGCGAATGTGAGGCAGATGATGATGAAGTATGCTCATGAGTAAATTGACAGACCCGAAGGCCAAAGCAGCTAAACCGGGCGCGAAGAAGATCAAGATGGCCGATGGGAACGGCCTGACACTGATCGTCCACCTGAAGGGAAGCAAGACGTGGGTTCTGCGCTATCGCGTACACGGCAAGCCCAAGGAAATGACGCTGGGCAAGCATCCTGCGACAACTTTGAAAGACGCACGTGAGCGCGCTCTGGAGCAGAGGAGTATCCTTCAAGACAGCTAGGACCCGGTTGCCGCAATGATCAGCGCAAGCGTGGAGCTTGTTCCGAGATTGTTAGACCACTGATCGGCAGACAGAACGAAGTCTGTCTGCTGGCCAAATCATCCTCCGGTGCGCGCCCTAAATTTGCTTTCAAGAGGGAGCGGCCAATTGAGCAAGTTGTCATTCAGTGTGCAGTACAAATTCGCGTCTTTCTCGCCGATCGCTAAGTCGCACCATTTGAGTGCTGTCGTAATCGGTCACTCCTGCCGCGTTTCGGTGCCTCATTCGTAGTATCTGAAAACGCATGCTTTGTCCGCAGAGCAGTCATCGACCCTCCTTGCAGCAAAGGTCTGCATAGAGCCTTAAGCGGAAGTTCAACTGACCTTTGGTCACTGACGTATTCTCCGTATAGCGAACTCGGCTAGAGCAATTCGGTTCGGTCGATACTAAACAGGTCTATCGCCTTTCACGGTCACACGTCGCCCTTTTCGCTCCGCGGGCCAGTAGTCCCAGATAGCACGATGCATACAGCACCGGTTGTCCCAGAAGGCCATGTCGTTAAGCGACCACCTAAACCGGATTTGATAGTTGATTTGCTCAGCATGCTCGAAAAGCATGTTGAGGATCGCGTCGCTTTCCTTATCCGACATGCCCAAGATCTTTGTTGTAAATGTTCGGTTTACAAATAGCGATTTCCGGCCCGTTTCCGGATGAGTCCTAACGATCGGGTGCACTGCTTCGGGGCAATCAATTTCGCTGTCTTTTTGTCCCCGGTCGCTATAGCGGCCTTTATAGATATGCTCTGAACTGTGAAGCGCAGATAATCCGTTGATCATATTTTTTATCGGTTCAGAAAGATCGTCGTAGGCCGCATACATATCACTGAACATGGTGTCCCCGCCGCAGGGAGGGGCGATATGGATTTGTAGCATAGTTCCAAGGGGCGGCGTCTCGTCGCAAGAGACGTCAGAGTGCCAGAACTCACCGTTTGCTACTTTGGAATTCTTGGTTGCATGGATTTCGAATATCTCTGGATATCCTTCCATCGTTGGGGCTGCGGGGTGCGCATGAAGCGGTCCAAAACGTTTCCCAAATTCGATGTGCTGCGTAGGCGGTATTTCCTTCTGCTCTTTGAAGAACAGAACCTGGTAGGTTTGAAAGGCGTCGCAGATCTCCGCGAACTGATCGTCAGGCACAGGCTGGCTCAAATCGACTCCGTAGATCTCGGCGCCAAGGTTTGGAGCGAAGGGTTTGGCAACGATGGAAGTATAGGCGTTGGATTTGGGAGCAACCATAAGCACCTCTGGGTTTGATTTCTTTGGGCATGCTATGCGCAAGTTACACACCAACAAAAATGAACAAAAACGAAATTTCTTTGACAAATTGGTGAAACACTTTCACATATCGATCACGGATTAGGCGGTAGCGAGGTTATCGGAATGAGCATTCGGTCACTGCGAACTCTAATAGCAGTTCATCGACATGGTAGCTTCCGTGCCGCGTCAGAGGCGGAGCATCTAACTCCGTCTGCGGTCAGTCACCAGATGCGGATTCTGGAGGTCACGTTGGGGCTCGAATTATTTGACCGATCAGCCAAATCGCCCAAACTTACTCATACCGGGCTAACGTTCGTCGGTGAGGCCGCTGCGGTGGTTGCCGCATATGATGGTTTGGCGGAAAGGGTGAAGTCGAACAACGAACTCTTTGGTGAAATAACTTTGGGTGCCGTTCCAACGACCCTGACTGGACTAGTGCCGATTGCGCTAGCGAGGCTAAAGTCCGTGCATCCGGATATCCATGTACGGATTGTACCAGGTTTGACTAATCAGCTTTTGCTACAGTTAGACCGCGGGCAGATTCAAGCGGCGATCATTTCCCGACCAGATGTTCTGCCAAACACGTTGGAATTCTCTGAAATTGTATCCGAAAAATTAGTGCTGCTTGTCTCGGAAAACACTCCAGATTTACCTCCGAAAGAACTGCTTGGTGAGTCACCGTTTATTCGTTTTACGCGTGATGCGGTTGTAGGAAGGCAAATCGAGACTTGGCTGCAAAGAAAGGCCATTGAAGTCAAAGACGCCATGGAACTAGAGAGCCTTGAAGCAATCTCAAGTATGGTGGCCGCTGAACTTGGCGTTTCAATCATACCGGACAGCCGCTTAGCTGCATATGACCACTTGCGTCTTAAAAGGATCCCCCTTGAACAGAACGGACCTAAGCGCATTGTTGGTTTGGCAAGTATGACCGCGTCGCCACACACTAAAATGATCGACGCAGTTACGGCGGCGCTATTGGAAGCAGCAGATAGCCAACGGGTTTATTCGTGAGTTGGCACTCCATTTGGTATCCACAAGATGTTGTCGACCACTTGAACTAAGAAAACTGGAAGTCAAAATTAGGCTTGGGTCAGTCACTAGCATGCAACTTGGAGAAAAACAGCTTCGAGCCTACAGAGAGCACTCATCCGATGTCGTTGTGCTGTTCTCCAAAGTATCTCTGACACTAGCCGCACGTTAAATTCAGAGATGTAGAGGCAACGTACGGCCGGAAGAACAGCATTGACGCTCTTAATTTGCATTCTAGTTCGCTGTTTACCCTTGCAAAAAGCAGACTGCCTTTGTCATCTAACATTTTAACTTTACAGTCACTTGCGGTCCAAGAGTAAGGTACCCAAGTTGCTGGTTCGTCGGTAGTGAGTGACGTTGAACCAGTTTAGTCTTGACGGCTTTAAACGCTGTCTGAGTGGGGCCTCGAGTGCGCTAAACTATCCCCACCTCGGCCTCGCGAGGTTTCAGACGCCGCTTGAGGGGTTCCCGATGAACATAGTACCAGCTATCCAACCATCTCTGTCGGACGTCTTTTTAGCGCCTGAATTGACTATGAACTTCGACGTTTTCTGCTGATGAAACGTCCAAAAGTATCCACCAAAAAGAATACCAGATTCTTATGCTTCGGGAGGTTAGGAGAAAAAAGAATGGCGACTCGTGGTTAATGACTGTGTAAAAAACAAGCTGGGTCTACCACGATGATCAAACTTGGGCATGCTATTGCCACTGCGATGACTGCCGTAGAAATTGCGCCGCGCCGGTGGTTGCTTGGTTCGGTGTGCCGATAGAAAACTTTGAATGGACTGCTGATAAACAACGTACTTATTAAAGCTCCAAAGGCGTTTGTAGGCACTTCTGTAGAACTTACGGGTCACCAATTGGGTTCGAAGCCGATCACTATCCACGTGGTATGCACCTCCACGCCGCGTCGCTCGAATGCCCGGAAGATTTCGAGCCGACTTTTCACGTTAACAAGCAAAGCAAGTTGCCTTGGTTGCAAATGACTGATGATCTCGACGCGTTTGAAGGCACATTGTTAAACACCCCTAACGACCCGGACGGATATCAGTAGATTGGGAAGCCAACTAGTTTTCCATATGGCAGGTTTGTTCGTAAAGAAGCCGTTCACTGAATTCAGCCCAATGGCCGCCTTGAGCCTGAAGCGGCCGTTCCCGCTCCATTTATTTGCTGCGTATACATCCGTCGGGTTCGGGTCGGTTGCAAACCTTCGAGGTTTGGCTGGCGAATTCACAGCACGCGGAATTTCACGCCTTTTGCTCTTGCGACTGTTGCTGACGCAGCATCCATTTGCAGGTGCCGCATAGGATTTGGTTCGTGAGGTGCTTTCTCTCGTCGCATGGGTTGCGCAACTATGCGGCCCCAATTCGGCACTAGAGAGTTGTTCACTGCCAGTGCTCCACTACGGCTTTGTCGCAGCTTCTCAACCTCAGCACGAAGCACAGAAAGTTCCTCTATGGTTTTCAATTGCCAGATCCCAATCGAGATGGTCAGGTGGAAGTATCTGAACAACATCGTGAAGAGGGGCCATCGCTTCAAGAAGAGACGCACTCGGCCGGTGTTAGGGTTCAAGACCTTCACTTCAGCGGCGGCTAAATTGGACGGGATCGAAGTGACGCACATGATCGGCAATGGTCAGCTTACGCCCGAAATCTGTCCGTTTCGTCAAATTTGCGGAATTGGCGGAATAAGCCGAGGATTCAGTAGCAATTCTTCGTTCAGTAAGAAACTTTTCAACAGATCTGCAGAAGAGTCGCTCTCTTTTACACAGATACAGGGCCGCTCGTAACGATCGGCAATCACTCTAGGCATCAGAATTTGATGCACACTGACGTTGTCGACCAATTCAAAACTCAACGTCAGGTTTACGTGTGCAGATCTAGACAAATATGCTAATATGTCTGCCATTATCGCTGTGAAATTTTGACCATTCAGATAATCAGTCTGAACTCTATGCATTCTTCAGCCGACCATCTGCTGATGGGCCTATTTCGAGGAATTTTAAATGACCGATACCGAACAGAATACCCCCGTTCAATCAATCGAAACCAAAGTGACCGTCTGCAACTGGCAGGGTGTTCCTCTGGATGCCGAAGCTCATGTGACCATCGGTGACCACAGCCTTGTTCGAGAAGACGAAACGGCGACCTACGCGGGCCGCCTGCCAGCTGGTGAATATGATCTTCAGGTGTCAGACGGTAAGCTTGTATCACCGTCGCGTACCGTGTTGGTCGGCGCCAGTCCGAAACATATTGTCGCCTACATCGGAGAGCCGGGCTGGCCATTTTACAGGCTTGGTGAAAATGCCATCCCGTTTCCGCCGCCCGGTCCGCTGCTGGCCGTGGCGTTCCCCGATCGCAGCCCCGATCCCAAAGAGGCGCAAGAGCTGCGGGGGCGGTTGGCCGAGGAACTGCCGCTTGACCCTGTTCAATCATATGGCGCCCAGCAGGACTATGATGGTGATACGCCGACGGATGACGCGATATGGGTGTTCAAAATAACCCGCAAGGACAGCTCGCGCCTGCGGGCCGAGCTTCACAGGAAAATTCTTGAAATCGTCGGTGAACGTGGGCGCGTCGGGGTACCGGTGGATCAGGAGCCCGGCCGGGCTGCGGTCATCGACAACCGTTTTGTTTTGCGGTTTCAGGATGAGTTGGAAGAATATGAGATCGAACGGCTTCTTGCTGAGGTCAAAGCCACAACGCGGCGGCGGCTTTCGGTGCTGCGGCACGCACGGCTAGTAGACTTTCAGCCCGCCGACTACAACAAACACCTCGAACAGGTCGAAAAGCTGCATGCGGCCGGTGTACTGGTCTATGGCGAGCCGGACATCATGGCGGAATTCGCAGATGACGCCTTTCCGGAAGACCCACCGAACGATCCGACTTTTGGCAGTCAGGCCAATCTGACGCTGCAGAATGTCGATCTGGCCTGGCAAATGCTGGATGCCAGCGATCCTTTGCGAACGCTCGGCAGCGCTGATGTGGTTGTGGCGTCGCTTGACCGCGGCCTCGACACCGATCATCCCGATATCGGAGGTACTCTGACGGACGGGTCCGGTCAGGTGCTGCGCTGTTACGACTTTTCCGGACTGCGTGAATGCACTGTGCCTGGCTATACCCCGGACACCTCACACGGAATGGGTGTCTACGGCATCATAGCCGCGCTGACCAACAATGGTGACGACATTGCCGGCATCGCGTCCAACACGCGGCAGATCGTGATGGAGCGGCCAAATCTGACCAGTGTGAACTACTCTGACGTTTTGTTGTGGGCCGCAGGGTTTGACACCGGAAACCCAAGCCCAGGCTGGCCTGCCGAGCCATTGGCGGACGGTGCCGACATCATCAGTTGTTCGCATGGCAGGGATGGCCTAGCCCTATCGGGCGTTATGGATGACACCTTTCAGACGCTTGCCAATTCAGGACGGGGCGGGCTGGGCACCATCGTCATTTATTCAGCCGGTAATGCCAACACGCTGATCACGGGCTTCAGGACATGGGCAGCGCATCCAGACACGATTGCCGTGGCCAACTCGAACTTACCAAATGCAAGCGGTGTTGAATCCAAGGTCGGCTCCTCGAATTTCGGGCCCGAAATAGACCTGTGTGCGCAGGGGGACGGTGCGCCATCGCTCAACGCATCCGGAGGTGAACAGTCCTTCGGCGGCACCTCCGCCGCTGCACCTACGGTTGCCGCCGCAGCAGCATTGATCTTGTCAGCCAATCCGGTTCTGCGACGTGAGGAAGTGCGGGATATTCTGCGTGACACCGCGGTCAAAATCGATCCTAACAACGGAAACACGACCGGGCGTTGGCGGGATATCAACGGGTTGATTTCGACAAATCCTGGTTACCTGGGCCCCAACTTCTCGCAGTTCTACGGGTTTGGACGGCTGAACGTATCCGCAGCCGTTGAAGAGGCCGGTTGGCGCCTCACGCTGATAATCGCGGATCAGGGCGACTTTGGAAACGTCTGCGCCAACGGCTTCCGAGACCTCATGCTCACGCTCGTTAACAGTGGGGTGAACACAATCCCGATCAGCGACATCCTGTCATCCTCTCCGCATTTTGTCGTTCCCAACGTTCTGAACTTTCCTTTCGCGATTGACCCCGGAACCGCCGTGGGCGTGCCGATCCGGTTTCAGCCAGGCTCGCTTGGTGCCACGAGTGCGACAATCACGGTGCAGGCCGGCCCCTTTACCGCAAGGGCAATCGGCGTGTCGGGGGACTCGCGACCTCCGCAGCTTGACCTAATCATCGTGAACGGGGGAGAGTTTGGAAGAGCCTGCGTCGGAGAAGGCGTAGACAAGCCGCTCAGTATTCTGAACAGCGGTCCATGCCCGCTAATGGTCACGAATATCTCGTCCTCATCGGGCGATTTTCGTATTGCCGAAGTTCGGAGTTTCCCGCTGACGATTGCCCCGGGGACGGCCGTGGAAATCCCGGTCCGATTTGCGCCCACAAGCTTTGGGTCAAAGTCCGGGACCATCACGGTGACCAGCAATGATCCATCCGGGCCAAAGAGTGTATCGGTATCCGGGCTTGCGCCTTCAGGCAAGCTGACGGTCACTGGGTCGACTTGCATCGGCGGTGTCGCCGAAGGATGTATGGGCGAGCGCATGATCGCAATATGCAACACAGGTGACTGCCCGCTTTCGGTCTCTAGCGTCGATCTGAAACGACCCAGCAAAGTCTGGAGCTTGGTCAACAATCCCTTCCCGGCACGGCTACATCCGGGTGCTTGCCTGAATGTGCTCATCCGCTACCTGGCCGATGAGAAATGTCCTCGGGCCGCAGAGTTGGTCATCCAAAGCGATGATCCGGAAATGCCTGAGAAGGTCATGGATCTAATGGCCTATACAAGCCCTAAACCCAAAAAGTTCGCCTGTATAGGTAGTTGTGATTGTGACTGCAAAACTGAACGGGATTGTGGTTGCGACATTCAGTGCCTTGACGCGTGCTGTTCAGATGAAGGCGCATCCGCCTGACGGACGGGCCGAACACAACCAAATCAAGGGTTCTCTGAGCCTCAGAACCCCGGGGCAGCGGCGTGCTGGCCGGGGAGGCCCACAATGGCACATCGAGGCGAGCGGGGCGTCTACATGGTCACCATTGCTACGAGCTATGTTCTTTAAAGTTTGCTATGGCCGCAGACAGCAATCGGCTTGCTTCATAGAGTTCTCGCCGTGGGGACATCAATTTAGGGGGAAGAGCACCAATCTGCTCCGAATGCCGATGGCGATCGCCAGTCTTGCTTCAGCCTCTCGAGCGGTTTTCAGCGAAGCCGTAACTTCCGCAAAGTAAGACATGGATTTGTCCGTTCCATTAGTTCGCCTGTAATTCAAGCTTGCGAGACAAATTACTCATCTGACACCATATCCAACTTCGGGTAGTCTTGCTTGTAAGTCTCGCGTAAGCGGCCGCATTTTAGCACCAGAGAGTTGCTCACTGCCTGTGGTCCGCTGCGGGTTTGTTGCGGCTTATCCACCTGAGCACGAAGCGCAGAAAGTTGCCCTATGCTTTTCAACTGCACGTATCTTCACAGAGCCTCCTGCAACCGCTTAGAATCCTACAAACTGATTTCACCTTGAGAAACGGCCATCGCAACACGTTTTGAAGTAACGACAATGTCTTCGATGGTTTCCAAGCAGATGTCTCCAGCCAGTTGCACGGAATCAGATCGTCCTCGCGGTCGAACCGGGTCGATGAGCCATTGCGCAATTGCGGGATTACCATCTTCCAGTTCGTCAGAAATTATTTCTTTGGCGCGTGTAAGCGTCTGTTCAAGACTTTCGCCCGCCAATTTTGATGCCCGAGCCTGAACCCCAATCGATCCTCGTGGTCGACCGGGCGACTTTGGCGGTTTGTGCCCTGGTAGGAACTTTCCGTCTGGACCGCGTTTGGGCTTTGGCTCGCCGTGAGTCATTAAACCGTGATTACCGTTATTTTTACGTCAATAATGCTGACATAATAGCTTGACTTTGCGTTCTTGTCATCTGTCTTGGGGTTTGAGCCATGCGTTACAGAGTTCATGAGCGAGGCTTCTCGCTCCTTCGAATGAGGAACCAAATCGGCTTTTGCATTCCCGGTAAAGAAATCGAGGCGTGAGAACTCCTTCAAAACTGTCTGGTATCACATGCTCAAGGCTCAGTTCCCTTGAACCTAGGCAGGCGCTACACCTTGGATGCTTCCACTCAAGTCTCAATTCTCGTTTCTCAAATTTGGATGTGCGCGGTTCGATTTGCATGGTAACTCTCGCTTCCTCAACGAGATAACGAATTCGGAAGCAAGTCAGATCAACAACAGCGGCTATGAAGAACCTTGAATACCATTCATACGCTGAATATGTGGGGGTCTATATGGGGCTCTGGCCCCGGTCACCTTTGAAAGGCACTTTGTTTTAGGGCGTTTCATGAGGGGTGTTTGGTAGCGGAGGAGGGACTTGAACCCCCGACACGCGGATTATGATTCCGCTGCTCTAACCAACTGAGCTACTCCGCCATGAGTGAGAGGCGATTTAAGGGAGCGGTCAGGGAGGGTCAAGAGGGAAAACACCCCCAACTAGCGGATTCTTTCAGTTCGTCGGCTGCCCCTCCTGCGGCAGAGCAGCATCCGCCGAAATCCCAGACGCAACACCGGCGATGAAAGCGGCGCAGCGGTCAGGCTCGGTGATCAGGATCATATGCCCTGCCCCGTCAATCACCTCATATCCCAGCCCAAAGCGCTCCATCGGCGGGCCGTGGTGAGGGGCGGACAGGATTGCATCCTCGGTGCCATAGAGGATGGCACCCGGCGTCCGGAGCGCATCATATCGGGCCACTTGCTCGGAAATGCTAAGATCAACGCCGATAACATCCTCGGACGCCGTGACAAAGGCCGAGGGGCGCAGGCCAAGTGCGCCGCCCGCGCGATCCAGAAAATCCGAAGGCGGCGTTTCCGGGTCGAACACTGCGCCCAATGTATGCGGTGCGGTTTTTGCTGCAATGGGAACGGCCAGCGTGTTGCCAATCAAGCGACGCAGCCATTGCGTGCGAATCTCCAACGGTTTGAAAACCGCTGGCGTTCCCGGCAGTTTTTGGGTCAACGGGGCAAGCAGCGCCAGCCCGCCTACCCTTTCGGGAAAGTCGAGCGCCATCGCGAGCGAAACCGCCCCGCCCAGCGAATGCCCAACCAGAATCGCACCAGAGACTTCTTTGGCCTCAAGAAACTCGGCTATCATCCGCGCCTGTTCTGGCAGACGGGCCAAATCGGCGCTGTCTCGAGTGGAATACCCGCATCCCGGTCGATCAAGGGCGATGACGTGGTACTCCTCGGCCAGTTTGTCGACCAGTGCGTAGGTATAGTGCTGCAATTGACCCGCCAGCCCGTGGATCATCACGATGGTTTGCGCGTTCGGGTCACCTTTTTCAACGTAGTGAATGCGCCCACCGCGCACCGGAAGGATTTGTCCCATCTGTGGAACGGTTTTCAGCCCTTCCCGCATCAGGCTACGGGTCCATAGGTTCATTGCCAGCAGAAACACTGCGAAGACGGCCAATAGAATAAGAAGCGTCGTCATATCAAACCTCGCTGCCTGCGGTTGGAACCGGGGCGTATTGCTCTAACCCGGATTGTGCCATGCGTTTTTGAAATTCTGCAACTGTTCCGGGCCACAGAGTCGTGTTGCGCCCCTCGGCGTCTTGATACCAAGACGAGCACCCTCCGACCTGCCAGACACTGTCAGTGTGACGGTCCTGCATTTCCTTGGTAAACGCGGCTTGCCGTGCGGGGTCGGGAACAACCGCCTCCAGCCCTTGGCTTTGGATCCCGTCCAGAACGCGGCCGATATGGCCGACCTGAGCCTCAATCATCAGCACGACCGAGTTGTGGCCGAGGCCCGTATGAGGCCCGAGCAGTATGAAGAAATTCGGAAATCCTGCGATGGCTGTGCCCAGATTGGCCTGCATCCCCTTCGCCCATGCATTGCGCAATGTCTGCCCATCTGTCCCCGTGATATCGAGGCGTTCGACCATATCGGTGACGTGAAAGCCAGTGCCCCAGATCAGGATGTCAGCCTGCGTTTCGCTGCCATCGGCTGCGATGATCCTGTCTCCGTCAATCGAACGGACTGCTTGCGATATGACGTCGACATTGTCGCGCGCAAGCGCCGGATACCAATCGTTCGAACTGAGGATCCGCTTACAGCCAATCCGGTAATCTGGCGTCAGCTTCTCGATTTCGGCAGGGTCTGAGATCGCGCGTTCAAGCTCTTTTCGCCACAACTTCATGGCATATTGCACCATTCGCGGTTCACCGCGGAACACCCGATGGCGATACTCGAAGATCGCGAAGATCAGCTTGCGCCGCAGTCGCGGCAACAAAGGAATCCGCGCGTAAAGCCTGCTAACCCAAGGCGCGATCGGGCCGTCAGGACGCGGCAGAACATAAGGCGCGCTGCGTTGGAAAATCGTGACATGGCGGGCCGTTTTGGCGATCTCTGGTACGAATTGCACCGCCGAGGCACCCGTTCCGACCACTGCTACGCGCCTACCCGCGATCGAGACGTTGTGATCCCATTGCGCAGAATGAAACGTCGGGCCCGGAAAACTGTCGGCCCCTGCAATGTCCGGAATACTGGGATGATGCAACGCACCGATGGCCGAAACCAGAAACCGCGCCGACCAGCTCTGCCCCGACTCCGTCTCGACTTGCCAGCGCGCGCCATCCCATTTGGCCGACTTCAACTCCTGCTGAAAATGACAGAGGTCGTAAAGGCCTTCATTGCGCGCAACACCCTGCAAATAAGCCTGAATCTCGGCCCCTCCCGCATAGGCGCGGCTCCAGTTCGGGTTTAGATGCGTGGCCATCGAATAGAGGTGCGAGGGGATATCGCAGGCAACACCGGGATAGGTATTCTCGCGCCATGTCCCGCCGATATCACCTGCCTTTTCCAGAATGGCGATGTTGCGAAGGCCACGTTTGCGCGCCTCAAGCGCCATGGTCAGCCCGGAAATCCCGGCCCCGATGATTTGCATATCGACATTGTGATCCACGCCCCACCCCCTCTTCAAGACGACCAGAGTGTATTGGCAAAGACTATAAGTGCAGGCGCAGCCCTGAACAGCGTCCCGTTGGGTAATACTACCAAACTAGCACCAATTTACGTTGAGCTTCACGTGTCTCTGTGTCGTTTTCGGTGAATGCGATCAGCCAAAACGCCCCTTTTCGTCAATGAGGCTCGCAGAATCCGTCGTCATTGCGACCGAAAAGGTCGGAATCCGGAGCACCACACACGCCAAGAGTGTCTAGCCTTTCCAACCAACCCACTTATCCAAAGGCGCCTTTTCGGTGTCCGTTTAACATCGAAATCACAAGGAAAAATTCAAGGCGCGACAGAACCTGAGTGGGTCAGGATTTAAAGCCGCGCGCCTGAACGACCGGTGCGTTCACCGCAATAACATAAGAGAAGAGCCAGCAAAAAGAACGGCCTTCCACCCTATCAAATCGACAACACGGAGGAAATTGATGTCGATTAAAGAACCGTTTACGGATTTGGACATTAAGACCGCGGATAGCGGTTTTTATGAGAATAACAGCGTTCCGATTGCGCTGATCAGTAAGGGTG